>JBAZVM010000015.1:0-4201 GCA_041660885.1 Patescibacteria group bacterium | reverse complement strand
ATGTAAATGGAGAAATATTAGCTAAAAAGAGATTATCCCCCAAATTACACTGGCGCCAGCCAGCCGTGGGTAATCTTGATAATACAAACAACACGGAAGAGATTGCCGTGACCGCGCAAAGAGGTTCTACCCTGTATATTCGCATATACAGCTTTAACACTAAAAAGAACACTTTCCATTTATTAAAACAAACCAGTTACCAAAACATTAATAAAGACTACAGAGTAGAAATACAAGACAAGCATGTAGTAGTGCTTATCAATCATATTGGCAAAACCGTGTTTAGCTGGATGCCGTTTGAGGAGTAAAAATAATTTTAAATAAAAAATGAAAAAATATTTATCATCAGCATTATTAATAATATTTTTTTATTTCCCCATTATTTCTTACGGTGACGATGTTTCAGACTTTATACATTTCGATGGTGCGGCTGCTGATGATGGCGCTGGTTTTAGCGTAGAAACAATAGACTACAACAACGATGGATACCAAGATATAGCTCTCGGCGTGATATATGAAGGGACCGATACCATTGGCGCTGTTTATTTAATATATGGCGATGAAACTCCTTTTACCGATATTTCATTGGCAGATGCCGATGTAAAAATTTCTGGTGAAGGCGGAGGCGCGAATGATGATTATTGGGGCAAGCGGGTAACAAACGCGGGCGATGTAGATGGCGATGGCATCGACGATTTGCTTTTCGGCGCGGAAAGAGGGGATTCCGGCGGGTTTATTAATAATGGTACGGCTTATTTACTTTATGGCGGCCAAACGTTAAGTAGTAATATCAATGCTTCGGATATCGGGGTGGCTATTGCCGGCGCTCAATTTTACGGCAGCGCTACCGGCGATCAATCTTGTTCGCGTATGTCTGCCGGAGATTTTAATAATGACGGGTATAACGATCTTTTATTAAGCGGAATTTATTATAGCGTCGGTTTATATCAACGCGGGGCCGTTTATATTATTTATGGTGGTTCCGCGCGATTTTCCGGATCAAATTCGCTGGCTAATGTTGGTGGATCCATTGCAGGCATAATATTTACTGGTACCGCGGCCGGAGACAAACTCGGCAAAGCCATTGAGTTTGTGGGGGATGTTGATAATGATGGATATGATGATGTAGCTTTTGGCGCGACCAATGCTCATTACGGCGGTATCGCGGATGTGGGCATTACTTATTTAATTTATGGCGGGCAAAGCTTGGCTAGTCCAGCAGACATCGCGGATGTGGGCGGAACAATAGCCGGCGCTCAATTTTACGGAGAAACTCTAAATGATATGTCAGCCAATGATTTGTCCGGCGGCTATTTTAATGAAGATGATTATGGGGATTTCAATATTTTTGCCTTGCAAGCGGATTATAGTGGGAATACAGATGTTGGTTTCGGATATTTAATATACGGGCAAGCTGTTCGCTATTCCGGCGTTTACGCCTTAAGCGATGTTGGCGGCAGTATCAACGGCATAAAATTTATCGGAGAAGGCGCCGGCGATAAAGCGGGCAACTGGTTCACCGCGGCGGATATTAATAATGACGGATATAACGAATACTTTGTTACCGCTTTAAAATATGACAGCGGTGGAACAGCCGATGATGATTACGGCGCCGTATACATGATTTATCGAGATCAAACTATAACCAGCCCCGTGCTTTTATCAGATATCGGTACTACCATCAACGGCGTCAAATATATTGGCGAACGAGTCGGGGATTATTTTGGTTCTGACGCGGAAAGAGCTGGAGATTTAAACGGCGATGGCTATGAAGAAGTGCTATTCGGCGCTTGGACAGCGGACACGGATACTTTATCTAACGCGGGAAAAGCGTATTTGGCTTATTTTTACATGGACAATGATTTAGATGGCGTACCGGGCACGGATGGCGTATTTGATGGCACCGATTGTAATGATAACGACGCCGCTATATCCGCCAATCAAACCTATTACCAAGACAGCGATGGTGATGGTCTGGGAAATTTTTTAATAGCCAATTCCGTTTGTTCTTTAACTCCTCCGGTGGCATATGTTACTAACAGTAATGATACTAATGATACCATCAAAGACATTTCTACTGTTACTGCCGGGAGTAATGGCGATATTACTATTACTTATGTAAATAATGAAACTGCGGTTATTGATATTTTTAATTATATCGGCTCTGGCAATATTACTTTACAGCAGTATCAAGATAATTATTATTTAGCCCTGCATCCTAAAGCAAAAAGCTTGGCTCTAATAGATATTAATGCTCTTACTGTCCTTTCTAAAAAGAAACTTGCTAAAAATAATTTTAAGTTCAAGTCTTTAAAGATTTTTATTCTCAGAGATAAAAAATGGGCGGTAGTTACGGCTAAAAATAAAAAAGGAAAAGTAAAATTATCTTTGGTAAGAATAAAAATAAACGAAGAAACTCTGGGAAAGAAAGTGCAAGTTTCTTTAATAAATAAAAAAATAAAGCCGGCAAAGACTAAACGAAATAAAAATACCGTGCTCTTCAGAAACAAGAATAATAAAATAATGGCAAAATATTTGTTAACTAAGAAATATAAGTTGAAAGAAATATAAATGAAAAAAATATTACTATTTCTGCTATTGGTTTTCCCTTTAGCCACCTTTTCCCAAGAAGAATACAGTTTGTCTTTGTTTGAGAAGTTTACAGGTGAAGCGGCTGGTGACAATATTGGCATGAATACTTCTGTTTCTGGAGATATTAACAACGATGGCTATGATGATATTTTAGTGGGCGCGTATGGCAATGATGACGGCGGTATATATTCTGGCGCGGCGTATCTTATTTACGGACAAGCTGAAAGTTTAACCAGCTTTTCTTCATCCGATGCGGATGCAAAATTCACAGGTGAAGCAGATGGTGATAGAGCTAATGTTGTTCTTCTTCGAGATATTAACAACGATGGCTATGATGATATTTTAGTGGGCGCTTATGGTAACGATCTAGCAGGAACATTTGCTGGCGCCGTTTACCTTATTTATGGTCAAAGTACGCCATATGCCGACACTATAAAATTATCCACTGCTAATGCTAAATTTACCGGTGAAGCAGAAGGTGATTGCGCTGGCATTGCACTTTCTTCCGCCGGGGATGTGAACAATGATGGTTATAATGATATATTAATAAGCGCGTACGGTAATGATGACGGCGGTTCCGTTGCCGGCGCGGATTATCTTATTTACGGTAAAGAAACTCCTTTCGCGGGTACTATCAGTCTAGCTGCTGTGGACGCTGAATTTACCGGCGAGGTAGCTGGTGATTCTATTAGTTGGTCTGTCGCTTCCGCAGGTGATGTTAATAATGATGGTTATGATGATATATTAATCGGCGCTGATAGCAATGATGATGGTGGCGCACTTGCTGGCGCAGCTTATATTATTTACGGTCAAGCCATAAAATATTCTGGTACTATTAGTTTGGCGGACGCAGACGCTGAATTTACCGGCGAGGCGGCTGGTGATCATGCTGGATGGTCCGTTTCTTCTGTTGGAGACTTGAATAATGACAGCTATGATGATTTTTTAATAGGTGCTAACGGAGCCGATTCTTATACCGGCGCCGCTTACCTTATCTACGGTCAAGCCACGCTTTATTCGGGTACTATCAGTTTATCTGATGCGGATGTCAAATTTACCGGTGAGGCGCCTTATGACGATGCTGGTTATTCTGTCTCTAACGCGGGAGATGTTAATAACGATGGTTATGATGATATTCTTATAGGCGCGGATGGGGTTGATAATTATGCTGGTGCTGTCTATCTTATTTATGGTCAAGAAACTCTATATTCTAGTACTATTAATTTAGCTGAAGCCAACTTTAAATTTACCGGTGAAGCGGCTTTCGATTGGGCTTATAATGCCTCTTCTGCCGGAGATGTTAATAGCGACGGCTATGATGATATTTTAGTAGGAGCATATGGTAATTTCGAAGCTGGCTATTTCTCCGGTGCCGCCTACCTCGGTTACCTCTATATAGACGCAGACCACGACGGCCTACTTGGTCCTTCCATTCTCTCAACCGGTACAGACACCAATGACAATGATCATGATAATGATGGAATAGAAACAGATATAGACTGTAATGATGATGATATTAATGTGGGAAGTGAGATAACCTATTATCAAGATAATGACTTAGACGGTTTAGGTAATAGTTTAGTAGATTTAGACAGTTGTACTGTTCTTT
>JBAZVM010000014.1:0-7001 GCA_041660885.1 Patescibacteria group bacterium | reverse complement strand
ATAGAAACAGATATAGACTGTAATGATGATGATATTAATGTGGGAAGTGAGATAACCTATTATCAAGATAATGACTTAGACGGTTTAGGTAATAGTTTAGTAGATTTAGACAGTTGTACTGTTCTTTCAGGGTATGTTACTAATAATACGGATATTAACGATATTGATCATGATAATGACGGGGTAAACACAGCTAATGATTGTAATGACGATGATAATACTATTTCAGAAGAAGAAACATATTACAAAGATGGAGATAATGATGACAAAGGCAATCCAGATAAAACTTTATCTCTTTGTTCAAACATAGCTCCAGAAGGATACGTAGCCAATGATTATGAAAAGTATAATGAAGACGCGGTATACGCAAGAGGAACAAAGAAAGGAGCGGGTGTCGTTAGTCTTTATGACATTAACAATGTTAAGTTAAATCATTGGAAAGCTTTTTTAGAAGGAGGAGTAATAGCAAGATTAGTTGCCATAAAGAACACTACCTATGTTTTAGCTATAAAAAGAAGATCAGGCTCTACCATGCATATGTATAATACCAATGGAGATATTTTAGATAAATTAAGGTTATCCCCCAAACTGCATTGGAGAAAACCCGCCATAGGCAATTTAGACAACCAAACAAACACCGAAGAAATAGTAATATCCGCCCAAAGAGGAGAAACAGTATATTTTAAAGTATATAGCTTTAATCCTACCAAGAATACCTTTACCTTAGAAAAACAAACCAGTTACCAATACTTAAACAAAGACTACAGAGTAGAAATACAAGATAAGCATGTAGTAGTGCTACTAAACCATGTTGGCAAGAAAGTGTTTAGTTGGATGCCGTTTGAGGAGTAAACGAATAATTTAATATACAATAATTATGAAAAAAGTATTACTAAGTGTTTTAATGGCTAGCGGTTTGCTTGCCGCGCCATGTGTATTCGCGGCGGACGAAGTTTTCAACCGTAATGCCGTAGACAACGGCGATTTCTCTAGCGGCTTAACGAGCTGGGAAGGCACCAATATCAGCGAAAGTGAAAACATCATGTTTGATGAAGTATGGGGCTGGCATTATTTAAGCTTGGGCGGGGAAGGAGAATATGAAGAAGCCAAACAAACCGTGGATGTTTCCGAAGATGCCGGATGGGTGAATATAGAATTTAATTGCACCTTTGAAACGAGCGATGAAACCGATAGCGATTATTATGTTTTTTCCATTTTAGATCACGCCACCGGAGAAATTTTACAAAGAGAGCATGTGTACCCTTCGGACAATAATGAGAATTGCGGAAAATCCGAAAAAATCAGTTCTTACGCCGGGAAAAGCATTGATATTATTTTTGGGGTGAATAATGGCAGCTCTACTTTAACTACGGCGGAAATTAGCCAGGTAGTAATCACGGAAAAAAGTTACAGCAAAATGAAAGGCCGGGTTTTTGATAATGATTATCATCTCGTGAAAAACGCCACGGTAACTATAAAACGCTACAGCGGAGAAAAAATTTGGAGCGGCAAAACAAACGATAATGGTATTTTTCGCGCCACGCATTTAAAAGGCGGGCCTTATAATAAAGCCAGCATCAAAATAGTTAAAAACGGCGTAACTAAAAAGTTTTACCGATACATTGATTGGGGAGAAAGTTACGACAAAACATTCAGAATAACGGAATTGTAAAAAAACAAAAACCCCGCCATGGCGGGGTTTGTTTGAAGATTTTTTATTCCTCCGTGCTGTTGGTGATTACATCGATGGCGATTGTAATTTGATAGGTGTCGTTTTCACCGGGGTATTCATATAAGCCAACGGTTAATTGACGATTATCTTTAGAAGCGATGTAAGTGGAAGATTGTCCGCTGGAACTGTAAGAGGAAGAGCTGTCGATTGTCCAGCCTTCGGCTTTAATGGCGTCATCATAATACGCTTTTACATTGGCGTAGGTATCGATGGCAGTTAGAGTCACATAAAAGGAATCATCATTCGTGGTTGATGAAGCGGTTACACTGGCGTTTTCATAAACCGGGACGTCTTCCGGGAAATTGGAAGGCAAGGAAACGTCTTCGCCCCATTGCATGGTTCCTTCGTTAGTGTTGATGGTTACTTTGTTGTTATCCACTTCCACATCGGAATTAGTGGCGCTGCTCACTATTTTTTCTCCGATTTCTTCGCCGATTTTGTCGGATACTTGATCTTTAATTTTGTCCGTTAAAAAGCATCCGGTAAAGGATACGGCCATGGCGCAGATCAGGCCCAAATAAATAATTTTTCGCATAGTATATGCTTAATGTTTAATTTTTATTATTATATCGCAAAATTCTTTTTTACTCAAATCAAAAGCCCCCAATTTATTGGGGGCAAAAGAGAAAGCTTTTTAAAACCTACGCTCCGTTCTTCGCGATAGTCTTTATGCACTTGGTGCAAGCTTTTACGCGGACACCTTTATATTTCACTTGTTGCAAGTTTAAACGCTGCTTTTTTGTGGTGGCGATGTTGGAGTGGCTGCGGATGTTGGCTTTGTTGTAGCCCCGGCCGCAAATGGCGCAAGTTTTGGCGTGCGGTTTCTTTGACATATCAAGAATAATGTTTAATAATTAAAAGACTGATATAATCTAACAAATATAATTTTTTAAGTCAATGCTTATAAGTTTGTTGTTTACTCAACCCGAAGTTTTCTTCGTGTGGGTATTATGCGTGATCATCGCCATTTCCGTACATGAATTTTCTCATGCCATGGCCGGTTACTTAGAAGGAGACGACACGGCCAAGCTTTCCGGCCGCTTAACCTTTAATCCTCTGGCGCATATCGATTGGGTTGGTTTAATTTTACTTATCGTGGTTGGTTTTGGTTGGGGCAAACCCGTGCCTTTTAATCCTTATAATTTAAAACATAAACGTTTTGGTCCGGCCATCGTGGCTTTAGCCGGCCCATGCTCTAATTTTATCTTGCTTGTTCTAGTCGGCCTGGTCTTAAAATTGGTAATTCTATTTTCCAATTTAAGCCCGGATAATTTGCTTATTACTTTTTTAGTATCCTTGATTCAGATCAATTTAATTTTAATGCTTTTTAATCTTTTGCCTATACCTCCTTTGGATGGTTCTAAGGTGCTTTATACTTTTTTACCTTATAAATACCGCAATGTAATTATTTTTTTAGAAACTTACGGCACCTGGATATTATTGATTTTTATTTTTTTCGGCAGCTCCATTTTTTCCTGGATTTTTGATTTTTTCTATAGCTTGGTGCTGAAAATTCTAGTGCTTTAAATATAATGCTATAATAAGGGTACTTATGGCAAAAACAATTGCTAAAACACGAAATATAGCAGAATTATTAGCGGTGGACACAGCTGATGCATTGGAATGGCAATGGCAAAAAGCCACTCAAAAATCGGCTAATGATGAAAAAGTCAGCAATTTTATAGCTGACAATCGTTTGGTATTAAAAAATGAGCTTTGGGAAGGCGGCAATCCGCCCAGATTATATATAATTACTGAAGATCGTGTTTATTACGCGGATCATCCTTATTATGGTTACGCGGAGATACCGGATTGGGACGGACACCAACCAAATAATCATTGGCGCATGTGTACGCGAAAAGAATGGGAAGAAGCTAAAAAAATATTAAAATTCTAAAATATGTCAAGGTTCAAAGGAATAATAAGCGGAGCGTTATTGGGTGCTTCGTTAATGTCGGCTCCGGAAGCTCACGCAAGAAAACCAAAACCGCCGGAACCATCACCGGCGCAGGAACAAATGAAAAGAATGGAGAGGCAACAGGAAAAAATGATGGCGGAACAAGCGCGCATGCAAGCGCGTTTAGCTAAAGACCGAAGCAGAATAACGAAAAGCCAAAGGGCGCAGCAAGAGACTTTAATGAGGCGCGCTATTCCCGGTTACGCGGAAAGAATGAAAGCCGAAGCCAAAGCGCAAAAAGAAGCGGCCAAAGAAGTAAAACAAGCCGCGAGGGAACCAATAGAGCAACCCGTTGAAGAAACTCCAGTAGAACCTTTGCCCGAAGATATACGCGCGCAAGAGGAGCAGAGAGCGCTTGAACAAAGCCAACGAATATTAGAGGGAATAGAAGAAAGAAAAGATAATGAAGCCATGAGAAAAGAAGTGCATAGAATCCATGAAGCTGAACAAGACGCGCGTGCAGAAATTAGGCAAGAAGATAAAAAAATATCGGATAGAAAAAAAAGAGATGATTTTATAGCCGATAGCGGTTTAGTTGAGGGAGAAGACGGTCTCTGGCGTAATCCCGAAATCGCAGGAAATGAATATTTTTTTACCGAGCAAGGCGTTTATTCTCATCAGGTATCCCAAATGGACAATGAAACTAATCATGCCTATTTTTTCTTGCCTTACGATATAAAATGGAAAGAGCTGCAGACGGGCTGGGAGACAAAAACAGAGCAAGATTGGCTTTCCGTGCGGAAACCAGCGGAGGAAACTCCGGTCGATGTTGTTGCGCCACCTGAAACGCCACCAGAATCAACGCCGGCAGTTGAACCATTATCGAAGGAAGAGGAGCGCTTAAGGCAAGAAGCCGAGGCTGCGGTAGAAGCACAAATGCAAGAAATTATGGATAGCCAAGCTGAAACCGGAGAGGCTACCCCAGCTAAAATTATAAATACAGGAGAAGATACTACCGTAGAAGTCGTGGCCACGCCGCCGGAAGTTATAAAAGCCATGGGAAAACCGCAGAAAGCGGAAAAACCGCCAAAGCCGGAAACTCCGGAAGAAAGGGAAATAGCCGCTTTGTTGAAAGAATCCGATAAAGCCAGGCACGACTATTATGCGCGGTTTTTAACGCCGGAAATGATTAAAGAATTAAAAGAATCGGATAGATATATTAAATATGCTTTGCTCCAAGATAAGATCAGAGAGCTTGATGCCGGTTTAAAAAGGGAAGAAACCGAAGCGGTATTCCAACAAATGCAGTATTTAAAACTGCCCTTGGCATTAAGCGATTACCAATACGCCGCGAACGCCGCGGCTGGTTTTGGCGATGTTGTTACGCAGAGAGAGCGTCTTACGCTTGCTTTGAACAGCCAAGGCGTTGATTCTTCAAGCGATGAATATTTAAAAGCCAAAGCGGAGCTCGAAGCCATAGACGCAACGTATGGACGGGTAATTTTAATAAAACAAAAAAAATATGAGGAAGATCAAGAACCCCTGCTTCCCGCGCTAATGCCGGAAGATCCAATACAGCGTTGGGTGGCGTATTGGGCCATGGAAGCGAATAAAAAAATAGGGGATACGGTGGAAGTATTATTGCCGGCCGGAGAATATGATTTTGGAGAAAATCATTTTGTAGTTGTCCCTGGCCAGCCAGTTCAAATTATTCGAGAGACAACTGTATCTTCAGAAATTCCCACAGAGCCCGTAGCGGAAGCAGCTCCTGAAATTGTTCCGGAAGTGGAGCAGCCGCCCGCGGTTGCGGATGTAGACGAGTTTCCTCTCCCTCAGCCTGAAATAAAAGAAGAAACAATACCGGAAGGAAAAATCCAAGCGCCTCTTCCGGAAAAATTATTAGAAAAATACCCGGAATCGGTCCGCCAATTTATTATCGATTATCAGTTAGCCTACTCGAACGAGCGCTGGGTGGGAGAAAGTCCTTCCAGAATTTACAAAATTACCAAGGATAAAATTTTTTATCGAGGCAACGACGATACTTTCGGTTATATGCAGATAGACCAATTGCCTAATGGAAATTGGCAAGATTGCACCGAAGAAGAATGGCACGCGGCAAAAATCATTGAAGAAACCGAAGCGGAACAGCCGGCACCGGTAGAAGAAGAAGCGGCTAGAGAATTAACCGTTTCGGAAAAAAAGGAAAATTTTATAACATCGCATAATTTAACAAAAGAGGAAGATGACATTTGGTATAATCCAGAGCGTACGGCTAGCTATTTATTTTCAGATAAGGGTGTTTATAGTCGCGCAGACCATACCTTTGAAGATGGAATGATCACACGATATCAATTTATGGATTATCGTGATTGGGATGGTAAGGGATATGCTTTAGATTGGTGGCCAACAGATGAGAGACGCTGGAATGCGATGATAAAATATAATGGCAAGGAAACCCGGGCGGATGAGCGCATAAAAGCGCGTAAAGAAGCTTATGAAGCAAGACATGCAAGGAACCTGGCATATTTAGATAAAAAAGCAGAAGTGATACCCACCGAGCAAGACTTACTGCGCCAACAAGTGGAGGAAATGAGATTAGCCGGGCAAGTAATTACTTTGCATCCGGAAACGGAAAGAGCCCTAGAGCGCATGACTCCAGAAGAAAAAAAAGCGGAATCATTGAGACTGATAGAAGAGATTGGACGATTATCTACTAAAAACGAATGGGGAGGGATAGAAGAGAAATACAGAACGCTATTGAAACTTAGCCTGCCCATACCATCGGAAATTTATTACTTGGCTTCCCAAGCCGCTCGCGATATTGGAGACACGGAAGAATTATATAAACGGTTAAAGTTGGCTCAGGCAGCCAGAGCGGAACAAGGGGAAAACCCAGAGCTTAGCCATAATATGGACGCAGTTGAATTGGATTACGGCCGCGTAATAATCAAAAATGCCTCCGAAGGTGAATTAGTATTACAGATTGCGGAGCCCCCCTTTGCCAGAGACAAAAGCCAGGCATATACCTATGCCAGACAAATGTTAAAAACGCCCGGTGCCGTTTATTATGGCTGGTTACCTGTTGGCAGCTACACAATAGGTGATGTATCTTTTGTAGTTGATCCCAGCCGCCAACCTGATGAGCCCAAACAAGTATCCGAAGAAACACCCGAAGCGGTATATATAGCCAAATAATACATTTTACCCATTAAACGAAGGCAAGAATATATATTCTCGCCTTCTTATCCGTATAAACGCAGCTTCTCTAATCTATTGACATTTCTTCACTTTTTCATTATCTTGTTTATGTTTTTTTAAACCCGCTATTCTATAGCTCTTTTTATTTTTTTGTTTTTTGCTCTTTTTTATTCC
>JBAZVM010000013.1:0-7902 GCA_041660885.1 Patescibacteria group bacterium | reverse complement strand
TGGTGACATATCCGGCCGGTGGCACAGAAGCGCATACTGAGGTGGTAACTAAAGCGTTGCCAAGACCGTCGCCGTCTAAGTCTTGATAATAGGTTTGATTAGCTGATACGGTGGCATCAGCGTCGTTGCAGTCTGTACCCGGCATTAAACCATCTGCACCAGTTACTCCGTCGCCATCACCATCTAAAAATAAATAGCCCAAATAAACAGCGCCAGTATAATTAATGCCATCACTATTACCATCTGCTCCTATTAAAAAATCATTGTATCCATCATTATTAACATCTCCGGCGGAAGAAACAGATTGGCCGGCGTCATCTTCTTCCGCTTCTCCAAGAAATTGTAAAGCAGTAGTTTCGGATAAAGTAGTATCATCTAAAGAGGTGCTGCCATACATTATATAAACTGCCCCGGCGGAATAAGCATTAATACTATTTAGTTGCGCGCCAATTATTATATCATCATAGCCGTCATGATTAATATCTCCAACTGAAGAAACAGCTCCTCCAATGCCATCGCTAGCGGTTCCTATGAACTTGGCGGTGTTGGTTGAGGATAAGGTTATGTCCGATAATGCAGCGGCCTGGCCGTAGACAAGGTAAGTCGCGCCGGCATTTTCACCTCCTTCAGTATTACCATCCGCGCCGATTAAAATATCGTCATAACCATCACCATTTACATCGCCCGCGGCAGCCACGACTCTGCCGGCATAATTGGTAGCAGCCTCGCCGGTAAATTTGACTGTCGTAGCCGCGGATAAAGTAATGTCTGACAATTCGGCGGCCTGGCCGTAGATAAGATATGCAGCGCCGGAAAACATACCGTTGTCACTATTGCCGTTAGCTCCAATTAAAATATCGCCGTATCCGTCTCCATTTACATCGCCGGCCATGGAAACAGAATGGCCAGCCAAATTCCATTCGCCGTCACCGGTGAACTTTACAGTAGTTGCCGCGGATAAAGTGATGTCTGACAATTCAGTTGCTTGGCCATAAACAAGGTAAGCCGCACCAGCCACATTGCCCCCTCCCGACTCAGCGTAAGCGCCGATCAATATATCATCAAAGCCATCTCCGTTAACATCGCCTGCGGAAGCGACTTTATCGCCAGTACTGCTAACTGCTGTTTCTCCGGTAAATTTTACAGCCGTGGTTGCGGATAAAGTAGTATCGTTTAAAGACGCGCTGCCATAAATTAAATAAGCCGCGCCCTTAGTTGTATTGGCTGGAGAGCCTATCAAAATATCGTCGTAACCATCGCCGTTAACATCACCTGCGGAAGCGATGGAAGTACCAGCGGCATTACTCGCATCCTCCCCTAAAAATTTAATGGTATTTGCTGAAGACAAAGTACCGCCGGATAATAAATCTTCTTGCCCTAGAATTAAATACGCCGCTCCGCTAGATTCACCGCCCTCAGCATTGGTCGCGGACCCGACTAAAAAATCATCATAACCATCGCCATTAACATCGCCGGCAGAAGAAACAACCTCGCCCGCGGCATCTGTTAAAGTTTCTCCGGTATATTTAATTAATGAAGATAATTCAAATTCTTGCTGACTGAATGTGACCAAAGGGAAAGCTAAGAAAAAAAATGCCAATAATTTCTTCATAATATTTAATAATAATTATTTAACTAAATATAATTTATACTTGGCCTTCTTCTTCAAGTAAGACAACTGATATTCTCTGATATGCTTTCCTTTTTGATTATTAAGATAAATGGAATTCTTCTTTTTGGTAGTTTTCTTGATTTTAATTTTGGCGCTTTCTGTAATAGCTTTGGCTTTTTTAGTTAATTTAGTTTCGCTTATTTTTATCTTAACCACATAAAGCCTTACTTTCAATTTCTTTTTGGAAATGATTGTCGCGAACTTGGAATGAGCCATTGTATAAATCTTTATGGCGTTATTCTTGAACTTAACTTTTTTGGATAATAATTTTCTGGAAAGCACTTCCCCGTTATATACATTCACCAAAGCTAATTTCTTGCCCCAAGGATGAAGCACGAGGTAATAACCGGTATTTTGGTATTGTTTTACTTTAGTCTTTTTCTTTGAAACTATGGAATAGATATTATATGAATAAACAGAGTTATCTTTATAGGTTACTAAAATATTGCCATTGGTATAACCTCTCACGGAAATAATGGAGTTTAGATAAGCTTCTTGGTCCGATGGATCTATTGTTCCGTAAATGGGGTGAACACCGTTTTCCGAAAGGGAGTTCGCTTCGTCTATTACGCCGTCGCCATCGTTATCTATGCCGTCTCCCCCTATTTCCACGCTGGTTTCTTCTTCCGGCTCTTCTTCCTCTTCCCCACCGGTTCCATCGTCTGTCTCATCGTCATTAGCCACATAACCATCCGGAGGAGTGGCTGAACATACTAAAACAAAATTATTTGGATCACCTAAACCGTCTCCGTCCGCGTCCAAATAATATGTTTGATTGGCATTAACCGCGCTATCAGAATCGTTACAGTCGGTATTATTTGAAGAATAACCAGCTGGCGGAGTTGCGGCGCAAATGGAGGCTGTTGTGGTATTGCCGTAGCCGTCGCCATCGCTATCAATATAATAGGTTTGGTTTACCGAAACGTTCGGATCGTCATCGTTACAATCTACGCCCGCTGCCACGCCGTCGTGATCATCATCAATGATATCGGCTTCGCCAAGTATGCCGTCCGTGGCCGCAAAAAGGTAACCGAGATAAACAGCACCGCCATCAATACCCGCGTCGCAATTATAATCGGCCCCAATAATAACATCGTCGTAGCCATTTCCATCTACATCCCCGGCCGTAGCGACGGATATACCAGCTTGATCGCCCGCGGCTTCGCCGGTAAATTTTATGGCGTTTGATAAAGAATCATCGCTAAGATTCGTTTCTTGTCCATAAACAAGATAAGCCGCGCCAGTACTGCTATATGGAGCACCCACTAAAATATCATCGTAGCTGTCATTATTTACATCCCCTGCAGAGGAGACTGAATGGCCAGCATCGTTACCAGCCGCTTCACCGGAAAATTTAATAGCGTTTGATAATGAATCATTACTTAGATTCGTTGCTTGGCCGTAGATAAGATATGCAGCGCCGGCATAAGAATCGGCTCCGTTAGCACCTATTAAAAAATCATCGTAACCATCCGCGTCAACATCCCCGGCGGAAGAAACGGAATAACCAGCATAATTATATGTATCTTCACCGGTGAATTTAACAGCCGTAGAGAGTGATGCGCTGACAAACGGTGTGCTGGATCCATATAAAAGATACGCTGAACCATAGCCATCATCATCATATTCCTCTTCAGCCCCGATTAAAATATCGTCATAGCCATCTCCGTCTACGTCTCCGGCAGAGGAAACGGAATAACCGGCATAATCAGATTCTACTTCACCGGTAAACCTGATAGCATCGGAAAGAGAAGAGCTTGTAAGGTCCGTGCCGGATCCGTAAATAAGATAAACCGCGCCCGCGGCATAAGCAGTATATTCATCTGGATCAATATAAGCCTCGGGAGCTCCTATTAATATGTCATCATAACCATCGCCATTTACATCTCCGGCCGAGGCGACAGATTTACCGGCAGTTTCGTTGGCATCTTCAATACCGGAAAATTTTACGGCCGTGGAAAGCGCGGAGCTTGCTAGCGGAGAACTTGATCCATATATTAAATAGACTGCACCATCGGTATTGTTACCATCCTCATCGCCGATTAAAATATCGTCGTAGCCGTCGTTATCAACATCTCCGGCAGAAGCTACGGAAGTACCGGCACTGATTTCTCCCGTAAATTCTACAGCCGTGGAAAGTTGATCCCCGGTAAGCGGCGTTCCGGAACCATAAATCAGATATACCATGCCACCGGCTCCGGCAGTGTTATAATCAGGAGCACTGGCTAGAAAATCATCATAACCATCGCCATTTACATCTCCAGCGGAAGACACGGATTGGCCGGCATTGTCCATGATGCCGGCTTGGTAATCAATATGCGTTTCCGCCGTAAATTCTATGTCAGCTGATAAGGATCTGCCGGTTATTGCGGCTGCTTGGCCATATATTAAATACCCTGATCCGGCTTCCCGACCAGTATCGTCTTTATAGGGAGCACCTATTAAAAAATCATAATAGTTGTCATTATTTACATCTCCGGCGGAAGAAACGGAAAAGCCGGCGCCATCACTCACCACTTCGCCTGTGAATCTTACAGCCGTGGAAAGAGAGGCGTTTACGAGTGGGGTGCCTGATCCGTAAATTAAATAAGCCGCGCCGCCGGCATCGCCGGTCGAATAAGTGAAAGCACCCACTAAAAAATCATCATACCCGTCGTTATTAACGTCTCCGGCCGAAGAAACTGATTTGCCGGCACGATTATGGTCTACTTCTCCCGTAAATCTTACTGACGAATTTAAAGAGCCGCCCGCGAGTCTGACGGCCGCACCATATTGCAAATAAGCCGCGCCGGCCCAAGTACCGATTGCTCCGGTATAGTATGATGAACCAATCAATATATCGTCATAGCCATTGTTATCAACGTCTCCGGCCGAGGCGACTGCATTACCGGCATAAGAATTATTTCCCACGCCAGTAAATTCCACGGCCGTGGAGAGATTCACGCTGGAAGGAGAACCGGACCCCCAAATTAAATAAGCCGATCCAGTATCGGTGGCTCCACGATAAGGAGCGCCAATTAAAATGTCGTCATAGCCATCGTTATCAACATCACCGGCTGAAGACACGGCATATCCGGACATATCGCCGACTGCTTCTTCCGTATATATCACGGCCGTAGAAAGAGACCCACCTCCCAGCGGAGTGACCGATCCAAGAATAAGGTAAGTGTGGCTAACATTATATGGAGCGCCTACTAAAATATCATCATAGGTGTCGTTATTTACATCTCCGGCCGAGGCTACGGAATATCCCGCCTCATCGCCAGCAGTGACTCCGGTAAATTCCACGGCAGTAGAAAGAGATGCGCTTGTCAACGGAGTTGCGGATCCGTAAATAAGATACGCGGCTCCGGCAGCGCTGGCGGCATCATCATTATACGGAGCGCCAACTAAAATATCGCTATAGCCATCGCCATTTACATCCCCTGCCGATGCCACGGAATACGCTGCATCATCTTCCGCCACTTCCCCGGTAAATTCCACGGCAGTAGAAAGAGATGCGCTGGTTAGCGGAGTTGCGGATCCGTAAATAAGATAAACCGCGCCGGCATCTTGATAACTATCGTCTACGCCATTGGACCCAATTAAAAAATCTTCGTAGCCGTCGCCATTAACATCTCCTGCGGAAGAAACAGAGTTCCCGGAATAATTGCTATTGATGCTTTCAGCAGTGAATTCTTCAAAAAGAGATAAATTGTATTCATCATCGGCAAACGCGGCCAATGGCAAAACCAGTAGTAAAAATAATAATAATTTTTTCATTTTATATTTCTCTTAAATTTATTTTTTTAGTTAATAAATATTTATTTAATATTTTATTATTCTTGCTTCTCAATAGAATAGTATTATGATTTCTTTTCGTTTTAGCGGGTTTTATTTTCTTGTTTTCCAGAGTGACTTGCGCTTTTTTGCCTAAACTTTCAGAAGCGATTTTTATTCTCACTACAGATAATTTAACTTTGCCTTTTTTATTTTTGGCCGTTATTGTCGCCCATTTCTTGTTTCTTAGGGTAAATATTTTTAAAGAATTATATTTATATTTGGCTTTTTTAGATAATACTTTTCTAGAGAGTACTTCTCCGGTGTATACGTTAAGAATAGCTAACTTTTTAGCTTTAGGTTGTAATACCAAATAATAACCTGTTTGATTATATTGTTTTACTTTGGTTTTTGATTTTGAAGTTATACTATAAACAGTAAAATAATAAATGGAATCGTCATCATAAGTGACTTTAACTCGGCCATTAGTAGCGCCAGCTACTGATTTTAAGTTAGCGTCTTCATTTACATCGTTGGTGTAGTAAATAGGATGCTGTTTTATGGTATCGTTAGGATCACTGCTATTTACTACGTAACCAGCAGGTGCAACTAGAGAACAAACTGAAGTGGTAACTAAAATATTTCCTAAAGTATCTTCATCGCTATCCTGATAATAGGTTTGATTGGCAGAGATTGTAGAATCATCGTCATTACAGTCTGTACCTGTTTCGCTACCGTCGTTATCGTGATCGTTGTCGTTGGTGTCTGCTCCGTCCAGCAATCCAGCATTGCCTGGAACACCATCATGATCGGCATCTACATATACATAGCCAAGATATGCCGCACCAGCATCTAAGGCGGCATCATCATTTAAGTACCCAGTAATTAAAATATCATCATAACCGTCATTATTCACGTCGGAGGCTGTAGTCACGGGAAAGCCGCTATAATCGCTGCTTGCCTCACCTGTAAATTTTAAACCAGTAGACAAGGAAGCGCTGGTTAAATGTTCGGCTTGACCGTTAATAAGATAAGCGGCTCCGGCATTTAACCCTGCCGTGTCATTGCCATACGCGCCAAATATTAAATCTCCAAATCCATCATTGTTAACATCCCCTGCCGCGGTTGCCGGATATCCGCCAAAATCGTCTTCCGCTTCACCAGTAAATTTAATAGCAGTTGATAATGAAGCGCCGACTAATTGTTCCGCTTGGCCATAAATAAGATAAGCCGCGCCAGCTTCCGATACACCGTTGGCGTTATTACCTTTGGCGCTGATTAATATTTCGTCTTTACCGTCATTATTCACATCTCCAGCGAAATGAACTACGTCTCCGGCATCATCGGTTTCCGCTTCACCGGTAAACTTAATAGCAGTTGATAATGAAGCGTTAACCAAATGATCGGCTTGGCCATAGATGAGATAAGCCGCTCCGGCGTTGTCAGCCACTTCGCCGTTTCTTCTCGCTCCAATTAATAAATCATTATAACCATCTCCATTTACATCACCATTGGCGCTAACAGACCCACCAGCATCATCATATTCCGCTTCACCGGTGAATTTTACAATTAATGGAGAGGATAAAGAAGCACCGGTTAAATTTTCCGCTTGGCCATAAATAAGATAAGCCGCGCCCGCGCCGGTAAAAGATCCATTGTTAGATCGAGCTCCTATAAAAATATCGTCATAGCTATCTCCGTTAATATCGCCGCTGGAGACGGAGACGCCAGCATGATCTTGCAAATTTTCTCCTGTAAATTCAATTGCGGTAGATAAAGAAGAGCTAGTTAAATGTTCAGCTTGACCATAAATAAGATAAACCGAGCCAGAACCATCAATAGCGTCTTCTACACCTGAAGCACCTATTATAATATCGTCATAACCATCTCCATTGATATCGCCGCTGGAAACCGACCAGCCAGCACTGTCATATTCGTCTTCTCCGGTAAAACGAATGGCTGAGGATAAAGAAGAACTTAATAATAAATCATTTTGTCCGTAAATTAAATAAACCGCGCCGGCAGATACAATAACTCCGTTATTAAAATAACCAGCACTTATAATAAGGTCGCTATAACCATCGGCATTAATATCTCCGGCAGCCATAGAACCGCCGGCAGCGCTGCTCGCTGATTCACCGCTATATTCTACAAACTCACGCAGACTGATATTTTCTGCTGAAAGAATTGCCGGAAAACAAAAAAAACTCACAAATATTGCGAGCTTTGCTATATAGCTTTTAAACATATTATTTATTTTTATATTATTTAATATAACATAATTATAACAAAAAAAATGACTTTTGTCGAGCAGATAAAAATGTTCAATTGATTACTTTTAGTTTTGTTTGTTCTTCGCCAACTTCATTTTCTTTCTCTGCATGAAGAAGAAGATGAAAATGGCCAGACCGACTATGATGAAAAGGTTGATAATAAATAGCCAAGCGGTTTTTGATAATTGTTTCTTTTCT
>JBAZVM010000012.1:0-25514 GCA_041660885.1 Patescibacteria group bacterium | reverse complement strand
GCCATAAAAAGAAGATCCGGTTTTACTATGCATATGTATAATACCAATGGAGATATTCTAAAGAAGGAAAGGCTATCACCGAGATTACATTGGAGAAAACCCGCCATAGGCAATTTAAACAACCAAACAAACACCGAAGAAATAGTAATATCCGCCCAAAGAGGAGAAACAGTTTATTTTAGAGTATATAGCTTTAATCCTACCAAGAATACCTTTACCTTAGAAAAACAAACCAGTTACCAATACCTAAACAAAGACTACCGAGTAGAAATACAAGATAAGCATGTAGTTGTGCTTCTTAACCATGTTGGCAAGAAAGTGTTTAGCTGGATGCCGTTTGAGGAGTAAAAAAAATTAATATAAATATATTTATGAAAAAAATATTTTTATTTGTGACTATTGCAGTAATATTTTTGGTATTACCAAATATAATGTTTGGAGACACAATGAGCCTTAGCGAATTGGTAGCTTATACCGGTGAAGCGGACGATGATAATGCGGGCGATGGCGTATCAAATGTGGGCGATGTTGATAATGATGGTTATGACGATTTCATTATCAGCGCCGGGAACGAAAGCACAAGTGGGCCTTATAATGGAGCGGTTTATCTGTTTTATGGATCTTCATCTTTATTATCCAGTTCTGATTTATCTGGCGCCAATGCGAAATTTACTGGTGAAACAGCTGGCAGCCAAGGAAGTATTGCTGTATCCGCCGGCGGAGATGTAAATAATGACGGTTATAATGATTTTTTAATAGGCTCCAACGGTGAAAACGATTACACCGGCGCGGCGTATCTGATTTACGGAAAAAGCGAAAGATATTCGGGCACGACAAACTTAGGTGCGATTGATACGAACGGCGCTAAATTCACCAGTGAGAATGATCATGATTTAGTTGGTTATTCCGTATCTTCCATCGGCGATATTAACAACGATAGTTATGGGGATTTTATAATTGGAGCTACCAGTGTTGATTCCGGCAATGGCGCAGCATATCTGGTTTATGGAAAAAGCGAAAAATATTCCGGCTCGACAATTTTAGAGTCTATTGGCGCTGATGGAGCAAAATTTAGTGGCAATGATGAAAGCGGAAGACCAGCATCCGCCGCGGGAGACGTTAATAACGACGGTTACGATGATTTTTTAGTGGGTGTACCTAGGGATAATTCTTTAACCGGCGCAGCTTACTTGATTTATGGAAAAGCCGCGAAATATTCCGGTACCACGGCCTTAAGCGCTCTGGGCGATGATGGCGCAAAATTTACTGGCGAAGCTGTTGATGATTATGCCGCGTATTCTTTAGCTACGGCTGGAGATGTAGATGCGGACGGTTATGCCGATTTTATCATTGGGGCTTTTGGGAATAATGTCGAAACCGGCGCGGCTTACTTGATCTATGGAAAAGCCGCGAAATATTCCGGTACTACCGCTCTTGCTTCACTGGGTGTTGATGGCGCAAAATTTACCGGCGAAGCGGAAAACGACAGAGCCGGTGTTTCCGTGTCTTCCGCCGGTGATGTAAACAACGATGGCTTTCTAGATATTTTAATTGGAGCAAGTAAAAAAGATACATATACGGGTAAAACTTATCTTATATACGGTCAAGTAACTAAATTTACCAATGCTAGTTTGTCTACTGCCAACCAAATGTTTACTGGTGAAGCAACTACAAATCAATCCGGTACTGTGTTATCTTCCGCCGGAGATGTAAATGGTGATAATTTTGATGATGTAATAATCGGCGCTCCTGGAGTTAATTCTGCCGAAGGTAAAGCTTATCTTGGTTATTTATATGTCGATGTTGATGGCGATGGACTAGCCGGCACTGGCGGCTTATTAGATGGCACCGACACCAACGACAACGACCACGATAACGACAACAGTGAAACAGGTACTGATTGCAACGACGACGACGCCACCATATCCGCCAACCAAACCTATTATCAAGACAGCGATGGCGATGGTCTGGGTAATGCTTTGGTTACCACTTCCGTTTGTTCCTTAACCGCTCCAGCAGGATATGTAACCAATAGCACCGATACCAATGATGCTATTAAAGATATTTCTACTATTACCGCAGGGGATAACGGGGATATCACCATTACTTATGTAAATAATGATATATCCACTATAGACGTCTTTGATTATACCGGTACTGATGACGTAACTTTGAAACAATATCAAGATAATTATTATTTAGCTTTACATCCAAAAGCCAAAAAGCTGGCATTGATAGATATTAACGCCCTTACCGTTCTTTCCAGGAAAACTCTTTCTAAAAAGAGCTTTCCCACCAATTCTTTAAAAACTTATACCCTAAGAAACAAACCATGGGCAGTAATCACAGCTAAAAACAAGAATAACAAAGTCAAACTATCTCTCGTGAAAATAGTAATAACTCAAGAGAAGCTAGGCAAGAAAGTTTCGGCTTCTTTAGTAAATAAAAAGATCACGCCATCCAAAACTAAAAAGAATAAAAATACTATTCTTTTGCGCAGTAAGAAGAATAAAATAATTACCAAATATTTATTGACTAAAAAATTAATATTAAAAGAAATATGAAAAAGAAAATAGTTTATTTATTTTTTTTAATTTTTTTTATAGTACCATGCGTTGGCAAATCCGCGGAAACAATTGATTTAGGCGATACGGCAAAATATATTGGCGAAAATGACGGAGATAATGCCGGTTATGTCACAGCTTCAGCTGGTGATGTCAACGGCGACGGTTTCGATGATATTTTAATAGGCGGTTACAATAATGATGTTGGAGGAGACAACGCCGGAGCCGCTTATTTAATATATGGGCAAGCAAGCCAAATAACAGGCAGCACAGATTTATCATTGGCCTCCGCTAAATTCATCGGTGAAGAAGCTGACGATAATGCCGGCGCTTTCATTGGCTCCGCTGGAGACATAAACAACGATGGTTACGATGATTTTTTAATCGGCGCGCCCAGCAGCGATAGCAATGGCAATGCATCCGGTGCTGTTTACTTGTTTTACGGACAAACCGAATTATATTCTGCTGATGTTGATTTATCTACGGCCGATGCAAAATTTATAGGCAAAGCCGCAAATGATTATGCTGCCGTATTAGGCATCCCGGGTGATTTTAATAATGATAATTACAGCGATTTCATGATTGGCGCCTATGGTAATGATGACGGCGGACTTTCCGCCGGCGCAGTATTTTTATTTTTTGGCCAAGCTGAAGTTTTTTCAGGGAACATCAATCTATCTACGGCTGATGTGGAATTTATCGGCGAAGAAGCCGGTGATTTAGCTGGCTATTCATTATCGGCGGCAGGAGACATAAATGGAGATAGTAATGAAGATATTATTATTGGAGCAATGGGGGATATTGCTTATACCGGATCGATTTTTTTGATTTATAATACTTCTTCTAATTTTGCCGGTGATTATGATTTGAGTATGGCGGACGCAAGGTTTACCGGTGAAGTTGGTGGTGATTTGGTGGGTTATAATTTAACTAGAATAGGCGATATGAACGCCGATGGTTACGACGACATGGTTATAACAGCATATCAGAACGATAATAACGGAGCAGCCGCTGGCACAGCCTACTTAATTTATGGTCAAGCTACGGATTTTAGCGGTAGCATCAGTTTATCTTTATCAGATGCCATTTTTTTAGGCACAGATATTAGCGATATGTTGGGGTCTAGCATAGCCGGCAACGCGGATATTAATCATGATGGATTTAGCGATGTTTTGATTGGCGCGTATGGCGATGATGACGGCGCTAATTCAGCAGGTGTTACTTTTGCTATTTATGGCCAAAGTGCTCAATATTCCGGTAACCTCAGTATGACAACGGCTGCTATATATTTTTTGGGCGAAGACGTTTCAGATTTTTCCGGTAATGCCGTGGCTTTTAGTGATTTAAATAATGACGCGTTTCCAGAAGTTATTATAGGAGCATATACTAACGCAGAAGGCGGCGCTAGTGCGGGCGCAGTTTACCTCGGCTATGTTTATATAGATAACGATGGCGACGGACTAGCCGGCACTGACGGGTTATTAGTTGGCACCGACACCAACGATAATGATCACGATAACGACGGCAGCGAAACTGGTACGGATTGCAATGACGACGACGCCACTATTTCCGCCAACCAAACCATTACTGCGGGGGATAACGGGGATATCACCATTACTTATATAAATAATGATACTTCGGTCATAGATGTATTCAGCTACACAGGTACGGATGTGATGACCTTAAAACAATATCAAGATAATTATTATCTAGTTCTTCATCCCAAAGCAAAAAAGCTGGCATTAATAGATATTAATGCTCTTACCGTTCTTTCCAGAAAAACTCTTTCTAAAAAAAGTTTTCCCACCAATTCTTTAAAAACCTATACCCTAAGAAACAAACCATGGGCTGTAATCACGGCTAAAAACAAGAATAACAAAGTCAAACTATCTCTCGTGAAAATAGTAATAACTCAAGAGAAGCTAGGCAAGAAAGTAGCAGTTTCGCTTGTTAACAAAAAAATAGCACCGGCAAAAACTAAAAGAAATAAAAACACCATATTGCTTCGCAGTAAGAATAATAAAATCATCACTAAATTTTTATTGACCAAGAAATTCACTCTAAAAGAGATATAGTTAAACTTAGATTTTAAATTATTTTATTAGTTTTTTGAATAAATAGAAACTTGACATTTTTAAGGTTTTGTAATATATTAGAGGCGCCTAAGCTGGTTGAATGATTGCTCCGTCTATGACGGGGAGGAAAGTCCGAACACCACGCTCTTTTACAGGGTAAAGACAGTCGGTAACGCCGACCGGGAGATAAGAAGGTGAATAGAAAATCTATAGTTTTCTGTTCATTAGAGTAAACCCAGGGAAAGTGCCACAGAGACTATACTAGTTCCGCCAATGGCGGGATGAAAGGTGAAAAGTGAGCGGTAAAACCGTTCTCGACTGCCGGAGACGGCAGATTCGTGGTAAACCCTGTCTGGTGCAAGAGCAAGTTTTCTTACCGCAAGGTAGGATGGTAGCTCGCTTGAGCCCCGCAGCAATGTTGGGCCTAGATAGATAATCATTGTAAACAGAATTCGGCTTACGGGCCGGCTTAGGTCCCCCTTAGGGGGAAAAGATCAATAAATGATTTTCAATGAAGAAAGCGGAATTATTATTCGGTTTTATTTTATTACCTTTGGATTACGTCATGTTGGTGCTCGCGGCAACGAGCGCTTATTTTTTGCGTTTCGGTGAGACAGTGACCGGAATAAAACAAGCCGTCTACGCCATGCCGTTTAAAGAATTTATAATAATTGCCTTATGCACTTCGGGCATATTAATAATTCTTTTCGCCTGGAGCGGTTTGTATAATATCAGCGGCACTCGGCGTATTATTACGGAAATTCGCAGAATCATCGTTGCTTGTTCTACTGGCGTATTAATAGTAATAATATTAATTTTCTTTAATAGGGAATTATTTTCTTCTCGTTTTATTATTTTAGCCGCTTGGTTTCTCAGTATTTTTTATGTGGTTTTTGCCAGGTATGTGGTTATTCAAATTGAGCGCTATTTGTTTTCAAAAAAGATAGGTCTGCATCATGTTGTTTTAATCGGCGACGGCCATACGGCCCATACTTTAAAAAACACCATAAAAAATAATTCCGCTTTAGGTTTTGAAATTTCGGAAGAATGCCAAACCATAAACGGAGACATTCTTAATAAATTAGCGAAAATCATTAGAATCAAGCAGATCGATGAAATATTGCTGGCGCAACCCGATCTTTCCTTTTCGCAAAAAGCGGAATTGATAGATTTTTGCGGAGAGCATAATTTAGCTTTCAAATACGCGGCTGATGTTTTTGAAACAAAATCCCGGAACGTGGAAATACGCCCTCTCGCCGGTATACCCATTATTGAAATCAAGAAAACTCCGCTGGATGGCTGGGGCAAAATTTTTAAAAGGATTATCGATATAATTTTATCCATCCTTTGGCTTATCGGCACTTCATGGGCCATGATTCTCGTAGCCATTGCCATAAAATTAAGCGATAAAGGCCCGGTAATTTATAAAAACGAAAGAGTCGGTTTCAATAGAAAAGTTTTTAAAACTTATAAATTTCGTTCCATGAAAGCGGAATATTGCGTGGGTAAAGATTACGGAGACGAAAAAAAAGCTTTAGCTTATGAAGAAAAATTAATCAAGGAAAAGAGCATAAAAAAAGGTCCGGTTTATAAAATTAAAGATGATCCACGCATAACTAGATTAGGGCGCTTTATCCGCAAAACCAGCTTGGATGAATTTCCGCAAGTTTTTAATGTGCTCAAAGGAGAAATGAGCTGGGTCGGCCCCAGGCCTCATCAGCCCAGAGAAGTGGCGCAGTATAAAAAACATCAAAAAGAAGTACTAACCATTAAGCCGGGCATAACGGGTTTAGCGCAAATTTCCGGCCGCTCCGATTTGGATTTTGAGGAAGAAGTAAGGTTGGATACTTATTATATAGAGAATTGGTCCATGTGGCTGGATATTTATATATTATTTAAAACGCCGCTGACTTTGTTTAGAAAAAGACAGGCTTTATAATATATGAAAATCGCATTAATCCACGACCACTTAGCGCAAGATGGAGGGGCGGAAAAAGTTCTTTCGTCTTTTTTAAGCATCTGGCCCGAGGCCCCGGTTTTCGTAGTGGTGCACGATAAGAAAAAATCCAACGCGGTCTTCAGCGATAAAGACATTCGCACTTCTTTTATTCAAAATATGCCATTCGGTATAAAAAAATATAAATGGTATTTGCCTTTATATCCGGCGGCCGTGGAGAATCACGATTTATCCGAATACGACATGGTGCTCTCCAGCAATTCCGCTTTTGCCAAAGGCATTATCACTCGTCCGCATACATTGCATATTTGCTATTGTCATACGCCCACCAGATTTTTATGGAGCGATACCCATAGCTATATCAGGGAATTGGGAGTTTCCAGCATCATAAAAAAATTATTGCCTTATTATTTAAGCAATATCCGCGTGTGGGATCGCTTAGCCGCGGAAAGGGTGGATAAATATATCGCCAACTCGCAATTGGTGCGGAACCGCATAAAAAAATATTATAAAAGAGACAGCGATATTATTTATCCTCCGGTGGAAGCGGAAAAATTTTCCATCGGAAAACCGAAAGATTATTTTTTGGCCGGCGGGCGTTTAGTGCCTTATAAAAGATTTGATTTAATAGTGGAAGCTTTTAACCGTTTGGGCCGGCCCTTGAAAATATTCGGGGATGGACCCGAATTGGAATATTTAAAAAGCCAAGCCAGACCAAACATAGAATTTTTAGGCACGGTTTCAGACCAAGAAAAAGCCAAGCTGTTTCAGGAAGCCTTGGCCTTTATCAATCCGCAGGAAGAAGACTTCGGTATTACCATGGTGGAAGCCATGGCCGCGGGCCGTCCTGTTTTGGCTTATAACGCGGGCGGAGCTAAAGAAATAGTCTTTCCCGGAAAAACCGGTGAATTATTCGCCGAACAAACCTGGGAAGATCTGGCCGATTCCGTTATTCGCTTTAAGGCGGAAGATTACGAGCCAAAAAATATTCGCGAGCATGCTTTGCAATTTGATCAGGAAAAATTTAAAAAAAACATAAAAGATTACGTGGAAAAAGAATACGAAAATTTTCAAAAAAATAATTAACTAATAACAAGCTATATGGAATTATCACAGCATGCAAAAATTATACAAAAACATAAATGGTTTATCATTGTTTTTGCTTTATTGGTAGGCGCTTTAAGTTTGGTAGTGGCTTATTCCAAGCCGGTCTCTTACAAGGCGTCGGTTTCCTTCGACGTAAATTTAATTAATCGCGCTTCCACCGCCGATTATCAATATGGCTCTTATTATGATTTGAAAGGAGCGGAAATGTTCACGCAAAATGCCATGAGCTGGCTGCGCACCCCGGCTGTCGTAGGGGAAATATACGAAAAAGCCGGCATGGGATATGAAGTGAAAAATCTTGATAAATTCACCAATCGTTTCAAAACGCGCCAGTACGCGGCCCAGAATTTCGTAGTGACTTTCGATGATCTTTCCGCGGCTAATGCGGAAAAAATCGCCGAGAGCTTAAGCACGGTCATTAGCGAAAGATCCGCCGTATCCAGCACAGACAAAGACAATAAATCATTATTTGAAGTAAAAGCGGCCAAGCCGATTATTGTAAAAAATGTTTTGAATATTTATTTAGTAACCATCTTGGGCGTTTTAGCCGGCTTGGTTTTTGGCACTGTTTTGGTTTATTTAAAGTTTTACATTCAAAATTCCAAATAAGCCATGCGCATCGGTATTGATGTCCGCTGCCTTATAGAACCGCATCATTCGGGCGTTGCGTATTACACAAAAAATTTGCTTGAACATCTTTTTGCGGTAGATACTAAAAATACTTACTTGCTTTTTTATAATAGTTATCGCCCCGTAAAAAATACTGTTTTAGAAGAATATAAAAAGTTTTCTCATGTTTCTTTGCATAGTTATTCTTGGCCGAATAAATTTTTCAATTTTTCCCAAAAATATTTTAAGCGACCTTTAATCGATAAATTATTGGGCGGAGTTGATATTTTTTTTGCGCCCAATCTGCAATTTCTCGCGCTTTCCAGTGATTGCAAAAAAGTCAGCACCGCGCATGATCTTTCCTTTGAAATTTATCCGGAGTTTCTTTCCCTAAAAAGAAAATTTTGGCATAAAGTGATTAATCCAAGAAAATTTTTTTCTTCCAGCGACGCGATTATCGCCGTATCTAAAAATACCAAAAAAGATTTGATTAATATTTATAATATACCGGAAGATAAAATTAATGTTATTTATTCCGGCGTAGAGACGCAATTAATTGCGTCTGTACCGAACGAAACACAACCAAAATATATATTAACCATTTCCACACTAGAGCCAAGAAAGAACATTGAAAGTTTAATAACGGCTTTCAAACGATTAATTAAAAACGAACAATATAAAGATTATCAATTATTTATTGTCGGCTCTAAGGGATGGAAATCAAAAAGTATTTATAAAAGCGCGGCTAACGAAAATAGCATAAAATTTTTAGGCTATGTCTCGGAAGAAAAAAAGCAAGAACTTTATATGAACGCTCAGGCTTTTGTTTTTCCGTCTTTTTACGAGGGTTTTGGTTTTCCTCCTTTGCAAGCGTTAAAATATAATGTTCCCGTCATCGCTGCGCAAACTTCTTCTTTGCCGGAAATACTGGGCCCGGCCGCTTTATACGTTAATCCCTATGATTCGGCTGAATTGAGTCGTGCTTTACAATCGGTTTTGCAAAACAACAGCCTGAGAGAAAATTTGATCAACGCCGGAAAAACGCAAGCTAATAATTTTTCTTGGGAAAAATCCGCCAGAGACACTTTGGCAGTTTTCAATAGTCTTGTATAATACCTCTATGCGAGTAGGCATTGATGCCCGCTTTTACGGCGGGGAACAATCTAAAGGCTTGGGCCGCTATACTCAAAAACTTATTGAGTATCTTTCGGCATTGGACACGCAAAATGAATATTGCGTGTTTTTGCAGGAAGAAGAATTTAAGAATTGGAAAATTAAAAATAAGAATTTTCAACCCATCGAAGCGCCTTATCGCTGGTATAGCTTGGCCGAACAAATTTTCATGCCCTTTAAGATTAAACAGGCCAATGTCGATTTTATGCATTTTCCGCATTTTAATGTGCCGCTTTTTTATCGCGGGCCTTTTATCGTAACGATTCACGATTTGATTATAAGCCGTTTCCCCACGGAGCGGGCAACCACTTTAGGCCCCTGGCTGTATAAAATTAAGCAGGTGGCTTACCACCGCGTTATGAAGCACGCGGCTCTTGATTCCCAAAAAATTATTACGGTTTCGGAATATTCCAAAAAAGACATCATTGATTATTTCAATTTGCCGGAAGAAAAAATCGCTATTACCAAAGAAGGAACCGATTTTAAGCCGGTCGCGGAAATAAACGAAGACGAGCAAAAAAAAGTTTTAGCCTTCTATGGCATCCATAAACCCTTCTTGCTTTACGTGGGCAATGCTTATCCGCATAAGAATTTGGAAATACTGCTAAAAGTGGTGAAGCGCTTAAAAAGAGAGAAGCGTTTGGATTGGAAGCTGGTTTTGGTAGGCAAGAAAGATTATTTTTATAACAGGTTGGAACAGCAAGCTTGGGCCATGGATTTGGACAAAGATATAATTTTTCCGGGTTTTGTTAAAGATAAAGATTTGCCTTATTTTTACGCCAAATCCATTGCTTATATTTTTCCCTCCCGTTATGAAGGATTTGGTTTGCCCCCTTTGGAAGCCATGGCATACGGAACTCCGGTTTTAGCGGCTTATTCCGCGTGTTTGCCTGAAATTTTAGAAGACGCGGCTTTATATTTTGATAATGAAGATGTTTATGGTATAATAAAGCAGATTAAAAAAGTAATAACCGATCCCAAGGTTAAAAAGGTTTTAATTACCAAAGGTTTAAAACAAATAAAAAAGTATCGCTGGGAGAAAACAGCCCGGCAAACGCTTAAAATATATGAACAAACCGCAGCCCGTATTATCGCGCAAAATCAATCGTCTACCTAAACAATCTCCGCATCACCGCAAGCAAATTTCCGGCGTACCGCAAGATAATGTCCTTGATTTAAGGAAAACGAACTTAGCCAAAAGAGAATCAGATACGGTTTTTCCCGAACATATTAAAAATGAAACATCTTTGCCTATTAAGCCGCCGGTTCAATCCGTGGGTTTTTTCGAAAAATGGCGCATAAAAAGGCAGATTGAGAAGCAAAAAAAACACGAAGAGGTATTGCAAAGAGAAAAACAAATAGCGCAAGAAAAAGCTTTGCAGATTTTAGCATCCAAAAATATTGTAAAAAAGAAAGAAGATCCGCCGGCTCAACCCGTAAAAAAAGAAATTATTCCGGAAAAGAAGCCCGAAGTAAAACAGCTAAAAACTAAAAATGTTAGTTTCGGTTCCGGATATAGGCTGAGATTATCTTTAAAGCCCCTGCTTGGCTTTGTGCTGGTTTGCGCCGTAATGATTTTACCTTTTGCTTCCTCGGCCGTATATCAGCGCGTTACCGGATTAAAAAGCTCCGTACTTTCCTTGTCTTCTTCGGCGGTAGACAATATTAAAATAGGCAGCGAGCTGGCATCGGAATTTAATTTTGAAGAGGCTGCGATTCAATTCAACAACGCTTTTAATAATTTTGAAGAAGCAAAAAATCAGATTAATGGTTTAAGCCAGGATTTTTCTCCCCTGATAGAAGCCATACCGGTCAAAGGAGAAGAATTTAAAAGCGCCAAGAACTTAATGAACGCGGCCAGCTCGTTATCCAGCGCGGGGCAGGATTTAACTTTGGCTTTTGATATTTTCAGCAAGCTTGACCAAAATGTCTTAGAAACCGTTGATAAAGAAAATCCTCCTCGTTTAACGGATATTATCGTCTTAGGGCATACGCATTTGCAGCCGGCTTCGGAAAAAATTGATCAAGCGGCAGATTCTTTAGAAGAGGTGGACCCTGATAAATTGCCGGCAGATTATAAAGATCAAGTGGTTTTATTGCAGCAAGAATTGCCGAAAATAAATAGAAGCTTGAAACAAGTGCTTTCTTTATCCGAAGCCATGCTTACTATTTTGGGCCATGAAGAAAAGAAAAGATATTTAGTAGTATTTCAAAATAATCGCGAACTGCGCGCCAGCGGCGGCTTCTTGGGCAGCTTCGGCATGATTGATATTGAAAAAGGAAAAGTAACCAAAATAGATATTCCCGGCGGCGGCACTTACGATTTAAACGGCGCTTTGCAGGCGCAAGTGGCTTCTCCCGAACCTTTACATTTATTGAATCCAAAATGGCAGATCCAAGATGCCAATTGGTGGCCGGACTGGCCGACTTCGGCGGAGAAAATAGAGTGGTTCTACAACCAAAGCGATGGCCCGACAGTAGACGGCGTGCTCGCGTTAACTCCGGATGTTATCGAAGACATGTTGGCGGTAACGGGCCCCGTAGACATGACGGAGAATTACGGTGTTATCATAGATGAAAATAATTTTTATGATGTGGTGCAAAAAGAAGCGGAAAAGAAATACGATGAAACGCAAGAATCAAAAAAAATAATCGCCGACATGACACCGAAATTATTAGACAACCTCTTTGCTTTGAAAGGGGACAACACTTTATCAGTTATGCAGGTTTTTTATAACGCTTTGCGTGAAAAGAATATCTTGCTTTATTTTAACGATCCCATCCTGGAAGAAGAAATGATTAACTTGGGCTGGGGCGGTTCTATAAAAGAAACTCCGCGCGATTACTTAAGCGTGATCAACACTAACATCGGCGGCGGAAAAACAGATAAAGAAATCGAAGAAATAATCAACCATGAATCCGTCATTCAAGAGGATGGTTCTGTCGTAGATAAGCTTACCGTCACGCGCACGCATAAAGGCAGCGCCAACGACGAATTCGCCAATATTTTAAATTGGGATTATGTCCGCGTTTACGTGCCCGAGGGCAGCCAGCTGGTTTCCGCCGAAGGCTTTACGCAGCCGGATCAAAAATTATTTTTAGACGTACCCGAAGAATACGATTTTGACAAAGATTTAAAAAATATTTCCGGAAATGTTTACATGGAAGAAAACACCAAAACCAGAATCAATAAAGAATTCGGCAAAACGGTTTTCGGCAATTGGATATCCGTAAATCCCGGAGAAAGCGTTACTTATACCATTACTTATAAATTGCCGTTTAAAATCGATGTGGATAATTTGTTCAACAACACCGATACATACAGTTTACTGGTGCAGAAACAGCCCGGCAGTTTCAACAGCTTGTTTTATACCACTTTAAAAATGCCCGATACTTATCAAATCAAATGGCGCTATCCCGATGATTTTGCCGGAAGCTTCGATTCCATTTTGGATACGGATAAATATTTGGGCGTGGTTTTAGCCAAACAATAGCCGATGTTTAAGGAAATTTGGAGAAAATTCGCGATAAGCATAACGGGCGGAGCAATCATTATCGGCTCCGCTTCTGTTATTTCGCGCTTTGTCGGCCTGATGCGGGATAACTTATTTGCCAAATATTTCGGCGCCAGCGCCACGCTGGATGCCTACAACGCGGCTTTCAAGGTACCGGATCTTATTTTTAATATTTTAGTTTTAGGCGCTCTTTCCGCTTCGTTCATTCCGGTGTACTTGGAGGTCATGCATAACAAGAACAAAGAGGAAGCCAACCGTGTGGCTAATTCCGTGCTTAATTTTCTTTTAATCGGCTTAACCGCGCTCGTGATCGTTGCTTATTTTTTATCGCCCGTAATTTCCGAGAAAATTTTAATGGCTACCCGTTCCGTGGAACAACAGCAGCTGACAGCTTCTTTGATGCGCATCATGTTGGTGAGTATTATTTTTTTCGGCATCAGCAATGTTTTTTCCGGCATACTCAATTCCTACCGCCGTTTTATGGCTTATTCTTTGGCGCCTATATGCTATAACATAGGTATCATTTTTGGCATTGTTTATTTATCCCGCATTTACGGAAATATCGGTTTAGCATACGGCGTGGTTATCGGCGCGGCTTGCCATTTCTTGGTGCAATTACCCGCGGTCTGGAGAGTGGGCTTTCGCTACGCCCCGATTTTCAATTTTTCTCTGGCCGGCACGAAACAAATATTAAAATTAATGCCTTCCCGTTCTTTGGCCTTGGGCATTGTGCAGATCAACGCCTTGATCATCGCGGCTTTGGCTTTGCGCTTGGAGGAAGGCAGCTTGGCTATTTGGACTTGGGCGGATAATCTCCAGCATTTTCCCATAAATGTTTTCGGCGTATCCTTGGCTATTTCCGCTTTTCCGGTTTTTTCTTCCGCCTTAGCTTGCCATGACATGAAACAATTCAAGCAATATTTTTCCGAAAGTTTTCGCAAGGTATTATTTTTTATCATTCCTATCAGTATTATTACTTTGCTTTTACGCGCGCAGATAGTGCGTTTGATTTTGGGCTCATTCGGCGGCGGAAAATTTGATTGGGACGCGACCATTCTAACAGCCCAGACTTTGGGATTTTTTTCCATATCTATGTTCGCCCAAGCTTGTATTCCCATGCTGGCGCGATCTTTCTTCGCGCAGAAGAATACCAAAACCCCGGTTATTATCAGTTTGATCTCCATGATTATTAACGCCGCGTTGGCCTGGTGGCTTTCCCAATTTATGGGAGTCTACGGTTTGGCTTTGGCTTTCTCCATTTCAAGCCTTATAAATATGCTAATGCTGTTGGTTTGTTTGCGGGTACAATGTGGAGATCTGGATGATCAGCGCATCATTAATTCCGTTTGGAAAATCATTTTAGCTTCTTTAGTTATGGGCTTGGTAATTCATGGCGTAAAATATGCCGTGGCTCCGCTGGTGGATATGCATACTTTCGTGGGAATCTTTTTACAAACCGTTTTAAGCATGGCTGCCGGAGCAAGTGTTTATTTATTTATTGCCTATTATTTTAAATTCAGCGAAGTGGAAATAGTGCGCGAGTTTATGGGAAAAGCGAAAAAATTATTTACCAATGGAAAGCAAACATAATTATTTATTTTATTTATTAATGGTTATCGGCATTTTTTTGCTGATTTCCATACCGTATGCCTCTCATTACGCTTATAATTGGGATGCCGCTCAATTTTCTTTGGGAGTAAAAAATTATTCCATCGCGCAACATCAACCGCATCCGCCCGGCTACCCGATTTATATTTTGCTCGGCCAGGCTTTTAATTTTTTTCTTGATAATGTCAATGCCAGTTTATTATGGATCACTATTTTTTTTGCCGGGTTGGCCGTGATTTTTCTTTTTTTTCTAGTTATGGAAATTTATCCGAAAAAAAAGAGTTTGGCCGTGGCAGCTAGCTGGCTTTTAATATGTAATCCGATTTTTTGGTTTTATCGAGAAGTGGCGTTAACCTACGTGGTGGACGCATTTGCCGGAATATTTTTAGCCTGGATATTTTTTAAAAATAAGAAAAATAATGATTATTTTTATTTGGGCGCTTTGATTTTGGGCTTGCTTGGCGGTTTTCGCCCCACTTTGATAGTACTTTTATTTCCCGCTTTTTTAATTAATATTTTTTATTTATCCGAGCATAAGATAAAAAAAGTTTTATTGGCGGGTTTAGCCATGCTTTTCGGCATTTTAATTTGGTTTTCTCCCATGATGATGCTAACCGGGGGATTAAAAGAATATTGGCAGATCACCAATAATTTATTATCCGCTTCGGCCGAAGAAACTTCCGTATTTAAATCCGCGCCTTTATCCGCCACCATCGAACAGATCCATACATTTATCAGTATTTTAGGCATAGCCATTAATGTTTTATTTTTGCCTCTAATAATATCTATCTATTGGTTCATAAAAAACAAAAAATATAAAAAATTATCTAAAAATAAATTTTTTTGGTTTTTATTTTTATGGCTAGTTCCAGCCTCCAGCATTTATATGTTGGTGCATTTCGGGCAAGCCGGATATGTTTTACTGCTTTTGCCGGCTTATATTATTTTGGCGCTTCCCGGCATAGAACTCCTGAACATTAAACGTTTTGGCCGGGTAATTATCGTATTGCTGGTTTTATTTGAATACAGCCAATTTTTATTGTTGGACAATAAAGTAAACAGCCCCAGCACTTATCAGGAGACTAATATTTGGGAAAAGAGAATTAGCCGCGTTGATCCATGGTTTTTCAAATTCAATTACGCCATGATCAGAAACAATGATATCAAAACAAAATATTTGATTCATGAAATAAGAAAGAATAACAACGCCAAAACCATGGTGCTTGCCGTGCGCAATTTACTGTATACGCATTCTTCCGGATTGTCCGAAAGAAACGATGAAAATTTTCGCCAGATTATGTTTTATCTTCCGCAATATGCCGTTTACGAAGTGGCGCCGAACAGAAATTTTTTTATAAAGGGAGAAAACTACACCACAAAAAATGTTTTTAAAAACAGAATAAGCTTTTCCGACAAAATAAATAAAATTATTATTCTTTCCGAGCAAATAGACGAAAAAGACATGCCAACCAATTTGTCTCTTATGCAACAAGAAGGATACTACGAGGGAAACTTGGATGGCGTGGATAAATTTGATTTTTTAGGTTTTGAATTTAATAAACAGCCATGAAAAAATATTATTTAATTTTTATCGTTTGCGGCTTTTTATTCGCCTCTGTTTTGTTAGCCGGAACAGTGGCTCCGAAAAAAATTCGCCATGTGGAATTTTTAAGCTTGGCGTATAATCAAATGAAAGTTTTTTGGGAGCCGAAAGATGAAGATATCGATTCTTATAAAATTAGGTTGGAAGATGCCAATAGAAATTTGATCGGCACATACCAGTCTACCGATAAATTTATTGTGCTATCGGAATTAAATCCGGAAACCAAATATTTCGTGAAAATTAAAGCTTTAAGAAATAAACAAAAAAGCAAATGGTCCGTTGCCAAGCCGTTTACCACGCGCGCTGTTCCGCCGGTGGAGACTACGGCCATCTTTGCGGGGGACGTGATGATGTCTCGCTATGTGGGCAGGATAACCGCGGAGAATAATGATTGGGATTTGCCTTTTCATAATATTGCCGAAGAATTCGCGCAAAATAATTTGGCATTCGTAAATATGGAAGCGCCGTTTAAAGAAACCGGGCCTTATTACGTGGGGGACGATTCCATGACCTTTAAAGTAGACCCGCAAATGATTGCCGGATTGCAGCTGGCTGATATTGATATTGTTTCTCTGGCCAATAATCATATTTTAAACGCGGGCCAAGCCGGCTTGGATTATACGCGCGATTATTTGGCGGATAACGAGGTGGCTTATTGCTATGATTCTTACGATATTCGAGAAGTGAACGGATTGAAATTCGGGTTTTTATGCTATAGCTATGATTTTAATTTAAATACGGATGATTTAGTAGAAGATATTAATGAAATTAAAGACCAAGCGGATGTTTTAGTTGTTTCTATGCATAATGGGGCTGAATACACTGAAACTATTTCTTCTTCGCAATCTAATTTCGCGCATACGGCCATAGAGAACGGCGCGGATTTGGTAATCGGGCATCATCCGCACGTGGTGCAGGGGATGGAAGAGTATAAAGGAAAGTATATTTTTTATTCTTTGGGAAATTTAGTGTTCGACCAAAGTTGGTCTTGGCCCACGCAATTGGGCGCAGCCGTGAAGATCACTTGGGAAGATGATATAATGAAGAAAATAGAATTCAAGCCAATTAAAATAGATGGAGATTTCCAGCCAAGATTCATGGATTTTGAAGAAGGCAAAGAAGTTTTGGGGAGATTGCAAGTAGATAATTATGAAATAATTAAATAAATTATGAAAAAATTATTATTAAGTTTTGGTTTTTCATGTTTTTTATTTTGCTTGCCCAATATAGGCCTGGTAGAAACTATTAGTTTAGGCGAGGCTTCAGAATTTAATGGCGAAGCAGCCGATAATCTTGCCAGTGATTCATTATCTTCCGCCGGAGATATTGATGGGGACAGCTACGATGATTTTTTAATAGGCGCCTACGGTGAAGGCACAAACGGGGCTGCTTATCTTATTTACGGTAACAGTTCCTTACTTACCGGGGAGAATTTGTCTGGTGTCGACGCCAAATTTACAGGCGCGTCCGTAGGAGACAATGCCGGCGCCTCCGTGGCTGGAGTTGGTGATGTGGATAACGACGGTTATGATGATTTTATAATAAGCGCAGATGATTTTAATTCTGGCGCCGGAGCTGTTTATTTGTATTATGGGAGCAGCGTCCGTTACTCTGGTACGGCCAGCGTTAATTCTGCGTCTGCTAGATTTAACGGCGTAGCAGGCGGTGATTCTGCGGGTTTTTTTGTAGCTCCGGCCGGAGATGTGGATAACGATGGCTACGCTGATTTTTTAATCGGAGCGGATGGCGTAGACACCGGAGGATCTGCGTCCGGATCAGTGTATCTAATATATGGCAGGTCATCTGATTACAGCGGTACTACTTATAGTTTGGGAACGTTTCCGGAGTTTATCGGGGAAGCGGACGGGGATTATGCCGGCTACTCCGTATTTTCCGCAGGCGACGTGGATAATGATGGATACGATGATATTTTGATAGGTGCCATGAGCGCGGATTCAGGGAGAGGTGCTTTATATTTATTTTACGGCCAAAACGAAGATTTTACCGGAGATACCGATCTTTCCGCGGCCAATGCCAAATTTACCGGTGAAGCATCTGATGATTATGCTGGGTGGACTGTGTCTAGCGCCGGAGACGTGAATAACGATGGCTTCGATGATTTTATTACTGGTACTTACGGTAATGGAGAAGGCGGCTCCGCTTATTTATTTTATGGCGATAGTGTTCGCTACTCTGGTACAGCCAGCCTTTCCACTGCTAGCGCAAAATTTACCGGAGAAGCGGTTGATGATGCTGCCGGTTATTTTGTGGCCGGAGCCGGAGATGTTGATAACGACGGTTATGACGATTTCTTGGTTGGAGCCAGAAGCGAAAGCACAGCCGCATCAGCAGCGGGCGCTGCCTATTTAATATCCGGTCAGAGCGCGGAATATTCAGGCACGGCCAGCCTTTCCACGGCTGGTGCAAAATTTACCGGAGAAGCGGCTAGCGATTTTGCCGGCACAAGCGTGGCCGGAGCCGGAGATGTTAATGGTGATGGCCAAGCCGATATACTTGTAGGTGCCAGCGGTGCTAGCTCTTCCGCAGGGATTGCGTATCTGGGTTATCTTTATCTTGATACTGATGGCGATGGTGTCGGCGGCACAGACGGCCTTTTAGATGGCACTGATTGTAATGATGACGACAACACAATAAGCGCTAATCAAACGTATTATACCGACTATGACAATGATGGCTATGGTTCCTCTGTGTCATCTGTTTCTCTTTGCTCAAATACTATTCCCGCTGGTTATGTGACAAATAATACAGATACTAATGATAATGACCACGATAACGACAACAGTGAAACAGATACGGATTGCAATGATGACGATGCCACTGTTTCTAACAATCAAACCTATTATCAAGATCTAGACGGCGATGGTCTTGGCAATGCTTTAGTTACTACTTCCGTGTGTTCCTTAACCGTTCCAGCTGGTTATGTAACCAACAGCACCGACACCAACGACACTATTAAAGATATATCTACTATTATCGCAGGGGATAACGGTGATATCACTATTACTTATGTAAATAATGATATATCTACTATAGACGTTTTTGATTATACCGGTACGGACGATATTATCTTACAACAATATCAAGATAATTATTATTTAGCTTTACATCCAAAAGCAAAAAAGCTGGCTTTAATAGATATCAACGCTCTTACCGTTCTTTCCAGAAAAACCCTTTCCAAAAAGAGCTTTCCAACAAATTCCTTAAAGACTTATACCCTGAGAAACAAGCCCTGGGCAGTAATCACAGCGAAGAACAGCAAAAATAAAGTAAAACTATCTCTCGTAAAAATAGTAATAACTCAAGAGAAACTAGGCAAGAAAGTAGCCGTTTCTTTAATAAACAAGAAAATCACGCCATCTAAAACTAAAAAGAATAAAAATACTATACTACTTCGCAGTAAGAAGAATAAAATCATTACCAAATATTTATTAACTAAAAAAATAAATTTGAAAGAAATATAAGTTATGAAAAAAATATTATTATTCTTGCTTTTGGTTTTTCCTTTAGCTACCGTTGCTCAAGATGAATATAGTTTATCTTTATTTGAAAAATTTACCGGCGTAGATGCTGGAGACAGCGCTGCTTGGCCTTTGTCTTCGGCTGGAGATGTTGATAATGACGGATACGATGATTTCTTAGTTAGCTCTCCTTTTACAACCAATGGCACAGCTTATCTTATTTACGGCCAAAGCGATTCTCTTGCAAGTGCTTCTTTGTCAACGTTTGTAAAATTTAGCGGAGAAGCTTCCGGCGATGGAGCCTCTTATTCTGTTTCCGGCGCCGGCGATGTTAATAGTGATGGCTATGATGACATATTAATAAGCGCAACATCGAATGATAATGGCGGCGGTATAAATGCAGGTGCGGTTTACCTTATTTATGGTAAAAGCGAACAATATACCGGTACAACCAGTTTAGGATCATTGGGCACAAATGGAGCAAAATTTACCGGAGAAGTTGCTTCGGCCAGTGTTGGCGAATGGACCGCAACTGCCGGAGATATTAATAACGATGGCTTCGATGATTTTTTAGCCAGTGCTCCAAAAACCGTGGTTGATGCAGGAACAATTTATCTTATTTACGGTAAAAGCGAGAAATATAGCGGAACCACCAGCTTTGGATCGATAGGCTCCAATGGCGCGAAATTTATCGGGGAAGCAGGAGGCGACACTGCGGGATATTGCGCAAGAACTGCCGGAGATGTTAATAACGATGGCTTTGATGACTTTATTACTGGCGCAGCTGGCAATCATAATGCCGGGGGAGCAGATGCCGGAGCAGCGTATCTTATTTATGGCCAAAGCGCAAAATACAGCGGCTCAAATACTTTAGGATCGTTAGGTGCTTATGATACAAAATTTACTGGTGAAGCAGCTGATGACAGCGCAGGGTATGCTGTTTCTTCCGCTGGCGACGTAAATAATGATGGTTTTTTTGATATCTTAATTGGCAGTGATTATAATGATGAAAGTTTTGAAAATGCTGGCGCTACTTATCTTATATACGGTCAAACAGAAAATTTAACTGACGCTTCCTTATCCACTGCCGTTAGATTTACCGGCGAAGCCGCCGGTGATAGAGCCGGCTACTCTACGTCTCCCGCCGGAGACGTTAATGGTGATAATTACGATGATATATTGATAGGAGCTTTTGCTAATGGCGATGGAGGCGTTGAAGCCGGGGCAGCGTATCTTATTTATGGCCAAGATGATCTTTTAACCAATGCTTCTTTGTCTACTGCCATAGAATTTATGGGAGAAACTGGTTCTGATTATGCCGGCGATGGAATTTCATCTGCTGGAGACGTTAATGGCGACGGCTTTGATGAAATATTAGTAGGCGCTGATGGGTATGACGGCGGCGATTATACCGGGGTTGCTTATTTGGGATATTTGTATATTGATAGTGATGGCGATGGTCTGGCCGGTTCAAGTGGGTTGTTTAGTGGTTTAGACACTAATGATAATGATCATGATAACGATGGTTCAGAAACAGGTACTGATTGCAATGATGACGATGCCACCGTATCTGCTAACCAAACCTATTATCAAGACGCAGACGGTGATGGTTTAGGAAATCTTGCTAGCCCTGCCTCTTTTTGTTCTCTAACTGCACCCGAAGGATACACAGATAATATAACAGACACTAATGATAACGACCACGATAACGACGGTAGTGAAACAGGAGTCGATTGCAATGACAATGACGCTAGCCTTTCAGCGACAACTAATTATTTTGTTGATTCAGATGGAGATGGCTATGGTTCTATAACTAGTGCTTCGATCTGTTCCGCTACTATGCCTGCAGGTTATTCTACCAATAACACTGATTGTAGCGATACGGATAGTACGATAAACGCCAATCAAACCTATTATCAAGATTTAGACGGCGACGGGCTAGGTAATCCTCTGGTTACCACTTTGGTGTGCGCTTCTGTGCCACCAACTGGATATGTCACTAATAGTAATGATACCAACGATGCTATTAAAGATATCTTAACCATTGTTGCTGGAGTTAACGGTGATATTACTATTACTTATGTAAATAATGATACTTCAGTCATAGACGTATTTAGCTACATAGGTTCGGATGAAATGACTTTAAAGCAATATCAAGATAATTATTATCTAGTACTTCACCCCAAAGCAAAAAAGCTGGCTTTAATAGATATTAACGCCCTCACCGTTCTTTTCAGAAAAACTCTTTCTAAAAAAAGCTTTCCCACTAATTCTTTAAAAACCTATACTCTAAGAAATAAGCCATGGGCTGTAATTACGGCTAAAAACAAGAATAATAAAGTCAAACTATCCCTCGTGAAAATAGTAATAACTCAAGAGAAGCTAGGCAAGAAAGTTTCCGCTTCTTTAGTAAATAAAAAGATTATACCATCTAAAACAAAAAAGAATAAAAATACTATTCTCTTGAGAAGCAAAAAGAATAAAATCATTACTAAATATTTATTGACTAAAAAAATAAATTTGAAAGAAATATAATTTATGAAAAAAATATTATTATTACTGCTTTTAGCTTTGCCTCTGACAACTTATAGCCAGGAAGAATTTAATTTGTCTGAATTTGTCGGTTTTGATGGATCAGTGGAAGGAGACCGCCTAGGCAGTGACATGGCGAATGTTGGAGATATTGATAACGATGGTTATGATGATTTTTTAATTTCAGCCAGCGAAGAGAATTCCGATACCGGAGCGGTATTCTTGTTTTATGGTCGCGCGGAAACAATTACCAATATTGATTTGGCCGACGCGGATGCGAAAATTACCGGAGAAGCGGCAGAAGATTATGCCGGCAGTGCCGTTTCTGGTTTAGGAGACGTAAATGGCGATGGTTACGACGACTTTATCATTGGTGCTAGCGGTTATGGCGCGGGAAACAAAGGAGCCGCGTATGTGATTTACGGCGGATCCACTCGTTACACGGATTTGAATCCAATTGCCAATATAGCTAGAGTTATTATCACTGGAAAGACCGATGGCGACCAAGCCGGATATTCCGTAGCCACGGCCGGGGATGTTAACAATGATAATTATAACGATATTTTAATCGGTGCTCCGGGTAATGATGACGGTTTTACGAATAGCGGAGCGATTTATGTAATTTACGGCGGAAGTTCTATTCCGAACATGAGTCTTGATAACGCCGATTTGGAGTTTACTGGTGAAACACTCAGTGATGATTTGGGATTTTCCGTCAGTCATGCCGGTGATGTGAATTGCGACGGTATTGATGATCTTATGGCTGGAGCGTTTTTTTACTCAAGCTCCAAAGGGCGATCCTATATAATTTTTGGCAGTGAAACTTTAACTTCAGGGACTATCGCTTCCAAAGCCAATGTGAGATTAACGGGCGAACAGGACGATGATCAATCAGGGCGTGCTTTGGTTGGAGTGGGGGATGCCAATGGTGATTCTTGCGATGATGTATTAATCGGCGCGAATCAGTATGATTATAGCGGTTCAGAAATGGGAGCTGCTTATTTAATCTATGGATCCGCGACATTAACCGATATGAGTTTATCTGATTCCGATGTAAAATTTACCGGGGAAGGAGATACCAATTTAGCCGGTAAAGTAGTAGAAAAAGCGGGAGATGTGAATAATGACGGCTATAGTGATTTAATGATCGGAGCACCCGGTAATTATTCTTCTGCTTTGCAAGCGGGAGCTTATTATATTATTTATGGTTCCGCTTCCTTGGCTTCCAACATATCTTTATCAAACGCTGATATTAAACTATCTGGTGAAGCAGCCTTTGATGCTGCCGGCTACGCCATATCTGGGGCTGATATTAATGGCGACGGTTTTAGCGATGTGATAGCCGGATCTTATGTAAAGAATTCCTATAAGGGAAAAGCTTATATCGGGTATCTGTATATTGATAATGATAATGATGGCATTGCCGGCACAGACGGTTTATTAGACGGTATAGATTGTAATGATAGCGATAATACAGTATCCGCTAATCAAACATATTATATAGATTCAGACTTAGACGGTTATGGTTCCATCACATCTGCTTCTTTTTGTTCTGGAACTGCTCCTGCAGGCTATTCTGCCAATAACACTGATTGTAGCGATACGGATAGTACGATAAACGCCAATCAAACCTATTATCAAGACCTAGATGGCGACGGTTTAGGTAATGCTTCCGTAACTACGGCAGTCTGCTCTTTAACCGCTCCAGCAGGATATGTTACTAATAGTAACGATACAAACGATGCCATTAAAGATATTTCCACCATTACTGCCGGGGATAACGGGGATATCACTATCACATACATAAATAACGAAGCGTCAATAATAGATGTATTCAGCTACACAGGTACGGATGAAATGACCTTAAAACAATATCAAGATAATTATTATTTAGCTTTACATCCAAAAGCTAAAAAGTTGGCTTTAATAGACATTAACACTCTAACCGTTCTTTCCAGAAAAACTCTTTCCAAAAAGAGCTTTCCCACCAATTCTTTAAAAACCTACACTCTGAGAAACAAGAAATGGGCCGTCATTACTGCTAAGAATAAAAAGGGAAAAGTGAAACTATCAGTTGTTAAAATTATTATAACTCAAGAGAAACTCGGAAAGAAAGTTTCCGCTTCTTTAGTAAATAAAAAAATAACACCAGCCAAAACAAAAAAGAATAAAAATACTATTTTGCTAAGAAGCAAAAAAAATGTTATTATTACTAAATATTTATTAACTAAAAAATTAATTTTAAAAGAAATATAATTATGAAAAAATTATTATTCGTGTGCGCATTATTGTGTTTGCCTCTATGGTCTCTTGCCGCTCAAGAAGAGTATGCAGCTTCTTTGTTAAAAAAATTTACCGGTGAAGTATTAGCCGATCGGGCTGGCATCTCTGTTTCTTCTGCTGGAGACGTAAATAACGACGGCTTTGAAGATGTTTTGGTGGGTGCATCCAGTAACAGCGATGCCGGCGCATTTGCCGGTGCCGCTTATCTTATTTACGGCCAAGCCGCGCAACTTACCAGCGCTTCCTTATCCACCGCCGTGGAATTTACCGGTGAAGCCGCCGGAGATAACGCTGGCATTTCCGTATCTTCCGCCGGTGATGTAAATGGAGACGGATACGATGACATTTTAATTGGTGCTAGCGGTAATGATGATGGGGGAGATAGTGCCGGTGCTACTTATCTTATCTACGGGCAAGCCGCATCACTCACTAGCGCTTCCTTATCCACCGCCGTGGAATTTTCCGGCGAGGCTGCTACTGATTTATCTGGAGATTCAATTTCTTTAGCCGGCGATGTAAATGGCGATGGATATGATGATATTTTGATTGGAGCTTATAATAATGATAATGGTGGAAGTAACGCTGGCGCCGCGTATTTAATTTACGGCCAAGCCGCGCAACTGACCAGCGTTTCCTTATCCACCGCCGTGGAATTTACCGGTGAAGCCGCGGGTGATTATGCTGGTGATTCTGTTTCATCCGCAGGCGATGTAAATAACGATGGCTACGATGATATAATAACTGGCGCATACGGCAATGATGACGGCGGGTCTGTGGCTGGGGCTACTTATCTCATCTACGGCCAGCAAGCCGCTTTGGCTAGCGTATCTTTGTCTACTATTATAGAATTTACCGGCGAAGCAGCCGGAGATATATCCGGATTTTCTGTTTCATCCGCAGGCGATGTAAATAACGATGGCTACGATGATATAATAACTGGCGCATACGGCAATGATGACGGCGGGTCTATGGCTGGCGCTGCTTTCCTTGTATACGGTCAAACGACACA
>JBAZVM010000011.1:0-25799 GCA_041660885.1 Patescibacteria group bacterium | reverse complement strand
ATATATATTCTCGCCTTCTTATCCGTATAAACGCAGCTTCTCTAATCTATTGACATTTCTTCACTTTTTCATTATCTTGTTTATGTTTTTTTAAACCCGCTATTCTATAGCTCTTTTTATTTTTTTTGTTTTTTGCTCTTTTTTATTCCGTGTGGGGAAAGTAGAACGCAATTATTGTTTTCTGCTTCCCCCACGCGGATCCGGTATCAACCCGGGTCCCATCCCCACTCTCGTCCGCTTTGGGGGAAGGCGGACAAAAACGAGGTAAGATACGATGAACGACAACTGTCGTTGCGGCAAGACTCTGAACGGACTCGTTGTTCTCATGGTCAATGGCGAACGCGTTTGCCGCCACTGTTTCATGGAGCACGAGCGCCTCGGGGCTCTTCCGCCCAAGCTGAAGGCCATCATGGTCGACACCACCCCGCCCGCCGTGATCCCGACCCCCAAGGATAAGCGCGACCACCGCGAACCCCGCCCGAACCCGGGCCGGAAGCGGTACTCGCGCGTTGTCGACTGCCACAACATGCGGTAGTTGACGAAAGAGAGGGAAGAACGAGCTGAGGTGACATGAAAATCACTCTTGGCTCGTTCACGATAGATGTATTATCAATTTTAATATCGCACCTTAATAATTTCACCCTTTATAGGGCAACATAAAAGTAGCACTTTCCAATTTAATTCGGAGCGCGAAAAGGGATTATTTTATAATGATTCTTGCTCGCGCTTCGACTTATGGGGAGTTGAAGCACAAACCATCGCGGCTGTTCTTTCATAGAATGGCCCAATAATCCGCGAGAAAAAAATGGACATCGAGCAGATGCAAGAGCTTATCTGGCTAAGAGATGCCAGTTGGGCGCTTCAGAATGGGCGCCATGTAGATATGGCCGCTTATCTGCGAGTAGCAGAAGCAAACGGCTTTGTTAAGCCGTCTGAGGAATTCTGTGTAGTGCAGATAGGCGAAGCGGCGCGCAAAAAGATCAATGAAAACGCGCACGAGTTCGTCTGGGGTAACCGTTAGCTACAGTTGCCCGCCTCTACAGCAGCTTTCATTATAAATGGAAACTGGTATAGATGCGGTATTTATAGATTGTTCTTTTTAAAGTGTCCGTTTTCGCATTTATCATGCGAACCGCGGGCCAATATTTTTAGGCAGCACACAAGATTAATGCCTCTTTAACAAACCGTCTCGCGAATAGCGATGAACTATTTCATCTCTGCTCGCGGGACGGCTTACAGTCGACCACGCGGCCTGGTACCACACCGGGCCCACTTGGAGGAATGATGAACACGGCGAAGCGCGTGCGCCAGGAACAAAGGTTTCTTTCGCTCAAACACCAGGTAGAGCGGGTTGGGATCAATCATCTTAAGCCCGCTGTTCTTGCGGAATTGAAAAATCTCTCGAGTATCTTGGGCGAGAGTATTGATTCACTTCCAGAAGAAGTGGTTGTGAAACCTACACACCGAGTTGTAGTCAACATGGAGGAGTTCCACAGAAAGCTGGCGACGCTCCAAGCAGCGGCGCAGGCGGCCGAGTAGTCGGCCAGAGGCATACCGGGTCCTACCCCCGGACGAAGAACCACAAATTCTTCGCGGAGCCACTTCTTGTGTGCTGCCTGCCTCTATTATATGGATCAATTAATTGGTCTTTATAATTGGGGTAGCATAGTTCTTTTTATTTTTCGTGTGGGGGAAATAGTATGCGAGAATGTCTCGCGTATTGCTTCCCCCACGCGGATCCGGTACCAATCCGGGTCCCCAATCGCCACGTCCAAGCCTTGGGGGAGAGGCGCGGACATAAATCGGAAAAGAAATGGAAATTGAATTTTGCGACATCTGCGGGCGGATCACACTAAGTGATAATACTGTGGATGGCGTTGTCATCTGTACAATCTGCCAAGGGAACGCAAGACTACAGATGGTAACCATCAGTTTAGATCCACCGCGACCTCGTCGAATTACCCCGAACCGGGGTCAGAAGGTGGAGCTCTCCTATTCTGGCCCTGCAGAAATGCAGTAGGCAAAAATAGCGAGAGGAAGAACGAGCAGGGTGTGATATAAAAATCGCACTCGGCTCGTTCCAAGTATATTTATTATTGCTTTCTATATAACTACATTCTACGTACTACATACTAAATAACTATTTTGACAAATAGGCTTTTTTCGCATATAAATTTGTTTACACACTTAACTAATAGGAAGGTGTGGAATGACGCAGTTTATCGATGCTCTCTCCGGCAGCTGGCTTCCTGTGGGATCCAATCAGGACGAGGTGTTTGTCGTTCTCGGAAGGGCATTCGCTGACAACGTTCTAGTGAAGTATTGTGGAGGTGACGGAGAGGCCATGAACCGGTTGATCGAGGGGGAGAGCAATCTCTACCTGGTCAACTACCGGCAGGGTAAGGTGGCCGCCGTTGCTTGGCTCTTCTTTGCACCGGAAAAGGAACCTTATAAGATCTGGGTTCCGGGGCTCGGAAAAGTCGAGCCTGAAAAAACTCTACGGCAGGCCTGGCAGGGGCTGAGGGTGCTGGGGCTCTGGGCATTCCTCCGTTCGGCCGCGTTCGTGGTCGAGGCCGAGCGCGTACTTGAGGGCCTGCACGGCAGGGATGTCGTGCACCTCAACTGTTTGGCAGTCGACCCGGAGTTCCAGGGTCAGAAGATCGCAAAGCAGTTCATGGCATCGCTCATCGAGTGGTGCCGGTCCCACGGGCTCACTCTCTGCTTGACCGCGGAGAGCAAGAACTGGGACTTTTACTATAAATTCGGGCCAGACGAGGCGCGAGACTTCGTTCTCGCGGATCCGTGCTACTGGCTCCCGTGGTATTTGAAACCACCGTGGGTCAGGCAGACCGCGCCGCCCGAATACAAGGCCTTCCTTTTTAGGCCTATTCGGACATAGGCAAAATAAAGGAAGAAGGAGGGAAGCAACCCACTATCTAACCGTCGGCCGCGACGCTTGGATATGTGGGTTTTGGTGTTTTTTATAGCAATAATATATAATAAAGATATGTCAGAAATAAAAGAACCGCGTTCAAAAAAAACAGAGAGTACTGATGAAGAACTGCGATATATAAGAAAACGCTATATTTCTTTACGCGTAGCAATAGAAGAATTGGCAAAAGTTTGTACCAATAGTGAAAAAAGGGCAGATATTGAGCACGATTTGCAAATAATGGATGAAAGAATTGCTGGAGCTCATCAAATACCCGATCATCAGCAAATGTTAGATATATTAAGTTTTTTGGAAGGTTTAACAGAAAAGTATAAAATAAAAGAGCCGATTGACAACTAAAGTTCTATTTGTTAATCTATAAATCGGTTCCCTTTTGCGGCCATGGCAATGTACCGTAAAAGACACTCTTTTTAAGGCTTATCGCAGAGCCTTTTTAATTTATTAAATTGTATTATGCCAACAATATCTCAGCTCGTTCGCAAAGGCAGGAACAGCACCAAACGAAAAAGCAAAACTCCGGCCTTGCAAAGCAGCTTCAACTCTATCAAGAGACGAAGAAAGTTTTTAGACAAAGGCAACGCCTTTAAAAGAGGCGTTTGCGTAAAAGTAACCACCACCACCCCGAAAAAACCAAACTCGGCGTTACGTAAAATCGCCAGGGTGCGTTTATCCAATGGTATGGAAGTTACCGCCTATATACCGGGCGTGGGGCACAATTTGCAGGAACACTCCATCGTGCTTATCCGCGGCGGAAGAGTTAAAGATCTCCCCGGCGTTCGTTACCACATTGTGCGCGGAGTCTACGATACCGTAGGCGTAGAGGGAAGAAAGCAAGGTCGCTCCCTGTACGGTGCTAAGAGACAAAAAGCTAAGAAATAAAATATATGCGTGGAAGTAAAAATTTAAAGCGCAAAATCGCGCCGGATCCAATTTATAACAGCACCGTTGTTACCAAATTCATCAATTACATCATGGAACGCGGTAAAAAAAGCGTAGCTCAAAGAATAGTTTACGATTGTTTTGCCATTATTGAGAAAAAAACCAAGCAAAAAGGCTTTGATGTGTTCAATAATGCCATAAAAAATTGTTCTCCTCAGGTGGAAGTAAAAGCCCGTCGTATCGGCGGTGCCAACTACCAAGTGCCTATCGAAGTGCGCGGAGAACGCAAATTTAATCTGGCTTGCCGCTGGATTATCGAGGCCTCAAGAAAAAGAAAAGGCATGCCTATGAAGGAGAAATTAGCCCAAGAATTAACCGACGCCTCCAACTCTCTGGGTGAAGCGTTTAAAAAGAAGGAAGAAGTACACCGCATGGCCGAAGCCAACAGAGCTTTTGCTCACTTTGCGTAATTAACCGCATTTTCGTAGAGACGTTGCACCGCAACGTCTCTTTATAATACCATTATGCTATAATATTAATATCATATTTTAGCATTTAATCATTTTTATGGGTGAAAGAGGAACAAAAGAACCTCGTAAAAGAATAACTCGAAGGGAATTGTTGAAGGGCGCCGGTGTACTTGCCGGGGCCAGTGCTCTGGGCTATGGAGCCTGGGTTTTAGGGAATTTGCCTGATAATATGAGAAATATTTATGAAGGTGGACTCTCTTCTTCCGTAGAGATTTCAGAAATAGAACGAAAAAAATGGATAGAAAAAATCAATCATCACCTAGTGAGATCGGCTGATTTTAAACAAATGGCTAAAAAAGAAAAGGTCGATGTAAATGATCGTTCGGAAATGTGGTCGAACGGAATTATAGACGCAATGGGAAGAGCGGGGGTTGAAGTAGACGAAGAACGTTTGAAGTTAGCTCTTATCCTTTTACACAGGGAAAGCAGGCTGGAAGTAGACCCGCATATCGACATGACCCATACCTATGAAAGATATCGAAAAGAAATAGATAGAAGAATAAACGAGATAGCGCCGGAACAAGGGAAGGTAAGAGATTACCTCGAAGGCCAGGTAGCGGCTTTTGAAGAAGATTACGGGGAAAGAATAAGAGATGCCAGAACCGAAGGAGAACTGGATGCTGTAATGGCGGAATTGAGAGCTAAAATTCAGCCGGCCATTGATGGCGCCTATACGTTTTTACCGACTGATAAAGTACATTCGCTTTGGCGGGAAATGAATGGCAAATTAAGAGTTTCTACTTTAGGCGCGTTGCAAGTAAGCGTCAATGCCGCTATTCAATATTACCGAGCGCGAGGTGAAAAGAATATTACCGAGGAAGAAGCTAGAAAACGCTTATTAACCATGGATGGCAACCTGGAAGTGGGTTTTGCGTTATTTTTTATGGGGTATAACCAATACGAAGGACAAAAGGATCAACTGCGCTTCGCGTTCGCCGATTATAATTCCGGCCCTTATTCAAGCAGGAACGCCGGTTTCCAGCACATGGTTGCGGAATTATCCGGTCAATCCTTGGTTTTGGATGGAGACTGTTTGATGTACGACGGAATGACGACGCGCAATGATATTTCCCAAACAGAGAGTGCTGTAAAAAGTGCCTTTAGATTTAGTGTGTTTCGTCATAATAAATGGGTAGATGAAGAAGAGAAAGAATATTCTCTTGTAGGAGCCGAGATATATAACCCTAACACTAGGACTGTATATGAGCGTACAAACGAAAGAATTAGAGATTTTCTTGTTCTTGAAAAAACAGAATTATTTAATAGAGATCCGTCATATTACAGAATTGGTGAACTCTATGAAAGGAAAACGAATGAACCAAGTATCCTGGCTGAGATTCCGTCGGCCGCGGATGAAGACGCTCGCTTGAAATACGGCAGAGATTTCAATACTAAAGATTATGTTGATGAATCCATGGAATTTGTAGACAGATTTCATTGGTAAATTTAATTAAACATGAATCCTATAGAAACAGAACGAGCCAGCCTCTATGAACGCATTATTAAAGCGCACGATTATAGTGAGTTATATTTTAGCGAACGCACCGAACCCAAGGAATACGCCAAAGACGCTTTTACTTTAATCGATGATATTCCCGATGAAAATTTGCATCTGACAGATGAAGCGGTTTTCAGTACTTTTCAACCGGCCCAAGATAATAAAGGCCGTATTTGGCTTCTGCGCGGTATTGAAGATATTAAAAAAGAGAAACCAGACCTTCTTCAAAGAAGAGCTTTCGCCTACGAATTGGGGAGAACGTTGGGTGTAAACATAGTAGAAACACGGCTAGTGGAAATAGGCGAGGTTCAGTACAACGCTACGCGTTTTTTACCAAATGCGGTAGACCGTTCTTGTAAACACTTTCCGCCAGATTTCCGTGCCAAGGTGGAACAAGATTTAAGCGTCGCTTGGCCTTTTAATTATTTTATGCAAGCTGAAGGTGACCTGCAATATATCTTCACTTCGGCAGGTCGTGGCGTGCTTATTGATTATGCCGTGGGATTGTTGCTCGAAACCGAAAGCATGCCGCCTTTACCGGAAAATCAAAGGTGGAGCGCCCCGTATTATGCAAATGTACGCACCCAGAGTAAAAATTTAGATCGTTATCGTGATTATTTGGATGGCGTGCATCAAACGGATGCGTTGGCTGTTCAAGACGGCATTCGCAAGATTATGGCTTTATCCGATAGCACCTTGGAAGAATTGGTTCGGCGTAATCTGCCTCAAACTCTGGTCATGGAAAATGGAGAGGTGGCTGATTATCAAAAAAAAGCGCTAGCGCATATAAAATGGAGGCGAGATCATATTCAAGAGGTATTTGGTAAATAAAAAAAGCGCGTTTGAAATATTGAAAATATTTTGATTATTTTGCCCACTTTGCGTAATTGTGCTATAATTCCAATATTATAATTTATTATTAAATATATGGAGGCTATGAATAAAATCATCTCCAAGGCTGTAGGTATTATCGGCATGCTAACTATGCCCGTATTAACCTTAGCCCAGTCTGATTGGGAATACGATTATAACTACGACTACAATTACGACTACACCACCACCACGGATAGCGGTTCCGCTGCTGGTGCAGCCGCGTTGGGTATCGGTATGATCGTAATCTGGGGTTTAGCCATGTTAGTTGGTTTGGCTTTCTTCATTTTCTGGATTGTCATGTTAATCGATTGCATCAAGAGACAATTCGAAGCCAGATCCACTTGGTTGGCCATTATGATCGTGTCCATTTTTGTTGGCTTATCCTGGTTGGCCGCCATTTTGTACTTCTTCATGGTGAAGAGGAAGAATTTGGGCTCAGTACCTGGTGCGAAACCAGCTGCTCCAGCTAAACCGTAGTAAGTAATACAACGGATACATTTCCATAGAAGGCGTGATACTTTTCACGCCTTCTTTTTTGTGCTATAAATGTTCCCGTCCAAAAACCTCCAATTTCGGGGGTTCAAGGCACGTTTCGGAGGGGTCATGCCGCTTTTTTCAGAGGGTCGCCCGGGTGGAGAAGTTGAGTGTGGCACTACCTGCACTCACTGTGTCGATAACCCAGGTAGGTACGGATGGACCTGCACGGAGTTCGGTGTACAGCTGGGCACCGACAAAAAATCAGATCGGACCTACGGACATTGTGACAGGATGAAGCGACGGTGGCCGTACCAAAATCTGGATCGGCAAGCAGAACTCGCCGTCATGTGCCGGAGGGGAGACAAAGGGTAGTGTAGAGGTGTAAAAGAAAGCGCTTCTCACTACCCCGATGGAACAAAATCAACTTCTTTACAAAATACGCAAATTAGTTTACTCTATATCTCATCGTTTTACATTAATTATTAGTTTTATTATGGCAGAACAAAAAGATTTTATCTTAGAAAAAGTGCGCAATATCGGTATTATTGCTCATATTGACGCTGGCAAAACCACGGTTTCCGAAAGAGTACTGTTTTACACCGGTAAAAAACATAAAATCGGCGAAGTGCATACGGGCGATACCGTGATGGATTGGATGGAACAAGAAAGAGAAAGGGGCATTACCATTACATCAGCCGCTACCACTTGCTATTGGTCGGCACCAGAATGGCTCGGAGGCGGGGATTGCTGGATAAACTTAATAGATACTCCCGGGCATGTGGACTTTACCGCTGAAGTAGAGCGTTCTTTGCGCGTATTAGACGGCGCCGTGGTGGTATTCGATGGCGTAGCCGGAGTAGAGCCGCAATCGGAAACGGTATGGCATCAAGCGGAAAAATATAAAGTTCCTCGCATGTGTTTTATCAATAAAATGGACAGAACCGGCGCTAATTTTTACGCCGATGTCGATTCCATTCACGAACGTTTAACAAAACGCGCTTATCCCATTCAATTACCCATTGGCGCGGAAGATAATTTTAAAGGAATCGTAGATTTAATTACGCAAAAAGCATTTATTTATAAAGATGATTTGGGAAAAGAAATTGAAGAAACGGAAATCCCGGAAGATTTAAAAGAAAAAGCTAAGGAGTTTAGAGGAAAAATGATAGAAGCCATCGTGGAAAACGATGAAGCTTTGATGAATCAATATTTGGAAGGAAAAGAAATTGGAGAAGTGGAACTTAAAAAAGCTTTGAGAAAAGGGGTTATTTCCAATGAAATAGTGCCTATTTTAACCGGTTCCGCCTTGAAAAATAAAGGCGTGCAAATGATGCTGGATGCGGTCAGCGCTTATCTGCCTTCTCCTTTGGATACTCCTCCTGTTGTGGGCATTGATCCGGATGACGAGAAGAAAAAAATTGAAAGAAAGCCGGAAAACAAAGAGCCTTTAGCGGCTTTGGCTTTTAAAATAGCTACTGATCCTTTTGTGGGAAAATTATGTTTTATCCGCGTTTACTCCGGTGTTTTAGAAGCCGGATCATACGTAACCAATGTTTCCAACGGAAAAAAAGAAAGAATTTCCCGTTTGGTCAGAATGCATGCCAATCATAGAGAAGAAATAGATCATATCCCGGCCGGAGATATCGGTGCCGTAGTGGGTTTAAAAAATACCATAACCGGAGATACTCTTTGCGGAGAAGATAATCAAGTTATTTTGGAAAAAATCGTATTTCCTGAACCGGTTATCGATATCGCGGTTGAACCGAAAACCAAGCAAGACCAAGAAAAAATGGGTATGGCCTTGGCCAAATTATCCGAAGAAGATCCGACTTTCAAAGTCCATACGGATGAAGAAACCTCCCAAACCATTATCGCGGGTATGGGCGAATTACACTTGGAAATCATTATCGACCGCATGAAAAGAGAATTCCATGTGGAAGCCAATGTAGGCAAACCGCAAGTAGCTTATAAAGAAACCATTAAAAACAAAGCCGAAGCTGAAGGCAAATACATTCGCCAATCCGGCGGCCGCGGCCAATACGGCCATTGCTATTTAAGAATAGAACCGCTCACTAAAGAAGAAAAAGGAGAAGACGGTAAAATTCATTATTTATTCGTAGATGAAGTAAAAGGCGGCCGTATTCCCAAAGAATATATTCAACCGATCAATAAAGGCGTAAAAGAAGCGCTGGATAACGGTATTTTAGCCGGTTACCCCATGCTTGACGTAAAAGCCACGGTGTTTGATGGTTCGTTCCACGATGTCGACTCTTCCGAAGCCGCCTTTAAAATGGCCGGATCCTTTGCCGTGCAAGAAGCCGCGAAAAGGGCCCACCCCATTATTTTAGAGCCTGTAATGAAGATAGAAGTGATCACTCCGGAAAAATATATGGGTGATGTTATCGGAGATTTAAACGCGAAAAGAGGCCAAATTCATGAAATGACGGATAGAGGCCAAAACAAAGCGATAAAAGCTGAAGTTCCGCTTGGATCCATGTTTGGATACGCCACCAATTTACGTTCCATGACTCAAGGCCGCGGTTCAAATACTATGGAGTTCTCTCATTACGCGGAAGTACCGGCAAATGTGGCTGAAGAGATAAAAACAGGAAAGCGCAAATAAGTTATCCACAGTTTATTTTATTGGCAATCCTTGCCAAAAATGAGACAAGTGGTATAATCATCTTTGCATTAATTAGGTGTTTTATTTATTTATTTTTTATATTTAAAAATTATTTACAACTATGGCAGAAGCCTTTGATCGTTCCAAGCCACATGTGAATGTGGGCACAATTGGTCACGTAGACCACGGAAAAACAACTTTAACCGCGGCTATTTTGCAAGTCATTAAAGCCACCGGCGGTAAAGCGCAAGATAAAAATGTCGACCAAATCGATAACGCTCCGGAAGAAAAAGAAAGAGGCATCACCATCAATACTTCTCATGTTGAATATGAAACCGAGAAGCGCCATTACGCGCACGTAGATTGTCCGGGGCACGCCGACTACATTAAAAACATGATTACCGGCGCGGCTCAAATGGACGGCGCTATTCTTGTGGTATCCGCGGCCGACGGCCCCATGCCTCAGACTCGCGAACATATTTTATTGGCCCGCCAAGTAGGCGTACCCAGAATTATTGTTTTCTTGAATAAAGTAGACCAAGTAGACGACAAAGAATTATTGGATTTAGTAGAAGTGGAAGTACGCGATTTATTAAAGAAATACGAATTCCCCGGCGATGAAATCCCCGTGATTAAGGGCTCTGCTTTAAAAGCCGTGGAAAAGCCCACTGATGAAGCCGCGGCCAAACCGATTAAAGAACTTTTAAACGCTTTGGATACCTATATTCCCGAACCGAAAAGAGACTTAGACAAGCCTTTCTTAATGCCTATTGAAGATATATTCTCCATTGAAGGCCGCGGTACTGTCGTCACCGGCAGAATCGAAAGAGGCGTGGCTAAAATCAATGATGAAGTGGAAATCGTTGGTATTACCGATACGCAAAAAACCGTTATCACCGGCATTGAAATGTTCAATAAATCCTTGGATCAAGGCCAAGCCGGAGACAACGCCGGTTTATTGCTGCGCGGCACCAAGAAAGAAGACGTGCAACGCGGACAAGTATTGTCCAAACCCGGTTCCATTACTCCTCACACCGAATTTGAAGCCAAATGCTATATCTTAAGCAAAGAAGAAGGCGGTCGCCATACTCCGTTCATGAAGGGCTACAAACCGCAATTCTATATGAGAACAACCGATGTCACCGGCGATGTATTTGAATTGCCCGCTGGTTCTGAAATGGTTATGCCCGGAGACACGGCTAACATAAAAATCCGCTTGATCAACCCGGTAGCTTTGGAAGAAAATTCCAAATTCGCTATCCGCGAGGGCGGCCACACGGTCGGTGCCGGAGTTGTTACTAAAATTATTAAATAAAGATTATTAATATTGTGATCAAGAAGAAACCGGAAAACGAGAAGGAGGAGCTAACGCAAAGAATCAGAGTAAAAATCAGAGCGTACGACCACAAGATCATTGACCAATCTACTAAAACGATCATTGATACCGCGGTGCGGAGTGGGGCAAAAGTAAAAGGTCCCATCCCGTTGCCGACGGGGAAGACACGCTACACTGTATTACGCTCGACTTTCGTGCATAAAAATGCGCGCGACCAGTACGAGATTCGGGTTCACAAGCGTTTGATTGACATCGTTAATCCCACAAGTAAAACAGTAGAAGAATTATCTCATCTTAATCTCCCGGCCGGAGTGGACGTAGAGATAAAGATGTAAGTTTTTTGATAATAAAAGCTGTATATTTATTAAAAAAATGACCCTGAGAAGGGTATCAGTTTTAAGAAATATAAAGCTCCAGGAATAATAATAAACCCAAATTAACAATTAGTTTCCATTTTAAAACTGTGATCTATTATAGTCATAGGCGGAAATTATGGGTTTAATAGATTACAGTTTTTTTATTACTATATGAAGTATATATTAGGAAAAAAAGCACAAATGTCCCAGAAGTTTAAAGATAGCGGTGAATCCGTTACTGTTACTGTTGTGCAAGCCGGCCCTTGCGTGGTCACTCAAGTAAAGAACAAAGAAAAAGACGGCTATCAAGCGGTTCAGCTTGGATTTGGCCAAGCCAAAGAGAAAAATATGGATAAACCGAAAATAGGCCATCTGAAAAATCTAGATAAAGTTCGCCACCTTAGAGAATTTGTCATGAGCGAGGAAATAAAAGTAAAAAAAGGCGATAAGCTAGATGTCTCCCAATTCAAAGCGGGCGATATCGTGAAAGTTACCGGCATGCCAAAGGGCAGAGGAAATCAAGGCGTGGTGAAACGCCATGGATTTCATGGCCATGCTTCCACTCACGGCACCAAAGATCAGCTGCGCACTCCCGGATCCATTGCCACAAAAAGAATCGGCCCCGTTTCCAAAGGAAAAAGAATGGCCGGCCGCATGGGCGGAGACCAAGTGTCGGTAAGAAACTTGGAAATAGTGGAAATTGATGTTGCTAAAAATTTATTATTTATTAAAGGCGCGGTACCGGGCGCGAGAAATAGTTTATTAATGATTTATGGCTAATATAAAAGTCTACAATATCGACGGGCAGAACATCGGCGAAGAAAAAATGGACGCCAAGGTTTTTGAAATTAAACCAAAAGCCGTGGTCATTCAGCAAGCGGTGGTAGCCCAGCAGGCGAATAGCCGCGTGGCCATTGCCCACACCAAAACCAAAGGGGAAGTGCGGGGCGGCGGAAAAAAGCCGTGGAAACAAAAAGGCACGGGCCAAGCGCGCGTTGGTTCTATTCGTTCTCCTCTGTGGAAGGGCGGCGGCGTTATATTCGGCCCCAGATCCAATCGCAATTTTTCATTAAAGATCAACAAAAAAACGAAGAATAAAGCTTTGAAAATGGTTCTTTCCGATAAATTAGCCAATGAAAAAATAATTTTATTGGATAAATTGGAATTAAAAGAAGCTAAAACGAAAAATTTAAAAAATTTATTGAAAAAATTGCCTTGCGGAGAAAAAAAAGTTATGTTCAGCATGGCCGAGAAACAAGAAAACATTCTACGCGCTGGAAAAAATTTATATCATATTGCTTTTTGCGCGGCCAATAGTTTAAATGTGGTGGATTTATTAAAGTACGATTTCCTGATTTTAGATAAAGAAGCGCTTAAAAAAATAATTGCCGTTTACGGCAAATAAATATATGGGATTTCTAGATTATTTTAAAAAAAGCAAGCAAGAACAAGCAGCAACAAAAGCCCCGGTTGCCGGAAAAGCTCAAGCCAGCAAGCCTAAAGCTGTCATAAAAAAAGAGGACAAACCGAAAAAGAAAGAAGCATTGCACGCGGCTAAAAAAGATACTAAAGACGCTTATAAAGTTTTAATAAAACCGTTGATCACGGAAAAAGCTACCAGAACAAATACTTATTTATTCGCGGTTAATCCGAAAACAAACAAGCAAGAAGTAGCCAAGGCTGTTCACGCGGTATATGGGGTTTGGCCGGCCAAGGTGAATATCACCAATTTCAGCGGAAAAAGCGTACGCTGGGGCAGAAGCGCGGGTAAAACCGTGGCTTGGAAAAAGGCCGTAGTTTATCTAAAACCTAACGATAAAATTGAAGTTTTTGAAGGAGTATAAAATTTATGGGAATTACTAAATACAAGCCAGTAACAAAGGGACGCCGCATTTCATCTGTGGATGATTTTGCCGATATCACAAAATTCAGCCCGGAAAAAGCGCTTACTGTTTGCTTGCGCAGAAAAGGCGGACGCAATAATCAAGGAAAAATTACGGTTCCTCACCAAGGCGGAGGCGCGAAACGCCGCTATCGCATGGTTGATTTCAAGCGCGAAAAATTTGATGCCGAAGCTATAGTGTTAGCCATAGAATACGATCCAAACCGTTCCGGACGCGTGGCTTTGATTCAATACGCCGATGGCCTGAAAAGTTATGTTTTAGCTCCGCACGGATTAAAAGTCAACGATAAAATAATTTCCTCTCATAAAAAGCAAGATATTAAACCGGGCAACCGCATGCCGATCAAGTTTATTCCCGCCGGTTTGATGGTTTATGAAATGGAATTAGTGCCGGGCCAAGGCGGTATTGCCGTGCGTTCCGCAGGCAACGGCGCCGTAGTTATGTCTGCTGAAGATGATTTCGTGCAAGTGAAAATGCCTTCATCTGAAATGCGCAATATTCCCAATGAATGCTTGGTAACAGTAGGCCAAATGAGCAATATCGATTGGCGCAATATCCGCTGGGGAAAAGCCGGCAGAATGAGACTGCGCGGCATTAAGCCTTCCGTTCGCGGTAAAGCCATGAATCCGGTAGATCATCCGCACGGCGGTGGTGAAGGCCACAACCCAATTGGTATGAAGTACCCGAAAACCAAGAGCGGCAAGCACGCGTTAGGCGTAAAAACCAGAAATCCCAAGAAAAAGAGCAGCCGTTACATTGTTCGTCGCCGCGTTAAATAATTAGTAATTAGAAATTAATAATATTATGAGCAGAAGTTTAAAAAAAGGCGTATTCGTAGATGAAAAACTGTTAAAGAAAGTTACCAAAGCCAAACAATTGAAAGATCACAAGTCTATTAAAACCTGGTCTCGCGCCTCTACGATTGTTCCGGAAATGGTAGGCTTGACTATGGCTGTTCATAATGGCAAAAAATTTATTGATGTATTCGTGATTGAAAATATGGTGGGCCATCGTTTGGGAGAATTTTCTCCTACGCGCCGATTCACCAAGCACGGCGGAAAGATGCAAAAAGAACAAGAGCTAGCCGCGGCCGAAGCGCAAAAAGCGCAAATTCAAAAAGCTCAAGAACCAGCTAAAAAGTAATTATTTAAATAGCAATGGAAATTAAAGCCAGTTTAAACAATTTACGGATAGCGCCAAAAAAGGTGCGCCTTGTTGGTAATCTTGTAAAAGGAATGCCGGTTTCCGAAGCGGACAGCCAGTTGAAATTCTGCTTAAAAGCGGCTGCCCGGCCTTTGCGCAAACTCGTGGCGTCTGCCGTGGCCAATGCCACTCATAATAAACATCTTCATAAAGAAGATTTATATATCAAGAGCATTGTGGTAAACGAAGGTTTTGTTTTAAAGCGCTGGAAGCCGCGAGCCATGGGCCGCGCCAACCAAATTAAAAAAAGATCCTCGCTTGTTTCGCTCACTTTAATTTCCAAGGAAAAAGCTAAAAAATTAGATAAACCCGCCAAGGTAGCAGCCAAAGGGGGCAAAAAATAATATGGGCAAGAAAATCAATCCGAAAATTTTCCGTATCCGCACCACTATCGACCCTTCTTCCAAATGGTTTGCCAAGAAAAAGGATTTTGCCGATTGCTTGAAAGAAGATACCATTTTAAGAAAATATTTGGAAAATAAATTCGTAAATTCCGGCGTGGCCAAAATTGAAATAAAAAGAGCGGCTGGCAATTTGGAAATTATCGTCCATACCGCGAAACCCGGCGTAATTATCGGCCGCGGCGGTGCCGGCGTTGAGGAATTAAAGAAAGAATTAAAAAAGAAATTTTACGGCAACAGAAAAATCAATATAGTGCTTACCATTACCGAGGTGCAGAAACCCGATCTTTGCGCCGAATTGATCTACCAGAACATGGCCCAGCAATTGCAAAAAAGAATTCCTTTCAGAAGAGTGTTAAAAAGAGCCATAGAACAGGCAAAAAGAGCCGGCGCCAAAGGAGTAAAAGTTTGCGTTTCTGGCCGTTTGAATGGCGCGGAAATTGCGCGCACGGAAATGCTGGCTGAAGGAAAAATTCCGGCCCATACTTTGCGCGCAGACATTGATTACGCCAGAGGCCATGTGTTTACCTTATACGGAGCCATTGGCGTGAAAGTTTGGATATATCGCGGAGATATTTTTGCCAAAGACGCCAATAAAAAGCCAGATACCAGAAATGTTCGCACCGAAAGACGAGACACCGGCAGAAAATTTACGCGCCGACCTAAACAAGTAAAGAAAGAAGCATAATTATGTTAATGCCCAGAAAAGTAAAACACAGAAAATGGCACAAACTGAAGCTGCACGGCATTGCTTCAGACAAGCTTAATTTAAGCTATGGCCAATTCGGCTTGAAAGCCACCACCGGTTCTTGGGTTACGGCCCGCCAATTGGAAGCGGCTCGCCGCGCCATGACTAGATTCGTGCAAAAAGGCGGAAAGATATGGATAAGAGTTTTTCCCGATAGGCCGGTTACCATTAAAGGCGGAGAAATCAGAATGGGCGGCGGAAAAGGCACGGTAGACCATTATATCGCCGAAGTGAAAGCGGGCATGATACTGTTTGAAATGGGCGGTCTGCCAAAGGAATCAGCCAAAGAAGCCATGCGTTTGGCCGCTTACAAGCTGCCGGTACGCACTAGATTTATCACCAAAGAATAATTATATTATGAGCAAGATATTTAAAGGATTATCCGATAAATCACCAGCCGAACTCCAAGCTTTGCTAAAAGAGAACAGGGAATTATTGCGCGATTTATCTTTCAAGGATGCCAATAAACAGTTACGCAATGTGCGCCAATTACGCGTGGTAAAGAAAACCATTGCCAATATAATAACTCTATTAAATAAAAAAGATGACCACAGAAAATAAGAAACAGAATATAGTGCATAAGATAGACGGGGTGGTAATTGCCTGTAAAATGGCCAAAACCATCGTGGTTAAAGTTGATAATGTAAAAGTTCATTCCAAATATCACAAGAGATACGTAAAAAGCACGAAATTCAAAGTGCATGATGAAAAACAGCAGTTTAAAGTCGGGGACAAAGTAACTTTCATTGCTTGCCGTCCGATCAGCAAAGAAAAAAAATGGAGAGTAATATACAACAAACAATAATATGATTCAATTACGCACCATAGTAAAAGTAGCAGACAACACCGGAGTACGCCGCGCTGCTTGTTTTAAAGTTTACGGCGGTTACCAAAAGCGCTACGGCCGCATTGGAGATATTATTGCTTTATCCGTGAAAGAAGCCGTACCGCATTCCATGGTAAAAAAAGGCGAGGTTTTGCATGCCGTGATCGTGCGCACGCGCAAAGAAATGAAACGCAAAGACGGCACCTATGTTCGCTTTGGAGATAACGCCGTGGTGATCATCGATAAAAAAACCAAAGAGCCGAAAGGCACGCGCATTTTCGGCCCCATCCCCAGAGAGATTAAGAATTTGGGTTATAATAAAATTGCTTCGTTAGCACCTGAAGTATTATAAATAAATATAAGAAATATATGTTCAAGATAAAAAAAGGCGATAATGTAAAAGTAATGTCCGGGAAGGACAAAGGAAAACAGGGAAAAGTAGCCCAGGTTCTTCCGGAAATAAATAAATTGGTTGTAGAAGGCGTGAATAAATTAAAAAAGCATTTAAAACCCAGCAAGCAAAGAGAAAAAGGGCAAAGAGTAGAATTCGATGCCCCCATGAACGCCTCCAACGTGCAATTGGTTTGCCCGAAATGCGCCAAAGTCACCAGAGTGGGCTTTAAAATATTAGCTGATAAAAAGAAAGTGCGCGTTTGCCGCAAGTGCAAAGAAATATTATAAAAAATATGAACAGATTACAAGAAAAATACAATAAAGAAATAGTGCCGCAATTGCAGGCTGATCTTAAATTAAAAAATAAATTATCCGTACCGCGCTTATTAAAAATTGTCATTAATGTGGGTATGGGTAAAGTCATCCAAGATCCGCAAATTAAAGATACGGTGGTAAAAACTTTAACTCGCATCAGCGGGCAAAAACCGGTTATCACTTTGGCTAAGAAATCCATTTCCAACTTTAAAATCAGGCAAGGCATGGCCATTGGCGCCAAAGTAACCATTCGCGGCGAACGCATGTACGATTTTCTGGATAAGCTAATCAACGTAGCTTTACCCCGCGTGCGTGATTTCCGCGGCATTTCCAAAAAAGCAATCGATCCCAAAGGCAATTTGAATATCGGCTTTCCCGAATATATCGTGTTTCCGGAAATTCGTTCCGACGAAGTGGAAAAATTGCACGGTTTGGAATTGGCTGTTGTTACCAACGCCAACAACAAGGAAAGAAGCATCGCCTTGCTTACAAAATTAGGTATCCCCTTTAAAAAAGATTAATTATAATATGGCAAAAACATCAAGAGAAGTTAAAAGCAGAAGAAAACCGAAATTCAGCACGCGCCGCGTGAATCGTTGCTGGCGCTGTGGCCGCAACCACGGTTATATGAGAGATTTTAAACTTTGCCGTATTTGTTTCCGCGAATTGGCGGAAAAAGGCGATATACCGGGAGTAACTAGAGCCAGCTGGTAATTAATAACTAATAACGAATAACTAATAAACTATTCAAAATATGACAGATCCAATAGCAGATATGCTCACAAGAATCAGAAACGCCCAAGCGGTTGCCAAAGAAACTGTAGTATTGCCGTATTCAAAAATGAAGAACAATCTGGCTAATATTTTGGTCAGGCAGGGATATTTGCTGCAAGCGGAAAAAATCGATAACATTGGCAAACCGTGCTTGAAGCTGAAATTAAAATATATCAACCGCGAACCGGCCATCAGAAGCTTGCAAATGGTGAGCAAACCGGGACGCCGCGTATACTTGAAAACCAAAGCGCTTCCTTATGTAATGAATAATCTCGGTATGGCCGTTATTTCTACCTCTAAAGGTTTGATGACAAACAAAGAAGCCAGGAAGCAAAAGATCGGCGGAGAAATTATTTGTGAAATTTATTAATTAGAAATTATTATATGTCCAGAATCGGAAAAAGAATAATTGTACTGCCTGAAAAAGTTACCGCGCAAGTAGCCGACAGAAAGGTAACCGTAAAAGGGCCGAATGGAACGCTGGTTTTATCTTTGCATCCTTTGGTTACGGTTGTTGCGGAAAAAGAAGGATTAAAAATATCAGTGCAAGACGAGAAGGAAAAATTAAACCGTTCTCTTTGGGGCACCACTTCCGCTTTATTGCAAAATATGGTGGATGGAGTAAGTAAAGGTTTTTCCAAAAAAATGGAAATTGCCGGCGTCGGTTTTGGCTGGGAATTAAAAGGCGATAAATTGGTTTTGAAAGTCGGTTATTCCCATCCCGTAAACTATGTTATTCCCAAAGGCGTGACCGGTAAAATAGTGAAGAATGTGCTGGAAATCGCCGGATCCGATAAGCAAATGGTAGGCCGAGTGGCCGCGGAAATCAGAGCCATAAAAAAGCCCGAACCTTATAAAGGCAAAGGCATTAAATATCAAGGTGAAGTAATTCGCAAGAAAGCTGGCAAGCAAGCCACCACTGCGGGCGCTTCCTAAATAATAAATTAGTTTATGGATAAAAATATTATCAAAGTTAAAAAACAGGAAAGAAGAAAAATTCGCGTGCGCGCCAAAATGCACGGCACGGCTTTAAAGCCTCGCCTTTCTGTTTTTCGCAGCTTAAAAAACATATACTGCCAATTGATAGACGATGAAAACCAAAAAACCTTGGCCGAAGCCAACGATAAAAAATTAACCGGCCAAAAGAAAATAGAAAAGGCTACGGAAGTCGGAAAAATGATCGCCAAGAAGGCTTTAGATAAAAAAATAGAAAAAGTTATTTTTGATAGAGGCGCTTATCGTTATCATGGCCGGATAAAAGCTTTGGCCGAAGGCGCCAGAGCCGGCGGTTTAAAATTTTAATCGATTAATATTATATGGAAAGAAGAAGAGGAAAAGGAAGAAGACAATTTAAAGAAGCACCCGATGAATTCGAGCAGAAAATCGTTGATTTGGCGCGCGTCACCAGAGTTATGGCCGGAGGCAAAAGAATGCGCTTCAGAGCGGCCGTGGTTGTGGGCAATAAAAAAGGCCAAGTAGGCATCGGCGTCGGCAAAGGAGCCGATGTGGCTATTGCCGTAGATAAAGCCACCAGACAAGCCAAGAAAAATTTAATTAATGTTTGCATCGTGAACGATACCATCCCGCATCCGGTGCAGGTTAAATATTCCGCCGCTAAAATTTTATTAAAACCGGCGCCTCCGGGCCGCGGTATTATCGCGGGCGGGCCAGTGCGCATGGTATTGGAGCTTTCCGGCATCAAGAATATTGTTTCCAAAATGCAGGGTTCCAATAATAAAATCAGCAACATCAACGCGGTAATCAAAGGCTTGCAGACACTGCGCACCAAAGACACTATTTTAAAAATGAGACAATTCAAATAAATATATGTTGACCTTGAATAAACTACGAACCAACAAAAGAAAGAGAACAAAAAGGCTGGGCCGCGGAAATTCTTCGGGCCGAGGCACTTATTGCGGCAAAGGAAACAAAGGCCAGAAAGCCAGATCAGGCGGCAGAAAAGGCTTGAAGCTTTTCGGTTTAAGACAGACCTTTTCAAAAATTCATAAAGCGCAAGGTTTTACTTCTTTGTATCCCAAATTAGAAACCATCAATTTATCCGATCTGGAAAAACAATATAAAGATGGCGACAAAGTTGACTTGAAAGGTTATAAAGTTTTAGGAGACGGAGAACTAAAAAAGAAATTAACAATTTTCGCTACGGCTTTTTCCAAAAAAGCGGAAGAGGCCATTAAAAAAGCAGGAGGCCAAGCAAAAAAATGTGGGACAAAGTAACACGCATTTGGAAATTAAGAGATTTAAGAAATAAAATACTTTTTGTTTTAGCTTTGCTTATAGTTTTTCGTTTTGCCGCGCATATCCCCATACCGGGTGTCGACGTGGGCAATCTGCGCAACTTGTTCGAATCCAACCAATTTTTGGGAATGTTGAACCTTTTCACGGGCGGCGCCATGGAAAATTTTTCCATTGTGATGCTTGGCGTAGGCCCTTATATCACGGCTTCCATTATTATGCAGCTCCTTACCAGCATCGTTCCTAAATTGGAAGAAATGTATAAAGAACCGGATGGCCAGAAAAAAATAAACCAATGGATGCGCATGTTAACCGTTCCGTTGGCCGCGGCCCAAGCTTATAGCACTATTACTTTACTGCAAAAAAGCGGGCAGGGCGTTGTCGGAAACATGTCCATTATGCAATTAGTGACAGCCGTTGTTCTAATAACCGGCGGCAGCATGTTTTTAATGTGGCTGGGTGAATTGATCACGGAAAAGAAAGTGGGCAATGGCGTTTCCTTAATGATCTTTGCCGGTATCGTGGCTCGCGTTCCCACATCCATTCAGCAAACCGTGGCCACTTTTGATCCGTCGCATTTGCCCTTATTAATTGTTTTTTTGGCAGTGGCTATCATTACCATCGTGGGTATAGTGTTCATTACCGAAGCACAGCGCAATATTCCGGTTTCCTACGCGCGCCAAATTCGCGGAAACCGCGTCTATGGCGGGATGACCACTCATTTGCCTTTGCGCGTTAACCAAGCCGGCGTAATTCCCATTATCTTTGCCGTTTCCTTGGTTTTGTTGCCTTCTATCGCGGCCCAGTTTGTGGCTGCTTCAGCCTCTGGCGTGGTGAAAGACATTGCCCAACAAGTGGTGAATTTATTCAATAATCAATTATTTTACGGCGTCACTTATTTTCTATTGGTATTTATATTCACATATTTTTATACCGCGGTTATTTTTCACCCCGATCAAATCGCGGAAAATCTTCAGAAACAAGGCGGTTTTATTCCGGGAATTCGTCCGGGCAAAACTACTGCTTTTTATTTAAAAGGAGTTTCCAATAGAATATTATTAGCCGGCGCTCTATTTTTAGGATCCATTGCCGTCTTGCCTTTGGTGTTGCGCGGCATTGGCGGAAACAGTTTCGCGGCCATGGCTGTTGGCGGCACTTCTTTGCTCATCGTCGTATCCGTGGCTATTGAAACGGTAAAACAGGTGGAAGCCCAGCTTACCGTGCGCGATTACGATAACTTTTAGAACATATGAATTATAAAATAGCTCTGTTCGGCCCCCAGGGATCTGGCAAGGGCACGCAAGGTGAAAAATTAGCGGAATTTTTAAAAATCCCTTTAGTGATTACCGGAAATATTTTTCGTAAAAATATTAAAGAAGGAACGGAATTGGGCAAGCTGGCCTCCTCATTCATTAATAAAGGAGCGCTGGTTCCGGATGATGTAACCATAAAAATGATTATCAACAGGCTTTCCGATAACGATTGCCAGAACGGTTTTCTTTTGGATGGTTTTCCTCGCAGCTTGGCTCAATCTGAAGCGTTAGATAAATTCACCAGCCTTTCTCATGTCTTATTGATAGATATTAAAGATGAAGAATCCGTGCGCCGCATTGCCAATCGCCGCGTTTGTTTGAATTGCGGTTCTACTTTTCATTTACTGTACAAGCCATCTAAAAAAGAAGGTATTTGCGATACTTGCCAAACAAAACTCGTTCAGCGCGACGACGACACGGAAAAAGCTTTGCGTAACAGACTGGCCATTTATCACGAACAATCAGAACCGCTTTTAAAAAAATATCAGCAAGAGAATATTTTACATAAAATTAACGGTGAAAAATCCATAGAAGAAGTTTGGGAGGAAGTTAAAAAAATTTTTTCTTAAAGCATGATCACCATCAAGAAGAAAGATGAGATTAACAAGCTCAGAGAAGGCGGAAAGATTTTGTCTTTAGTTTTAGACGATTTGCAGAAAATGGCCAAACCGGGCGTGAATCTTTTGGATTTGGAAAAGCGCGCGGAAAAATTAATCAAAGCTATGGGCGCGGAGCCTTCGTTTAAAGGATACTCGGGCTATCCGGCTATTTTATGTACCTCGGTAAATGAAGAAGTGGTGCATTGCGCCCCAAAGAACAGAAAGCTCAAAGAAGGAGATATTATCAGCATTGATTGCGGCGTTAAATACAAGAATTTATTTACGGATAGCGCCCGCACCGTTCCCGTGGGTAAGATATCCGAACCGGCCAGAAAATTAATGCATGTTACGGCCACGGCTTTGCACATTGCCATGCATCAGGTGAGGGAAGGCAATACCGTGGGGGATATTGGCGCGGCCATAGAGAATTATGTTTCCAGCCATAAATTATCCGTGGTGCGCTCTTTAGTGGGCCATGGCGTGGGCTATAAAGTCCATGAAGACCCGAAAATACCCAATTACGGCAAGCCAAAAGAAGGCGCTATTTTGCGCGCGGGCATGGTTATTTGCATAGAACCCATGGTAAACATCGGCGGATCCGAAGTGGTGTTTGAAGACGACGGCTGGACAGTAACCACGAAAGATTACTCCTTGTCAGCTCATTTTGAACATACTATACTGGTTAAAGAAAATGGAGCGGAAATATTAACTAAATAAAAACAAATATGAAATATCTAGGATTAGATTACGGGCAAGCCAGAGTGGGTATGGCATTAGCCGATGACGAAACAAAGATAGCTTTGGGCAAGGGCGTGCTGGAAGGATTATCACAAAATAAATTAATCGTGAAAATTAAAGCGATTGTTAGCATAGAAAAAATAGATCGCGTGATAGTGGGGCTGCCTCTTAATATGAGCGGAGAAGGCACGGCCATGACTGAAGAAGTAAAACTTTTCGTGGAAAGATTACGCAGCCATTTGAAAGTACCGGTGCAAGCGATAGATGAAAGGCTTACTTCTAAAATGGCGGACACCTTGTTAAGAGACGTAAAAGGCGAAAAGAAACAAGATCAAGTGGCCGCCCAGATTATTTTACAAAATTTCATTGATCAGCAAAGCCAGTTAAAATAAGGCTTTATGTGGAAATATATTATTCCTTTTATTCTCGCCTTTGCCCTAAGCGCTTTTTTTAGTTTTGTTTTAATGAAAGTAGCGGCTTATTTGAACATAGTTGATGATCCGCAAAAAAGGCCGGAAAGAAAAATCCACCAAAAGCCTATGCCTTTGCTTGGCGGCTTGGCTATTTTTTTAAGCTTTAATTTGGCCGTGCTTTTTTCTTACGCAGATTTAACCGGCGGGTATTTGCTTACCAAATATTTGTGGGGCATTTTTTTCGGGGGATTGGTTTTAATGATCGGCGGCATATTGGATGACAAATGGGATTTAAAGCCAAAATGGCAAATTATTTTTCCGATTTTGTCGGCCATTACGGTGGTCGCTTCAGGCGTTGGCATTGAATATATCACGAACCCTTTAGGCGGTATTTTTTATCTTAACCAAATTAATTTTACCCTATTTACTCTGGGCGATCTACCCTATAAAATTACCTTATTGGCTGATTTATTTACCATCATTTGGATGATGGGCATGATGTATACCACAAAAATTTTAGACGGCCTGGATGGCTTGGTTTCCGGTATCACGGCCATAGGCGCTTTTATAATTTTTTGCGTGAGCATTTCCCAAGAAGTGGCGCAGCCGGAAACAGCCACTTTGGCCATAATTCTTTCCGGCGCGTGTTTGGGTTTTTTACTCTTAAACTTTCATCCGGCTAAAATATATTTGGGTGAAGGCGGTTCGTTATTCGCCGGGTTCATGCTGGGCGTGCTATCCATTATTTCCGGGGGGAAGATCGCCACGGCTTTGCTGATTATGGGCATTCCCATTTTAGATTTGGCTTGGGTGATTATCCGCCGTTTTTTGAAAGAAAAAAAGTCTCCTTTCAAAACAGGGGATAGAAGGCACCTGCATTTTCAGCTGTTAGATATCGGTTTTTCTCATCGTTCCGCAGTGATTTTTTTATATTTTCTTACCACCATATTCGGTTTATCCACTCTTTTTTTAGAAAGCTCGCAAAAGCTTATTGCTTTGGGGGTTTTGGTTGTGGTCATGATAGGATTGGGTTTATTCGTATATTATAAATACAGAAAAGCGCGACGCGCATGAATCTTGACGTTTTAGCCGAAATAATATAAGATATTTAAGTTATTTATCAATAATCTATATAAAAATATGATCGCAGTAATCAAAACCGGCGGGAAGCAATATGTGGTTAAACTCGGCATGAAATTGAAAGTGGAAAAGTTAATTGCCGAAGAAGGAAAAGAAATCACCTTTAACGAAGTTTTATTAATGGCCGACGAAAAAAACACGAAAATCGGCGCACCAATGGTTTCCGGCGCCAGCGTGAAAGCCAAGGTTTTAAAGCAGGCTAGGGCTCATAAAGTAGTCGGCGTAAAATTCAAAAATAAAACCCGCTACACCAGAACTTTCGGCCACCGCCAGCATTTCACTCAATTAGAAATTACTTCAATAAAATAAAACCAGCAACAAAAACCCCGAATTAATTCGGGGTTTTAAATTTCTCGTCTTCCTTTAAGTGCCGAGGAAAGAGTAATCTCGTCCGCGTATTCAATGTCCGAGCCCATGGGCAGGCCTCGCGCCAAGCGAGTAATTTTGATATTTAAGGGTTTTATTTCTTTAATCAGGTACATGGCCGTGGTCTCACCTTCCATAGTGGCATCGAGCGCCAGAATCACTTCTTTGACCCCGTTTTTTTTCAGGCGGTTTATCAATTCTTTTACTCGTAATTTTTCCGGACCAATGCCTTCTATCTGGTTTATCAAACCGTTTAGTACGTGATAAACGCCGTTATATTCGCTGGTTTTTTCCAAAGCGATTACATCCGGTCCTTGCGCTACTGCGCAAATTATGGATTTGTCGCGCTGGCTATTCCGGCAAATGGAACAAGGGGATGTTTCGGAAAAATCAAAACATTCGGAACAGATTTTAATATTATTCTTTAATCCATTTAAAGATTTAACAAATTCGTCAATTTCGCTTTTTGGTTGTTTTAATAAGTAAAACACAAAGCGCTCCGCGGTTTTTTGGCCAATGCCGGGGAGCTTGTTAAATTGCGCGATTAAATTTTGAATGGAATCTGGTAAGGCCATGGCTACATTCCAAGGTTAGACATATCTGGCATTTTTAGGTCGCCGGAGCGCATTTTTTGCGCCATTAATTTTTGCAGAGCCGAGCTGGCGTTGTCGTATAAATCTTTTAATCCGTCTTCCAAATATTTTTTCTTGTCGGGATTCAATAATTCCGGCGCCACTTCCACGGAAAGCACTTTTTGGTTTCCATCCATAATAATATTAAGCTGGCCGGAAAGGGCGGAAGCGTGCACTGTTTCCTGTGCCAAAGTGTTTTGAATTTGTTTGGCTTGTTTTCTCAAATCTTTATACTGTTTTAATTTTTCAAACATAG
>JBAZVM010000010.1:0-35261 GCA_041660885.1 Patescibacteria group bacterium | reverse complement strand
AAGTGCTAAGAGTAATAGTGGAGGTATTATCTTCATTAAAGGAAATATCTGATATGGTGGAAGTGGCTATATCATCATTGGTATCCGTGTTATCCGTCACATAACTGGCTGGAGCCGTAGCAGAACAAATAGAAGTGGTATTAAGAGGATTGCCTTTACCATCGTTGTCGTAGTCGTAGTAGTAAGCAATATTAGCTGTAAGAGCTGGATCATCATCATTACAATCAGTACCCGTCTCGCTGCCGTCGTTATCGTGATCGTTGTCGTTAGTATCAGCTCCACTAAATATTCCATCCGTACCTGGAATACCATCATGATCATTATCTATATAAATGTAGCCAAGGAAGGCAGCACCAGCATCCGCCCCACCATCATGATTTCCGGCTGCACCCACAATTATATCTTCAAAGCTATCTCCATTTACGTCTCCGGCGAAAGAAGCAGAATAACCGGCGCTATCTTCATCAGCTTCACCAAGAAATTCGACAATAGTATCATTGGCTAAAGATTTAGAAGTTAATGATGCGGCACTACCATATATCAGGAAAGAGGCTCCCTTAGCTAAATCATGGCCTTGAGCACCTACAAGAAAATCGTCATAACCATCTTTATTAAGATCCCCAGCGGAACCGACAGAAAAACCGGCTTGATCACCTATAGCCGTACCGGTAAATTCTACAACGCTTGCGTGGGATAAAGATTTAGAAGTTAATGATGCGGCACTGCCGTAAATTAAATAAGCCGCTCCGGCCCATACTGCTCCATCATCATTAAACCTTGCTCCAACCAAAATATCATCATAATTATCTCCATTTACATCTCCGGCGGAAGAAACGGAATAACCGGCATTATCACTATTAGCTTCTCCGGTAAATTCTACTACGCTGCCATCTGATAAAGACATCGATGTTAATGGTGAGGAGTTACCATATATTAAATAAGTCGCTCCAGCATTTGAAGCTGCATCATCATTATTTATAGCGCCGACAATAATATCGTCGTATCCGTCGCCGTTTACATCTCCGGCCGAAGAAACGGAATTGCCAGCATAGTCACCTCCAGCTTCACCAGAAAATTCTACAATACTAACATCATTTAAAGACGTTGATGTTAATAAAACAGCGCTTCCATAAATAAGGAAAGCTGAACCTTCATCGCCTGCTCCTCCGCCTGCTGCGCCAATTATTATGTCATCATATCCATCTCCATTTACATCTCCGGCCGAAGAAACCGAATAACCTGCCATGTCGCTGCCGCCATCGCCTTCTCCGGTAAACTTCACGACACTGGCATGAGCTAATGATTTTGATGTCAATTGAGTAGCGCCACCATATATTAAATATGCGGCGCCGGCGTTAAATCCTCCGTCGTCATCATTCAGCGCGCCGACTATTATATCATCATACCCGTCGCCGTTTACATCTCCGGCGGAAGAAACGGAACAACCGGCATTATCATCATCGGATTCTCCTGTGAATTCTACTACACTAGAATCTGATAAAGATACAGAAGTCAACGGCGTGGCACTGCCGTAAATTAAATAAGCCGCTCCGGCATTAGATCCCCCATCGTCATTATTATAAGAACCAACCAAAAAATCATCATAACCATCTCCATTTACGTCTCCGGCGGAAGAAACAGACCAACCAGTGTTGTCATTTGCAGCTTCACCTGAAAATTCTTTAAAAAGACTTAGATTATATGAATCTTGAGTTTTTCCAATTAAAGGAATAAACAAAAATAACACTAGCGGAAATAGTATTATTTTTTTATTTAGCATAATTTATTTAATAACAAAAAGACTAATTTATGCGTATTATTATATAACTTTTTATATTTTTATGCAATTTACTTGTTCTTTACCGCTTTCATCTTCTTCCTCTGCATGAAGATAAAGATGAATATGGTTAGACCTACTATAAATATTAGGTTGATGATAAATAACCAGGCTGTTTTAGAGATTTTTGTTTGTTCTTCTGGTACGGTGAATTTGCCAAGAATAATTTGGTCTGTGGTTACGCCATATAATTCAGATTGAGCGTAAATGGTGTGTTCTCCGGGGGGAAGCAGTTCCATGGGCACTCTTAATTCCCATTTGCCGTATTCATCGGCTTTTACTACGCGAACGATAGGATCAGATTTAATGGTGATGGTTACATTGGCATTGGGTAAGGTGATTCCTTTTAATACTAATTCATTGCCGGATAGCTTAATCAAGGTTTGTATTTTGCCATTTTCATCTTTGTACTCTTCTATTCCAGGAACGGTGGAAAATGTGGCTTCAAAGTATTCCATATCCTCCACGGATTGATCGTTAACCATGAGCAGCTTAAGGAAAAGCTCCATTTGATCTTTAATGGCTTGTTTTTCTTCTTCCGTAGTGGGTGGTTGTATGTTTTTTGGTATTTGGTATTCTTGGTCTCCTATTTTTACGGTAAAGAATTCTTCTTCTTGGGTGGTTTCTTCTGTTTCCTCTGATACTGCTTCTTGCTGTTCCACGTTTACTATTTGAGGAGAAAGAGTAAGAGCGCTTTCGGATGTGGCATTTCTGCTTAAAGTAAAGTAACTATTATATGTAAAAGTATAGTAAGAAGGCCCGTTGATTGTGAGGTAATAAGTATCGGCAGCCAATCCGCTGAACTTCAAAATGCCGGATACATCTGAAGTGGCTTCTAATATTTTAATATTATCCAGATACAGATAACCCTTTGCATTAGAAATGGGATACCCTCGAGTATTATTTAGCGTTAATTGCAAAGTGGAAGCTTTCACCGGATTGCTAGTTGTATCTGATGTAGATGCGACTGCTTCATCAGAAGTAAAACTGGCTGCGTTAGAGGCAATGGAGCTAGCCATGCAAGGATTGTTTACTTGCACAACATAAGAAACAACTAATGTCTTATCTTTTCCTATGGATGGAGTACTGAAAATAATATTGCTGCCAGAGGTAGTGATTACAGTATTATCATTACTGCTGGTTGGAGTGTTTGATTGCAAAGTGGTGTTAGCGGGTATGGCGTCGGTAAGTATAGTATTGCTGGCAGCCAGATCCCCAGAGTTTTCTACTGTTAGAGTGTATTTTATATAATCGGAAGGAGTAATGGCTACGCCGTTATCATCCGCGGCTATGGAAAGCGGGCTTAATTGCAGAGAAATGATTAAAGCGATTATAGCTACGGCAGCCAAAGCGGCTGATACTCTGTTAATTAATATGTACTTTTTTATTTGTTCCTTTTTTTTCTTTATAAAATTCAAAGATATTACGAAATTCACCAAAAAAATAAAAAATAATATTATAAATATTACCGGGTAAAACCAAGAGTAAGCCTGACGAAAATAAATATTACTCGCATCCTCGGCCATGGCTTCATGTACAAAAGCATTTATCCAAGAAAGAGGCGATGAACTCACAGTCACTGTTTTAGTTAAAGATATTTCTGGCTGGTGTTCGGTATTAACGGTGAAACTTTTAATACCGGACCAATCGCTTTTGGCATCAGATGAGTCTGATACCCTTACCGCCCAATAATAGGTTGTGTCTTCTAACAGAGTGTCGGTTACTTTAACCGAGGCAATGCCCGCAGCCGAGGTATAAGAGTATTGATTGTTGGTAATGGGATCGCTATTAGTGCTTACTCTGACGTGGTAGGTTAATTCTGCTGAAGTGTTATCAACATCGGTTGGCGCGGTCCAAGAAAGAGTGGGCTTTACGGTACCGACTTCTTCATTGTTCGGGCTGAAGCCGGAGGTGACTTTATTTGGGGCGTCGTTTACGGAATTAACAGTTAGAGTTATTTGGTTGGAGCTTGCCGTACCAATGCCGTCTGTAGCTTTAAAAGTTATGGTGTCAGCCCCATTCCAATCCGCATCAGGAGTTAAAGTAACTTTATTGTCCACACCAATAGAGTACTCAATATTTTCCGGGGTATCTTCCGCGGAAACAGAATAGGTCAGAGGAGATCCTAAACGGTGAGTAAAATAATTGCTTAAAGTAATTTCCTTTGTTTGGTCCTCGTTCCAGGATTGATCTGATAAAGTTGATGATAAAATATCATCAAAAGCATCGCTTGAATTCGCCACATACCCCGCAGGCGCAGCGGCTCCAGCACACGTAGAAACCGCCGCATTGCCCAAACCATCCGTATCATAATCTTGGTAGTATAAAGTATATTTGGCGGCATCGTTGTCATCGCAATCAGTGCCTTCGATTACGCCGTCTGTTCCTGTTACTCCATCATTATCCTGATCAACTTCTACATATATCACATACCCCGCGCCATTGTCCGTATGCCCGCTATTATCGTCCAAATAGGCAGCTACTAAAACTTCCGCGAAACCATCGTCATTCAAGTCTTGGCTGTGCACTTGGTCACCACTGGCAGAGTTTGCCTGATAGCTATAAAATCCAATATCGGCATCTGAAAGATATTTTGGCCCGGATAAAGCAGCGCCGCCATAAAAAATAAATGCGGCACCGGCATCTGTTAAACTGCCATTATCATAGCTGACGGCGCCAGCAATTATATCATCAAAACCATCTTTGTTTATATCGGCGCTAGCCACGTCTGTCCCAAATGAAGTATCGGCTTGTTCTCCGAAAATTACAATTCCGGAAAAAACAGATCCAATATCGTCCAAATAATAAGTTCCTGACAATGCATTGCCACCCATTATCGCGTAAGCCGCCCCCTTTATACTATCGTATGCTCTGGCTCCGCTTAAAAAATCGCTAAAACCATCATTGTTTATATCGCCATGCGCCAAATGAAAACCGAACAAACCATCCGCTCCTACGCCGATAAATTTTGCGTCAGCTAAAGATAAATCAATATCTCCGGAGAGTAAGTCTCCTCCCGCTCCTCCGTATATTAAATAAACCGCTCCGACATCGGATAACCCGCTATCATGAACACGAGTAGCCCCCACCAATACATCATCATAACCGTCGTTATTAACATCGCCTGCGCCTAAAGCCGAACGTCCTGCAGAATCTCCGGCACTCTCTCCAATAAATTGCGCCCCTGATATAGCTCCGCCAATGCCAGATACATTAGTAGCGCCAGATAATGCTTGCCCGCCATACACTAAGTAAGCAGAACCGGAATTGGCCCCACCCAAATCATCATATATTGCACCTAACATTAAATCATCAAAGCCGTCATTATTAACATCACCGGCGGAACCGGCATAGGGCATAGCATCGCTAGCCGAATCATTATAAAATTTTACGCCGGAAAAAGAGGTGCCAATTTCTGATAAATTGGTCTGCGCGTCAAAATCCTGCCCGCCAAAAATCAAATAAGCCGCTCCGGCATTGGAAAAAGCGCCGACATCGGCGGTTTCCGCAGAAAAAATCATATCTTCAATGCCGTCATTATTGAAATCCCCTGCTGAATTAACTACTTTCCCCGTCCAAGCTACGCCAGACAATAAATCTTCTTCTCCGATAAATTTAACATCTGCTTCAGATAAATCAGCGCTGGTGAATAAGGAACCATCGCCATAGAATAGATACACATCACCCGGCGTAGCATTGGTCTCACCGAGGTCATTCATAATTAAATCCTGATAGCCATCACCATTAAAATCTCCGGCAGCCATACTATAAATGCCGTCGCCATCATCTTCACCGGAAAATGTTACATAATCGCTTAAATTATATTCTTGCAACGTAAAAACAAACTTGGGCAAACAAAATATGCTTATTATCAATAATAGTAAAAAAGCCTTTTTCATATTTATTTTTTTAGGCTAGTACGATGCTACTATACCAAAAAATGGGAATATCTACAAATATTAAAATATTATTTTTCCAGCCGAGATAACCCAAGAATCAGCCAAAATAAAATTGAAAGGTCGTTTTTAAAATAAGGCACGTCAACCAGACCGTAAACCAAGATAGCTGCCATAGCAGACATGGCGACGATGCTTATTTTTGTTTTTCTTTTTAAGCTCTGAGCAAAAAATGTGAACATCGCCCAAATAAGCCACAGCAAACCGAGTATTCCCAGCTGTACCCAAAAATCTAGAAAGATATTATGCGCGTATTGTAAAATTTCCACATGCTTATCTAATTTATATAACGGATACAAGTCCGGAAACCCGGCCAACCCCGCGCCGAACAAAGGACGATCAGACAATAAATTCCAAGTGCCCTGCCATAAGGCTAAGCGTACGTCTCCCGAAGTATCTTGAAGGGTGATAACATCCCTGAACGAAGGCACGACCATTAATATTATTATTCCCAATATAAAAGCGGCAATAAAATACTTTTTCCATTTAGTAAATAAACCTAAAAAAATAAAGCTCGCTATTATAGCCAAATACGCGCCTTCGGTCTTGGCAAAAAAAATCGCGCTTAATAATAAAGCGACTAGCGCGACGCTATAAAAAATTTTATTTTTAAAAATTAATATATTTCCTAAAAATAAAACGATAATTGGCGCTAAAAATAAGCCGATAGCGTTGGGATATTCATAAACCGAAGTAATGCGGAATTCTTCTCCGCGAATGTTCCATGGAGCGGGAATGCCATAGCCGGTTATATATTGAATCAAACCAACAAGCGCAATAAAGGCGGCGGAAAAGCCCAAAGACCATAATATTTTATTATATTTCGGCTTAACATTAATAAGCACAATATAAAAAAGAATCGGTTCAATAATATAAGCTTTTAATATGCCTAAAGCCGCTTGATTATTCACACTAACAATCGCTCCAATTAAACCAATAACTAAGAAACTGCATACTACATACTTATAACTGCCAAGAGAAAAATTTAATCTGTAAATAAATAAAAATAAAATAAATATGCCTAGAATTAAAACTTCAAGCAAAGTAAAAGGGATGCCTAATATTTTAAAACGAATCAAATATGTCGGCAGACACAGAATGATCAAATAAATAAAATTCTCAAGGAGTTTGCTTTTCATATTTTCCCAAGAAAATAATATTTTGGCAGGCAATAATTAAACCGATAGTTACCCAAATGTGCATGATATAAAGAATGGAAAAAGTATTATACTGTACTAAAATTCCGGCGAGCGCAATCAACAACCCGATCAACAAAGCTTTTACAAATTTATCTTTAGCCACTTTAATAGCCTTATAAGAACGCGCGTAAATGATAGCGATTATTAAAGCGAACAACAGAAACCCGATAATTCCGGTTTCCGCGAATAATTCTACGTACTCGTTATTTACAATCAAATATCCGTCATTGGGCATGTCCAAAGGATGAGCCGCTACATAAGGACCGAAGCTCCCGGGGCCAATACCCAGCAAAGGATGAGAAAGCCATGCGTGATAGGCTTCTTCCATAGTGTAAACCCTCTCCACATATGAAGCGCCAGAAAAAATATTTTCCGCGTGCGTGACAAATTTTTCTTTTGTACCTTCGATATTCAAATCCAAGAAATAATTCGCGCTAATATAAATTAGCACGACGGCTAACAGACTATAAATAATTATTTTTAAATTGAATAATTTTTTAAAATATATTAACCCAAATATTAATAGACAAGCGGCGCAAGCGATATACCCTCCTCGCGCAACTGTTAAAATTAAATTTAAACCAGCAAGAATAATCAGGCCAACCATTATAGATGGCTTAAACTTGTAAGCTTTACTGAGAAATAAAGAAATAAACACGCAAAGAGGAATCAATAAATAATTGGCAAAGTAAAGCGGCTCTAGGGCCGTTGATTGCACTCTGGGAAAACCCAAAATTTCTTTAGTATATTGTTCGCGCAAACCAGTAACACTGGTCGGCAAGCCGACAATATCTCCCGCGAATTGAAACAGGCCGAAAGACCCCACCAAAAATAAACTGACCCCGAGAATTTTTATCAAACGAGGCAGTTGATCGCCATGACGAATAATGTTTGGAATTAAAATACTGATACCAAAAGTAAAAGCGGTAAAAATCCATACTTTTATAGAGCGTTCAGGATTCGGAGAATTCATTATAGACAAGCCGTTCACAGTTAAAAAAATAATCATGGGCCAAAATAAAGGCTGCGGACGCAGTTTAAAACTTTGCAAATTCAAGCCGCGCAAACACCAAGATAATATGGTAAGCAAAGCCACTATTTGGCTGAGGCGGATAGTTACTCCGGCCACATCATAAGAACCTATTCTCTCAAAAGGCAAGAAAAAAATCAAAAGATACATGCCCCACATGGGATCTTTTATAATAATCACGCACAAAATAACAAAAACTAAAATACCCACCACGACATACATAGGTAAATAAGAAGGCATTAAAGATAAAACAAAAGCCAGCCCGACAACCAGCGCGGACAGAATTATTTTATAATAGATCTTTAAAGGTTTGTTCATATTCTTGAATCATCTTTTCCAAAGAAAACATTTCCTCCACTCTTTTTCTTCCTTTTTTCGCTTTATCCAAAGCTTGGCTGTAATTTTTATATATAGCTACCAAACTGTCGGCAATGCCCGTGGAATGATGGGGCTCCACGATATATCCGGCGTCTCCCACCACTTCGGAAAGTCCGCCCACATTGGTAACGATAACCGGTTTTATGCTGGCCAAAGCTTCGGCCACCACGATACCGAATGTTTCCCGCCTCGTAGCCGGTAAAACCAAGCAATCGAAGTTCGCCATCCATTTGGGAATATCTTTTTGAAAACCGACAAACATAACGCGGTCTTCTATTCTTCTGTCTTTGATCAGCATCTTCAAACTATTTTTCTGGTCTCCTTCGCCCACGATAATTAATTTAATCTGCGGAATAATTTCTTTTAATTTGGCTATGGCGAGAATCAAATATTTCACTCCTTTTTCTTCATTAAGCCGGCCCACAAAACCCACTTTAAATTCATTATATAAATCATTTAGCGGAGTAGGATGCGGCGTGAATTTTTTCAGATCTACGCTGTTATAAATAACTTTAATATTTTGTTCTTTCACGCCAAGTTTTATCAGTTGATCTTTGACAGCGTTGACCACCGTGATTATGAGGCAATAGCGCGATAAAAAAATATATAAATATTTCAAAGGGGAAAGCAGAAGCCAATTTTCTATCAATAAATGTTCCACCCAAATCACTTTTATGCCGAACATTCTGGCGGGTAAAGTTAATAATACTTTCTCCGTGAGAGAAAGGCAGTAAATAATTTGAATGTGATATTTTATTTTATAGGTTATTAAAATTCTTAACAGATTAATAAAAATAAACGGCCAGGAAAAGAAAAATAAAGCCAAAGATTTTTTGGAAACCGGCTCCGTTCCCGCCCATATTCTTTTTTGCTCCCATCCCCTTTTTACAAATTCTCGAGTCAAAACGCTGCAAGTGGAAACCAAATAAAATTTAAAGCCGCGATTGCTTAAATTATCAACCAAATCTATAGTATGTTTTTCCCCGCCGCCGTAAAGACTGCTAAAGGGAAATTTTAATATGAGTATGTTAGCCATTGTTTTTTAAACTGGTAATCTCCAGAATATCTTGTTTAGAAATACCTTTAAAAAAATAAATGCTCAAAGCATAAACCGCCATGCCGATGCCGATTAGAATAAGTACGTTCCATGAGGGCAATATCCAAAGAACGAAAGCCATGATCAAACTGGCGAACGCCGCGCGAAAGAAAATATTAAACTGGGGAAAAATTTTAGTTACCTTATATAAATAGTAAAAACCGAACAACATCATTACGGCTTCGGAATAAACTGTTACAGCGGCCGCGCCGTAATAGGAATAACGCGGTATAAAAATAAAATAGCCGATTAAAGCCGTGGCTGCCACGAAACCATAGGCTTTAATAGCGGCTTTCTGCTTGTTTAAAATAACTATTAAATATCCGGTTAAAGTACCGATAAAAATAAATCCGACAGCCCAAATCAATATTTGCAAACATATTCCCAAAGCGTCTTTTTCCACGGTGAATTTATCACCCGCCAAGAGCAACATCAAAGGTTTGGCCACCACCATGGTGCCCGCAATCATGGGAAGCACTATCAAACACAAAGCATCGAAGGATCTTTGAAAAACCTTCTTAAATTTTTCCATGTCATGATTGGCAAAGCTGCGCGTTAATACAGGCATCACCAATCCCACGAACATGGCGGGCAAAGTAATGATCACTTCCAAAATTTTATAAGCCGCGCCGTAAATACCCACATCGGTTTGCGGTTTAAACCAGCCCAACATCAAGGTATCCGCTTTGAAATAAAGCATGTTTAAGGAAATAGAAAGCGCCATGGGCCAGCTTTGGCCGAAGATCTTTTTCCAAACATCAAAATCAAAAGCCAAACGCACACGATAATACTTTAAGGCGCCTAAATATAGGATACTAAAATTAATCACGGCGGTAAGCGCTACGGCCATTACCACAGTCAGTAAACTAGTTTTAAAAATATATATAACCGATAAAGTAGAGCCAAATAAAAATAGTTTGCTGATAATTTCCGCTATTGCCACTCGGCCCATGGCCATATGCTTCTGGTAAACCGCCATTAAGATCTGGCTGAGAGTTAAAAACAAATAATCGATAGAGGCAATGGCGATACCCCAGCGGATGATTAAATTATATGATGGTATGAACCAACTAATAATGATCGCCGTGATTAAAAAACCCAAGCCGGTAACCAAGCGAAAAGTAAAAATATTATTAACCAATTTATTTGTTTCTTCATGAGTTCTGGTTTCAGAAATGTTTTTTATCATGACGATAAAAAGCCCGAGGTCTATCAAGATCCCGAATATTTGCATGTACACCATAATGGTAGTGTACTCGCCGTAGTGGTAATCTCCCAAATAGCGGAATAAAAAAAACGCGGCTATCGCTCCCAAAGCCGTTCCTCCAATTTTACCAATAGCCTGAATTATTGTATTTTGCGCTACTTGGCGTGTTAATGACATAAAAATCAATTGTAAATCTAACATTTTAGCCCCTTTTAGTCAACCCGAATTAATGCTAAAATACTTCCATGTCTTTCCAATTAAAAGCCAAATTTAAGCCAACCGGGGACCAACCTCAAGCCATTAATAAATTAGTGGCTGGTTTAAAAAATAAATACCCTACGCAAACTTTGCTTGGGGTCACCGGTTCTGGCAAAACTTTCACCATGGCCAATGTCATAGCCAAGATGAATAAGCCGGCTTTGATTATCTCCCACAATAAAACTTTGGCCGCCCAGCTGGCTTCCGAGTTTCAAGAATTTTTCCCGGAAAACGAAGTGCATTATTTTGTCAGCTTTTACGATTACTATCAGCCTGAAGCGTATATCCCCCGTACCGATACCTATATAGAGAAAGACGCAGACATCAACGATGAAATAGACCGTCTGCGCCATGCCGCCACCCAAGCCTTGCTCACTGACCGCCAAGTGATTATCGTGGCTTCTGTTTCTTGCATCTATAGCTTAGGATCGCCTGATGAATATAAAAAATACAGCTTGCCATTATTTAAGGGAAAGAATTACTCCCGCAGAGATTTCTTAAAAAAATTGGTGGAAATGAAATACATGCGTTCCGATGCATTTCTTAAAAGAGGCACATTCGCCGTGCGTGGAGAAGCAGTAGAGATTTTTCCCGCTTTATTCGATAAATTCACTTTTCGCTTAAATTTTTATCAGGATAAATTAGAAAAAATATCTAAGATAAATTTGCTTTCTGGCGAAGTGGTGGAAGAGCTTAAAGAAATATATATTTTTCCAGCCAAGCATTACATGGTTCCGGAAGAATTGCGCCAACAAGCATACAAACAAATCTCTGCTGACCTAAAAAAAGAAGTGGCAAATTTTAAAAAGCAAAAGAAGCTTTTAGAGGCTCAGCGTTTGCAGGAAAGAGTGCAATACGATTTGGAAATGCTTATGCAAACCGGTTTCGTGAATGGCATAGAGAATTACTCCCGCTATTTCGATGGCCGAAAAACCGGAGACCCGGCTTTTACTTTGCTGGATTTCTTTCCCAAAGATTTTTTATTGTTTATTGATGAATCGCATATCACCGTTCCCCAATTGCGCGGCATGTACAGCGGAGATAGAGCGCGCAAAGAAAATTTGGTGAATTACGGCTGGCGCTTAAAAGCCGCTATGGATAACAGGCCATTAAAATACGAGGAGTTTAAAAAGAAAATTAACCAAGCCATTTTGGTTTCTGCCACGCCATCGGAAGAGAACTTGAAAGAATCCCGCCAAGTGGTGGAGCAAATGATCCGCCCCACGGGATTATTGGATCCACAAATAGAATTAAAGCCCACGCGTAATCAGCTGAAACATTTAATCACTGAAATAGAAAAACGCACGAAAAATAAACAGCGGGTCCTGGTAACCACCATGACAAAAAAATTAGCCGAAGAATTGGCCGAATACCTAAAAGAAGAAAATATTGCCGTGCAATATTTGCATTCCGATATCGATACTTTGGAACGGCTGGAGATTCTGCGCGATTTGCGCTCCGGCGTTTTTGACGTGGTGGTGGGCATCAATTTATTGCGCGAGGGGCTGGATCTGCCTGAAGTTTCGTTGGTGGCCATATTAGACGCGGATAAGGAAAGTTTTTTGCGCGACAAAACTTCTTTAATGCAAATCATGGGCCGAGCGGCCAGGCACCTCGAAGGAAAAGTAATAATGTACGCCGACAGAATAACCAAATCCATGAAAGCGGCCATAGACGAAACCAATCGCCGCCGCAAAATTCAGGAAACATACAATAACCAGCACCACATTACTCCCACCAGCATTAAAAAAGCCATTAATGTTACTCGCCTTTCCGGCATGAAAGAAAAAACAAAAGAAGTAGAACCCATAGAACTGGCGAAAAAATTGCCCAAAGCGGAAAGGGCATATATAATCAGGGAATTAACCTCGCAAATGCATCTGGCTTCGGAAAACATGGAGTTTGAAAAAGCCGCCATTTTGCGCGATCAGATTAAATTATTAAAGAGGTAAGGAACGCACATGTGCGTTCCATACATATATGAAAAGAACACTAGTCTTCGGCACATTTGATAAACTGCATCAAGGACATATAAATTTTTTAAAGCAGGCTAAAAAAATGGGCGATTGTCTCTATGTTGTTTTGGCGCGTGATATTAATGTGAAAAAAATAAAAGGTCATCTTCCGAAAGACAATGAAAAAGAAAGGATGAAAAAATTGCAAAGAATAAAAATAGCGGATAAAATTTTATTGGGATATAAATACTATAAAAACAGAACTAAAATAATAAAAAAAATAAATCCGCAAATAATTTGTTTGGGATATGATCAACCAAATGTTAATTTAAGAGATAATAAAATTAAAATAATCCGTTTAAAGGCTTATAAACCAAAACAATATAAGTCATCATTAATGGTTTAATACCCTTGCCAATTCAGACATGCTGTGCTAGAGTAATTATACTTTATTTAAAATTTTAAATTATTTAAACTACCATGCCAGTAAAAAAAGCGGCCTACAAATCTCTCAAACAATCCAAAAAAAGAGAAGCTATCAATTTAGAAAAAAAGACAGCTATAAAAAAAATTATTAAAGACATCAAAAAAGCCATCGCGCAAAACAAGAAAGACGAGGCTTTAAAAGCTATATCCAAGGCTTACCAGATTATCGACAAAGCGGCCAAGCGCGGAACCATTCATAAAAAAACCGCCAACAGAAAAAAGGCTAGACTGATGCATAATATCAATAAACTAAAATAATATTTACACCCCGCCCCATGGCGGGGTTTTTATTTACACATATTCACAACAAATAAATCTAAGAGCAAAGCAGGAGTTAAGCGCGTACTTTTTAATTTTGTATCTATATCCGCCAATTGAGAGAATAATTTTTTCAGATCCGCCATGGAGAACTTATTAACCTGGGCCATGGCCTTTTTCACCACAAAAGGATGCATGGAAAGATTCTTTCCTTGGGATTCTTTTACCTGCAAAAGAATTTTTATTTGTCTGGCCAGCATGGTGAGCAAATAAAACGCGTTCGCACCGCTGTCCAGCTGATCATGCAGAAGGCTTAGCGCTTTTTTGGCATTTTTGGCGCTTAAGGCGTCCATTAAATTAAAAATATTTTCATCCAAAGGAGAATCAATAAATAGATCGCAATTCTTGGCCGTAATTTTTTGGGAATAACCAGTTAATTTATCCAATTCGTTGTTCAGCCACCAAAGATCATCGCCCACAGCTTCAACCAAGTAATTAACGGCATCGCTTTCAATGGTGGCTCCCTTTCTTTTTACTTCTTGCTGAATATAGCGGTATAATTCTCCGGCTTTAAGCAGCGGGAAATGCTCTATCTTGTCCGCTTTTTTTAAGGCCATTAAAAGCGGGTTGTTCTTTTCTTTGGGTAATTCCGAAGCCGTGATTATTAAAATATTTTCTTTACCAACTTTTTTCAACTCTTCGGCCACTTGAGCGTGCAATTCTTCATTTTTATTATTAAAAATATTTTTTACCACGGTCAAACGCTTGGCGGAAAAAAGTCCGCTGGAAAAAACCGCTTTACGAAAATTCTCCAAAGTCAATTCATCGCCATTAATTACTTCCGCGTTAAAACCCGCTTTATCGTATTTTTGTTTAAAGCCGAGCCGCAAAGCTTTCAACCTCTGCGCCAGTCTATAGGTATCTTCTCCGATTAAAAATAAAATCATTATTTTGCTTCTTCCCAGTTATCCCCGATATTGATATGCACGTCTATCGGGCAATTAAGTTTGTAAATATTAGCCATTATTTTTTTTATTTTTGCGCCTTCAGAAACGGCCTGTTTATCTTCCACTTCAAAAACCAATTCATCATGCACCTGCAGCACCATCTTAGCATTTATTTTTTTCGCGTCAATTTGCTTTTGTATTTCTATCATGGCCATTTTCATGATATCCGCGGCCGTGCCCTGAATGGGCATATTCACGGCCATGCGCTCCGCCGCTTTTTGCACTTGAAAGACCCCGGAATTAATCTCCGGAATATAACGCACTCTCCCAAATAAAGTGGAAACATATCCGTTTTTTCGCGCTTCTTCTTTTGTTCTTTCAATAAATTCTTTAATGTCCTTATGTATGGAAAAATATTTCTCAATGAAATCCTTGGCTTCGACTTGAGAAATTCCAGCGTCTTGAGAAAGACCGTACGCGCCCATACCGTAGATAATACCGAAGTTGATGGATTTGGCCGCGCGCCGCAGTTCTTTGGTAACTTTTTCTATGGGCACATCGTGGATTTCCGAAGCCGTGCGGCTATGAATGTCTTCATCTTTCTTGAAACTGGCCAGCATTTTTTTGTCATTCGCCATGGAAGCGATAATTCTTAGCTCAATCTGCGAATAATCAGCTGTTAATATTTTGTATTTCGCTGGCGCCACAAAAGCTTTTCTAATCTCGTTGCCTAATTCCGTACGAATGGGAATATTCTGCAGATTTGGTTCAGACGAAGAAAGCCGCCCCGTGGCTGTAATGGTTTGGTTGAAGCTGGTATGTACCCGACCGGTTTTACTATTGATTAATTTAGGCAAAGCTTGCACATAAGTGGATTGCAGTTTAGTTAGCTCGCGATATTCTTCTATTAAAGGTATAATCTCATGCTCACCGCGCATCTTAACTAATTCCGCAGCGGCCGTGGATAATCCGGTTTTGATTTTCTTGATATCCGTAGTGGCGATCTTTAATTTATCGAATAAAATTTCTTTCAACTGCAAGGGGGAGGCAATATTAAATTCTTTGCCCGCGATTTTATGAATTCTTAATTCTAAATTCTTTATTCTTAATTCCAAATTCTTCTGCATTTTTCCTAAAAACTTTTCATCTATCACCACGCCGTTTCTTTCCATAACTTTAAGCACGGAAACCAAAGGCAGTTCTATATCTTCAAAAAGTTTATTTAATTTTTTCTCTCGCAATTCCTTTTCCACTTTTTTATACAAACGCCAAGTATAATCCGCGTCTTCGCAAGCGTAATAATTTAATTTATCGATAGCCACATCTTTAATAGGAATTTGCTGTTTGCCTTTTCCGCATAAATCTTCGTAAGTCATCATCTCGTGCCCGAATTCGGAAAAAGCCTGCTTGTCCAAACTGTTCTGCCTGCTGCCAGGGTTTAATAAATACGCGGCCACCATGGTATCAAAAACCACTCCTTGCAGATTAATGCCAAAATTATCAAGCACGTGCCAATCGTACTTAATATTATGCCCGACTTTTTTTATTTTATCGTTCTCTAAAATGTCTTTCAAGTCAAAAACGTATTCTCTTAGAATAAAATACGCCTCGCCAATTTCCCAAGAAACACTCATGCCAACCAAATTGGCATTAATAAAATTCAAGGAATCGGTTTCCGTGTCTAGCGCGAATATTTTTTGTTTTTTTAACTCGCTTAATATTTTTTTTATTTTGGCCGGGGAATCGATTAAATGATAATTATCATGGCGTGTGGTTACGGACGCGGTTTCGCCAAACAACGATTGCTGGGGTTTAAATTGCGGCACATTTTGAAATTGGGTAAGCAAAGATTTGAATTCGTATTTTTGCAAAACATCTATCACTGTTTTTCTTTCATAATCCGCCAAAACGCAATCCGCCAATGTGACGGACAAAGGCAAATCGCGCACTATCGTGGCCAGCTTCTTGCTTAAATACGCTTCTTCTTTATGATCCTTCAACTTATCATGAATTGCTCCTTTTATTTTTTCTAAATTATTATAAATATTTTCTAGAGTGCCATATTTTTTTAAAAGCTCAATAGCTCCTTTTTCGCCAATTCCTTTTACACCCGGAATGTTATCGGAAGCATCTCCGCGAATGGCTTTATAATCGATCATCTGCGCCGGAGTTAACCCGCTGAATCTTTCTTTCACGCCATTGGCGTCGTAAACAATAGTATCTTTCACGCCTTTTTTTAAAGTAAAAACTTTTGTGTGTTCATCCACCAATTGCAAAGTATCCATATCACCGGTAACTATAAACTTCTCTAAATTACCATCCAACTTTTTCGTGAGAGTGCCAATTACATCGTCCGCTTCGAAGCCTTCTTTTTCAAATATGGGTATATTAAAAGCTTGCACTATTTCCTTAACAATGGGGATCTGTTCGTATAGCTCATCCGGCTGCTTTTTTCTGGTAGCTTTATATTCTTTATATTGCTCATGGCGAAAAGTTTTTTTAGCCACGTCAAAAGTAACGACCGCGTATTTCGGCTTTAATTCTTTCAACACCTTAAACAAAATAGTAACAAACCCGTAAACCGCGTTTGTCATCTGGCCGGACTTGGTTTTCATGGTTGGCGGCAGAGCATGAAAAGCCCTGTGCACCAGGGCGTTGCCATCCACAATAATGATTTTTTCCGCGCTTTTCATGTATCTATTTTACCACAATCATCACTTTTGCTCCATGTGGAACATCGCCGCCATTCCAATCGTGAACGGCGCTATCCATCGTTCCGTATGTATATTTATAATCGGCTCCTTTTCTGGTGCCGACATCGTTAGTGATGACATATTTGCTGTCATATCCTTTGATTACCATCATATGGTACAAAGGTCCGGGCGCGGTATAATTTGGATTGCCCATTTCCCGGCCGGCCGTAGGCACGATAATTGGATAATTTTGCGCCAATTCTTCTTTAACTTGGTCCCAAGTAAAATCATAAACAACTTCCGCTTGATATTGGCCGTCAAAATATTGTTCTATCAATGCGGCGGTTTCTTCAGCCGTGAGATCTTTATGCTCGCCCCAATTGGCTACCTCCCAGGAAACCATGTTTAATATTTCCTCGTTCATTTCCTCTTTGGAAATCGTTGTTCCGCCATTTAAAAATTTTACCGATAAAATAATGCTGGCTTCTTCACAAGCTTCTTGATAAGGATGGCCCCAATCGGCATTGGGCGCTTGCGATTGAAAGGGAATGGCTAAATTTATATTTTCCGGAATAATAATTTCCGGTTCGATATTTATATTTTGCGCGTTAATATTAACATTTTCATTAATATTAATATTTTGATTTATATTCGGCGTTTCAATAATTTCGGAATTATTAATATTGGCATTATTATTTTGCCCGCATCCGCAAATAATCAACAATAAAAAAACAGAACCCCCGTACGCAATAGTTCTGCTTCTTTTTCTTAACATGAAAAAATATTTAGAAGACTGATATTTTGGATAAATCGCTCAACCAGCTTAGCCAGGGATGTTTTCTTTTTCCGCAATATATTTTGTCTCCTGTGCCAAACAAATTGATAGAAGTATATTCTATCTGGTTCATTTTTGTTTTTGGTTTTTTATTTTATCTGATATAAGTATAGCAAAATTTCACCTTTTTGTCAAAAAAACACGTCGAGAATGGCGTGTCTTTTTGATATGGAAATCTACTATTACAGATCAAGTAGTATGGCCGCGATCCAGGGGAAAGCTACGGTTACATCGCTTTGGATAATTTGGTAATAACTTTTCGTGGAAAGCTTATCCCAGGTAATTTTTTCTTTTCCGCCGGCACCGGAATAAGAACCGTAAGACATGGGGGAAGATCCGATTTCTATGAACCCGGCCCAGTCGCGCACATTTTTTACGCCGAGATCATGTTTCAACGAAGGCACCACGCAAATGGGGAAATCCGCGGATATGCCGCCGCCCAACTGCAAGAAAGCTATGGGGTGTTTCTCGGCCGTTTTCATGTACCATTCATATAAATAATGAAAATACTCCAACCCGGTTTTCATAACCATGGGGCTGATTTTCATATTATTATTTTGATATTTTCCTTGATAGGTGTAGCTGGCAAAAATATTGCCCATGGTGGAGTCTTCAAAGCCCGGTACCACAATGGGAATGTTTTTTTCATACGCAGCGTATGTCCAGCAATCGTGGATATTGGCTTTTGGATCCGGCTTGATTAATTTCTCTTTAAACAAACGGCGGAAATATTCATGCGGGAAATAACGCTGGCCTTTTTTCTCCGCTTCTTTCCACATTTTTAAAAGATGCGGTTCCATAATGCGCACGCTTTCGTCCTCGGGCAAAAAAGTATCAGTGATACGGCGCAAGCCGGCGTCGCGCAGTTCCGCTTCTTGGTTTGGGGTTAATTCCGTGTATTTGGGAATGTAAGCGTAATGCGAATGCGCCACATAGCGGTAATATGATTCTTCATGATTGGCTCCGGTGGCGGATACTAAATGCACTTTATTCTGTCGAATAAGCTCTGCCAGCAATACGCCGATTTCAAAAGAGCTCAAAGCGCCGGCTAAAGTGACTACTATTTTTCCGCCATTCTTTAAATGTTCCCTTAACCATAACGCCGCTTGCAAGGTAGAGCCGCCGTTGCAGTGATTCATGGTTCTTCTGGCAAAAGTGGAAATTATTTTCTTGTTGTTCTTTACTTGATCGCTGATTCTCTTATTTTGCTTTTGATTATCCTGCTCTATCATTTTTCTTAAAGCCGGGGATAATTTTTTTAAAATTTTATTTTCCATATTTATTGATATAACTAATTATTTTATAAACCAATTTAGCTGCTAAAAAATCAGAAGCTTTATCTATTTTATTCGGCGCCAGCTCCACTACATCGAACCCTACGATCTTTTTCGTTTTAATCGTCGCTTCCAATAAATCTTGCACCAAGTACCAATCAAGCCCGCCCGGTTCCGGCGTTCCAGTGGATGGAAGAACAGAAGGATCAAAAACGTCTAAATCAAGAGAAATATAAACTTTATCTTTTAAGAAAGAAACGCACTTTTTTATCCAGTCTTTTTTATTATATATATCAGAAGCGAAAAAAATGCTTTTTTTATTGATATTTTTCTTTTCTGAAATATCCATGCTGCGAATGCCCACTTGCACTATGGGGCATAAATCTTTTGCTCTGGCCATCACGCAACCGTGGTTATAAATAGAGCCATGAAAAGAATCGCGCATATCGGAATGAGCATCAAGATGCAACACTGATATTTTTTCTTTAAGCGCGTTGGCTTTTATGGCACCAAAGCTAACGGAATGTTCTCCGCCAAGAAGAGCGACTATTTTTTTATTTTTTAAGTGCTCGCTAACTCTTTTTTCCACGGCTTGTACCATTTTTTCCGGGGTAGCCTTTTCTAGTACCGGCTTATCCGTAAAAATTCCGGCTTTATATGGTTCGCTGTCTGATTCAATATCATACAATTCCATTACTTGCGAAGCTTCAATCAAAGCTTTTGGGCCTCTATCCGCTCCTTTGCCCCATGTGCTGGTTTCATCGTAAGGCACGGGTAAGATTACAAAACGAGAGTTTTTATAATTAGAGTATTCGGCGTTAAGCCCGCCGTAGTTATTTAAAGTAGGCATAAAATAATATTTTACCAACCAAAAAACTTGGCCACGTCATCTACATTTTCTCTTTTACGGATTACCTGTAATTCTCCGTTTTGCGCGGATAATTTAACAGGTGATGAAAGCAAACAATGATGCGAGGCTAAAGCGTCTTGATAAGCACCGGTATCTAAAAAAGCCAAATATAAAGATTCCCCTTCGGAAAGCTGATCGATATCCGGCAAGGATAAATAAGTGCCGGCTGTGTATTTATCATCGGAATCGCAAGTCATGCCCGCTAACCAAACCTGCGCTTTCTTTTTCATATTTAAATAATTTACCGGAACCACATGCCATTTTTGGTGCAAAGCCCAAGTATCCAGAAGATCATTCATAAAACTGCCGTTAATAACATACCAGGATTTATGAACATCCTCGGAAATTTTCTTTTTAGCGATTACTTGGAATATGGTAATTTGCGCCGGCGCCACTACGTATCTGCCCCATTCGCAAACGATATTAGGCGGGTGAATGCCTTCCTTGGCGCAAAACTTGGTTAAAAATTTTATAATTCCTTCGATAAGGGTATCAACACTATATTTATATTTCCTGTCATAAGGAATGGGCATGCCGCCGCCGATATCTATGGTTTCCAAAGACGGGTTAATTCTCTTTAATTTTGCGTAAACTTCCATGGCTTTGCGCAAAGGTTTTAGGATATCTTTTAATAATTCTATCTGGGAACCAGTATGATAATGTAAAATTTTTAAATTTTTAATCTTGCCCAAGCTTAATATTTCGCTCTCATCCAAACCGAAACGGTCTATTTTATGATCCCAGTGGGAACTGACTTTAATATCCACGTCCAGCCGAATGCCCACGTTGCCGCGATAAGAATGCAGATAATTATATTCATTAAAATCTTCAATAATGGGGATAATGTCTAAATCTTTTGTTTTCAGTTCCGCGATGGTGTCTAAATAATCTTTTGTTTTCGGGCCATTGCATATTACTCTCAAACTTTTCGCCAAGCGGCCATTCTCCCACATCTTTTTTACCAGCTTCAACTCGTTGGCCGAGGCGGTTTCCAAATTCGCCCCTTCAGCAACGATAGGCAGAACCACTTCTTTATTCTGATTCACTTTCATCGGGTAATGGTAATAGAATTTTGAAGGGTAGCGGTAAATTTTAATGTAAGCGTTGAAAAGATCCATTAATTCTTCCAGCCTCTTCTCTAAAATATTCGGAAATAAAATTTCCAAAGGCGCGTGGTATTTTTTCGCCGCGTCTAGTGCGTTATAAAGATAATTCCCTTCTTTTATGATTAATTCGTTGTTCGCGTTGATATCGAAGTAGTGGGTGTTGAAATCCTTGATGCCTAAATGCCAATTTTTTTTAGTATTTTTGCTCATCTTTTAATTATTTATTATGTAATAAAGTATGAAGCATAATATTTATTTGGTCAAGTAAAAAACAGGGTTGCGCTGACCCTGTTTTTTAACTATATAGGAAATGTATTTTACCAATCCCTGCCAGTGTTTTTCGGACGAGGAGGGCGAGCTTCGTTGACCGTCAAGCGACGACCATCGAGTTCTTTGCCATTCCATAGTTCGATAGCTTTGGTAGCTTCTTCTTCGGTAGACATTTCTACGAAGCCGAAACCTTTGGAGCGACCGGACATTCTGTCCATGATGATGGCGGCGGAAACTACAGTACCCGCTTGAGAGAAAGCTTCTTTCAAGCCGGCTTCTTGAGTGTCATAGGAAATGCCACCGACGTACAATTTTTTGTTCATGATGCAAATTGATTCTTAATTAAAACGTAAGACGACCTTTTTTAAGGCCTTTACACTTGCACCTTCAGAAAAAACTGCGCACTGGTCTCTTTAGGGCAAAAAGGCAATAAAAATAACTTACGGGAGTAGTATACCTGAGTACACTAAAAAAGTCAAGCCTAATATACTAATATTGGACAAATAATAAAAAAAATGATATAATTAGACTAAATAAAAATAAATATAAAAAATATGAGAAAGATACAAAAATATATCAATATCGCTATTATTGCGATATTTTTTTGTGCTTTAAATAGCGCGCAAGCCCAAGAACAACTGGGTTTGCAGTATCAACTGGATAAACAAACCAATCTAGCCACAGCTATAACCCGCAGAAACGGCCCAATTATACCGGCTTTTACACAAAAAGAAGCAACTACGGCCGCAGCGGAATTTTTTCAACACTACAGCAAAGCTTTTGGCTTGAGAGACGGCATAGACCAACTTTCCTATATAAACCAAGAAACCGATGCTTTGTATCAAACTCATATTCGATATAATCAATATTATGATGGCGTTCCGGTTTTCGGCTCGCAAATTATCGTCCACTTAAACGGGGATAATTCCGTACGCTCGGCCAATGGCAAAGCCTTGCCGCAATTATCTCTTAATACCACTCCCACTTTATCTTCCGAAGAAGCCATAACCAAAGCCAAACAATACGCATCGGATAACAATCAACAAACAGAGTTTGATACTGAAGAAGCAACGCTATATATTTTTAATAAGAGCTGGCTCGAGAACACCAAGACAGACACTAATAATTATTTAGTCTGGCAAGTAGAACTTTATAAGGACAGACCGGCTTTTCATGAGCACTATTTTATCAACGCCCATAACGGCAATTTGGTTTTTCAAACTACCGGTTTAATGGATGCCGTGCATAGACATGTTTATGATTGCTCCTATGGCGCTATCGATGGTAATTGCTATATGAGCGCATATGACGGAAGTTACTGGGTTGGCCGGCACGAGGGGGATGTCGCTACCGGCTCTAATCCTTACCCTTGGATAACCAGCAAAACGGAAACAGATGATTTATACGATTTTTTTGGAAATCAATATGATTATTATTATACAAAATTTGCAAGAAACGGAGCGAATAATCTGGGTGGGGTTGGAGATGGCACAACCACTTACCCTTCGGAAAGCACAACCGGTTTAACTTACATAGATTTTTATTATCTTTCCCCGGATGAAGAATATGCCATTTGCCCCAATGCTTTCTTTAATGGGACTAATTCTATTCACTTTTGCCAAGGTGAAATAACAGACGATCTTATCGGCCATGAGTACGGGCACGCCGTGAATTACTTTTCCATATTAAACGAATCTGGCGCCGCGGCCGGGCTGACATACTCCGGAGAATCAGGAGCCATAAACGAAGCGAACTCTGATATCTTTGGAGAAGCTTTGGAATTTTATAACGATGGCATAAGCGACTGGCAACATGGCGAAGAAACGGATTCGGGCGCATCTCGCAGCATGATGGATCCCTCTGCTTATACTTATACCGTTGGCGGCACCACAACTCCTTACCCAGAAAGCTACAACGACCCAAATTATTATTGCGGTACGGAAGACAATAGCGGCGTGCACTTGAACAGTTCCGTTGGTAACTACGCGGCTTATTTAATATCCGAAGGCGGAACGGTAAAAGGCTGCACGGTAACGGGTTTGGGTGAGGATGCGGAAGAAAAAATATTCTACCGCGCCCAGACTGTTTATTACACAACCAGCACCACTTACAATGAAGCTTACACCGCCATATTGCAATCTTGTTATGATTTATATGGCTATGGCGATGGCTGCAAAAATGTAAAAAAAGCATTGAAGATAGTGGAAATGGACAGCACGGGAGCGTGCAATGGCGGAACCTTGGCCACGGATTTAACCAGCGTTTGCGCCGCGGTTGATGCCGCGCCCACTATTACTAATATTACTTCCGAAGCGGCCGATGGTTATTATAAAACAGGAGAAACCATAGATATAGATATAGCTTTTTCCGATAGTGTTACTTCCGTAGGTGATGTTACTTTAACTTTAGAAACCGGCAGCACGGACCAAACTTGCGCTTTCAGCGTAAGCAATTCCGCTGCAGCCGAATGTGTCTATACCGTACAAGAGGGAGATAACATTTCGGAATTTAATGTACTGAGCATTAGCGGTACGATAACTGATGCGGAGGGCGATATTTTAGCCAGCACCACCCCGGCGGTAAATCTAGCCGATAATAAAAATATCGGCTTGGACACTACCAAGCCTAAAGTTCCGAAATATGTAAAAGTTTACGCTTCTTCCAAAAAAAATAGAAGAATAAAAACCGTAAATACCAGAACCTACACCGGTACGGTAAAAGACTCTTCCACTCATCCTTATTTTACTTGGCAAACTGGCACGGACAATCTAAGCGGTGTGGATAAATATTATGTACGCTTTTCTTCAAAAAAATTAGATCGCGGTGATGTAAAAATGTCCAAATACAAAAGAAGCAAAAGATATTTAAAAACCGAGGTTTGGGATATGGAAAAAGTTTATCGGCTCTATATGATTGCCGTTGATGAAGCTGGAAATACCACTAAACTAAAAACATTGCTTAAATATCAGGTAGAATCATTCCTTCTACCGAGTGCAGGCTTCAGTCGGCATGGGAGCTGAAGGATGGCCGTGCTGAACCCATTGCCCGTTTGAACAAATCCAATCATCTTCTTTGGATAAACCTTTTATAGCCAACATCGCGCTGGCTAACACTAAAAGCACAATGCCGATAATGAGAAATATTTTTTTATTTTTCATAAAATAAAATTATTTTTCTATTTTCATATCTTCGTCTTGGCCTCTTTTTAGCAACCAAATTCCCAAATAAGAAAGCGGGGTATATAAAACTCCCATGGCGAATTTATACAGCCACCAAGGAATAATGATCATGATAATGGTTTTTATGGGAAAAATTCCAATGTAGGCGATAGAAGCCCATATCACGGAGTCCAACAACTGGCCCCATAGATTGGAAAGGTTGGAACGCAGCCAAAAATATTTCCCGCCCATCTTGGCTTTCAAAAAGAAAAAGGAGAAGACATCTTGATACTCGCCAACGATAAAAGCGATCAAAGAAGCAAAGGTAAAGCGCAATGACATGTAGAAGATGGTATCGTATTCCGCTTTCATGGTGAAATCCGCTGAGGCCGGCATAATGTTAGAAATGAGATTGGCCAAAGTGAAAAAAACCATGCTGATAAATCCGGCTAAAACGAACAAACGAGACATTTTCTTTCCGTAAACTTCGCCGATGACATCGGTCATTAGAAAAACAAAAGGAAACACGAATACCGCGGTGGATAAATGCGTGCCAAATAAAAAAGGCATCAATTTAATGCCCAAAGTATTAGAGGCGAACAAAGCCGTGAGATAAATAGCCAACGCGATGAGAATCTTTTTCTTCATGATAAAAAATTAAAAATTAACAAGGTTAGACTAGCAAATCTTTTTTATTTACGCAAATTTTGCTAGAATCAAAATATGAGGAAATATTTAATAATATTCAGCTTAATACTATTGGGCTTTTCCGCGATGCAAAGCGCATCGGCTCTTACTTTAATGGAAAAACCTCCGAAAATGAGAGTCGGCCTTTTTTCTTCCGATGACTGGGTGGAAGCCACGGTTAATGGAGCGTACTATATTAAATCCAAAGGCACGATCATTAAAGAAGTGCCTAAAAATCAAATTACAAAAATTACCTATGATAGATCTTCCGCCACATATTATATTGAACAAAACGGGGAAAACTTCGCCTCGGACAGTTTTGTCCGTCTCGTCCCCAAAAAAAAGTCGCGTATTATCACTGTTACCAGTTATGAAAACCGCCCGACATGGGATGTAACTTTAAACGACAACGAATTTAAAGGAAAGCTGGAAATCCGCTACGCCGAAGCCACGGATACAACCTGGGTGATTGAAATAGTCGGCTTGGAAAATTACGTGAAAGGAGTGGCCGAAGCCGGAAACGATAACGATGCCGATTATTTAAAAACGCTTTACACGGCCGCGCGCACCTACGCCTATTGGCATTATTCCAACCCTTCCCGCCACGCCGATGAATATTATACTTTAAACACGACGGCTAATGACCAAGTTTATCGAGGCTATAATTTTACCGAACGCGCGCCGAATATCGCGCAGGCGGTGGAAGATACGCGAGGCATGGTGGTTACTTACGACGACGAGTTGGCCATTACCCCTTACTTTTCCAATTCCGACGGCCGCACCAGATCATGGAGCGAAGTTTGGAACGGAGATTATCCGTATTTGGTAACCAAAGACGATCCCGGCTGCGCGGGCATGACGCTCACCGGCCATGGCGTGGGATTATCTGCTTATGGCGCGAGATACTTTGCGGAACAAGGATGGGGATGGAAGAAAATATTAAAGTATTATTATACCGGCGTTAAAATGCAAGCTATTTATTAATCGTTCTCAGCAATTATTTCTTTATATTTATTAATTGCGTAAGTTAAATCATCGTCCGTCTGTTCTGCGTTAACGCTAGTAAAAGCATATTGAGTGTAAAATATTTTTTTAGCGCCTAAAGAAAGCGCTTTCTTGGTACTGGATTTTGTTTGCAAATAATTAGCCTCCGGATCATCGCTAATAATCGCTTGCGCTTCCGTTACCCAAATCGATTTTTTAATACCATAATCAGCAAGCATTGCTTTGTAAGGACGAACATTAAAACTTCCTATATTATTGCTAGAAATGCAATGGACATTGGCGATGTCAAAATATTGTTTCGCATTGCTATGTTTATGAAAAAGATGTCTGTAAAAACCGAGAAACTGGCTGTTGCCTCCCGCTGCTCCGGCAATTAGAGTTTTCGCTTCCGAATCCGCGGCCGCCACGGCGTCATGCGTTCTTTTTAATAACAAATAATACGCGTCTTCATCTTGTTTATAAAAAGTTAACTCATCGGAAACGCCGAGATCCGGTTCGTTCATGATTTCCCAATGTTTAATGGGATATTGAAGATCAGGCATATCATTCACGCCATCGCCGTCGTATCGCTCTACCATAGCTGTTACCCAATTTGTATACGCCGTCCAATCATGGGGATTGCAGCGATAGTGCGGTAAATACTCCATCCGACCTTTTTTAGTGGCTTCTTCGTTGGGCAAAAACTCATCGTTTTCGGAAACTTCGCAAGAAGAAGCGTTGCTGCGATCTTCTTGATCCCAATCGGCAAACGGCCAAATAGTGATTAACATTTTAATATTATTGTCTTCTATATTGGTTACAGTTTCATCCATAAAATCCCAATCATATTCTGCTCCCTCTTCGTTCTGAATCATATCCCAAACCGCCGGACCAGGATGCGGGCGCAACCAACCAGCGTTAACTTCGTCTAAATACTCGAAATTGGAATCATCCAAACCAGCAGATAAAAAACCAAATTTATAATTTGTCTCAGCTGCCGATAAAGACGCTAAAGGCAGAAAAAAAACTAATGCGAGCCATAAGATTTTTTTCATTTTTTTATTTTAAATATTAATTATTTATATTTTAGCATATAAACATGGCGTCGCCAAAACTGTAAAAACGATATTTCTTTTTAATGGCCTGTTGATAGGCTGTTTTTATGTTTGCGCTTCCGGCAAACGCGCTCACCAACATCAGCAAAGTGGATTCGGGAAGATGAAAGTTGGTAACCATGGCATTGATATGCTTAAATTTATATCCCGGATAAATAAAAATATCGGTCCATTGAGAAGAATGCTTCATATCCAATGCTTCCAAAGTGCGCACGGACGTGGTACCCACGGCAATGATTCTTCTTTTTTCTTTTTTAGCTTTTTGTAATCTTAAACTGGTTGCCTTGTCTATAGAAGCGTATTCACTATGCATTTTATGTTTGGTAATATCTTCTATTTTTACCGGAGCGAAAGTGCCCAAGCCCACGTGCAATGTTACATATTCCATTTGCACGCCTCTTTTCTTTAATTCTCTTAATAACCTTTTGGTAAAATGAAACCCGGCCGTTGGCGCGGCCACGGAACCGTCTTTCTTGGCGTAAATAGTTTGATACTCTTTTAGATTAGATTGTTTCTTTATATAAGGAGGCGTTGGCGTTTCGCCGATTGATAAAATGCTTCTATAACCCCCGGTTTTAAACCGGGGGTTATAACGGGAAAACTTTATTATTTTTGTTCTATCTTGTTCTCTTTGTATCATTTTTCCAATAAATCCTTTTTTGAAAAAAATTTCTTGCCCGTTTTTTATTTTTCCTTTGGTTAGGCACTCCCATTTTTTTTCCGTAATTTTTCTTAATAAAAAAATTTCTATTTTCCCGCCGGTTTTTTTTCGGCCATGCAGCCTGGCGGGAATAACTTTGGTGTCATTAAACACTAAAACATCGGTAGGCTTTAGATATTTCGGCAAATTATAAAACCGATCGTGTTTAATAACGCCGGTTTTTTTATCCAGCACCAAGAGACGGGAAGAATCGCGCGGGGAAGCCGGAGATTGGGCGATTAATTCCTTATTAAGATTATAAGAAAAATTATTTAGGCGGAATTTTGGTTTCGGCATTTTTTTCAACGGCGTTAGCCACGATACGGGCGACTTCTTGAGGTTTGGCTACTTCTTCGAAAACGAAGCGCTGATTATCGGACGCGGTTTTCACATAGACATTGCCAAAATTTAAAAAAGTTTGCACTTTTCCGCGTATCTCCGAAGACACATCTTGAATTTTGTTTAAAGTCAATTCAGCCGTTGTTCTTTTAAAAAGACCTTCTTGCTCGATGCTCACCACCCGTTTATTAGTTAGCACCCAAATATCCAAATGATAATCCACATATTCATGAATATATAAAAGCCATATGCCAAGATAATAAGTGCTCACCACCATTACCATGGCTACATACATCGGGCCTTCAGTGGGAATTTCCCATTCTAAAAGATAATAAAGAATTAAAAAAACCGCAATCGGTACAAAATGAGCTATTATCAGACGGCAAACAAATTTAAAAATTACGGACCAATGGCGTCGTACGAGAAAAATAACTTTTTCATCGGGAAATTGCCCGGGAAATTCCGCCTTAGCGTGTTCTTTTATTTCTGGTATTGGGCTGAATACGGCTGCCATAATTTTATTCTGGTAAAAAGCTTAAATTAATATCTCCGAGAATTTCTCCGAACATATCAAAAGTATCAAGCCAATTAACATCTTTTAACAATAGCCAAGTGAAAAAAAATATTATTACCCAAGCGCTGATAAATAAGAAAGTGCTGATCTTCCCGGAAAAATCAAAAAAACCAAAGCGCACCAAATGATACATGTTTAAAAAAAGAAAAAATAAAAAAATAGCTAATATAACCAGATATAAAATGCCGAAAGAATAATAAGGAATTAACATAATTTAATTATAAACCATTTTTAGAAAAAATGCACCCGCAATATTCCTGCCGATACATTTGTTCTTGCTTGGCTATTTTTCTGCCGAAAGCGAATCCGGGGCGAAAACCTTTATACTTTTTCTTGCTTTCTTTATCTTCGGCCGAATAGAATTTTACTTTTATTTCTTTCTCCAGTTCAAAGCCGATTTCTTTTATTAATTCTATATCTTGGTGCGGGCTGATTAATAAAGTAGAAGTAAAATAATCATATCCTTTCTCCTTGGCGTATTGGGCGGTTCGGCTTAAACGCAAACGGTAACACAAGGGGCATCTCTCTGCCTTTGCTTCTTCTTTTCCTTTAACGGCTAAAAAATATTCTTGCGGCTCGTATTTAGGAGCGATAAAATCTATATTATTTTTCCGGCAATATTCTTGCGCGGCATTTTTTCTTTTTGCGTATTCTTCTTCCGGATGAATATTCGGATTATAATAAAAAACCGCTACTTGATATTCTTCCTTAAGTTTAAGCAGGGGGTAAATGCCGCAAGGGCCGCAACAAACATGCAGTAATAACTTCGGCATATTATAGCAACCTTGTTTGCCAATCTTGAGGCAATTCTTTTTTCAAATGATTGTAAGCTTGCCGAGTGACAGTTCTTCCGCGAGGAGTACGGGCAAGAAAGCCAAGTTGCATTAAAAATGGTTCGTAAATATCTTCTATCGTGTCTACTTCTTCTCCGGTAGACGCGGCAATGGTTTGCAACCCAACCGGACCGCCGGAAAATTTTTCTATGATAGTTAACAAAATTTTTCTGTCTATACTATCTAAACCCAGTTCATCCACCTCTAACATATTTAAAGCCGCTTGCGCTAAGTTCATGTCTATCAAGCCTTCTCCTTTTACCTGGGCATAATCGCGTACTCTTTTAAGCAGCCTATTGGCTATTCTTGGCGTTGCTCTGGACCTTTTAGCTATTTCTAAAGCAGCCAATTCATGAATCTCCACGGACAAAATTTTCGCGGAGCGGCCGATGATTTTCTCAATTTCATTGGGTTCGTAAAAATTCAATTTATAATGCACGCTAAAGCGATCGCGCAACGGGGAAGAAATCATGCTGATTCTGGTGGTGGCTCCGATTAATGTAAACTTGGGAAGATCCAAGCGCAAAGTGCGCGCGGCCGGGCCTTTGCCGATTACTACGTCTAAAGCGTAATCTTCCATGGCCGGGTATAACACTTCTTCAATGGTTTTATTTAAGCGATGAATTTCGTCGATAAACAAAACATCTCCGGGTTGCAGATTGGTAAGGATGGCGGCTAAATCTCCGGCGCGCTCGATAGCCGGGCCGGAAGTGATGCGGATATTAACGCCCATTTCCCTGGCAATGATGTGCGCCAAAGTGGTTTTGCCCAAACCCGGTCCGCCATGAAGCAACACATGTTCGATGGGCTCGCTTCTTTGTTTGGCCGCGTCCATAAAAATCTGCAGATTCACTTTGATCTTGCTTTGGCCGATATAATCGGAAAGCTTAGACGGCCTGAGAGTATTATCTAAGCCGGCATCGTCTTTTTTTTCGACAGGGGTAATGATTCTGTCTTCTTGAGCCATAATTATTTTTTATTGCGGGAATAGCGTATCAATCCGGAACAAGGAATAATTTCTATGCCTTTTTTTTCCAATTCATCCAATAATAAATTTACACCAATGGAATCGGAAGAGATGTGGCCGGCGATAATGACATTGATATGATTTCTTTCCGCTTCTTTTTTCCATTCTTCGCTCATGTGCATGCCGATAATCGTGCCTATACCGGCTTGGCGCATGTGCTCATAAATATCTTTAGAACCGTTCGTGCCACCGGTCATTTCCGTTATAATCACTTTTCCTAAATAGTTTTCCGGCTTGCCTACGAAAATTTTCGGGCCGAATTTGCGCTGTTGAGCAATTTGATATTCGGGGATAGTCATTAATAATTTCATGATATCGCCAACCGTATCCAGATTATTTTTATTTTTGTTCACCAAATCGCTAATATATTTGGTAACTAAATTATCGCAAAAAGTATGGGAGCACATCAAAGGCATTTTTAAGAGCTGGGCCGCGTCTACAGTTTGGTAATGATTTTTCACGCCTACGCCGCGGCTTACTTCGGATATGCGCAAATGCATTAAATTTTGCGCTACATTGATAGGTATTCCTTCCAGGGCCAGCATTTCCACTTGCATATGCATTACTTCATCCAACCCGGCCAAAGCGATTCCCAGGGGATGGTGAGATAAAACCATATCAACTTTTAGCTCCTTGGCTAATAATAATTCCGCGGTATCAATATCAATACCAACAAGTATCTTTTTAATTTTTTTATTTTTATCTGGCGTATAAAGCAAACGAGAATCGGAATAAGGATTATTTAAAGAAACTGTATCAAATTTTCTTTTTTCTTCTTTAGATAATGAATCATATTTCTCTTTAAGCCTTTTTTGCTTTTTTTGCAGGGCTTTTGCTCCGCGAATATCAGCTTTTTTTGCTTTTTCTAAAGCTAAATCGTAGATTTGTTGAATATTGAGCATATATTAAAATAATTATTAGACGTTTTATTAGAATACCAAAAAATCAGTATTTTAGCAAGGTTCCGGCCATTGCCCTTGACATAATAAAGAGGTTGTGTTATTCTTCTTGGTTCCTTTTGTATTTAAGAAAACAGTCCTGAAATCCGGCTATTTTTCTGCAGACACGACGAGAATGGGGTTCTTTCTAAAGGATTAACATGGCTTTTAGCTACGTTACTCCCTTTAAAAGAACTTCTTGTCTGCAGTAAAATAATCAGATTATTTAAGGGGACTGTTTTTTATTTTTATTGGTATTTTTATTGGTTTTTTCCGTATTTGTGTTAACCGGCGCGGTATTGGTGTTACTGTTGGTGTTCACGTTGGTATTAGTGCTGCCCGTATCACTGGAAGTTTCTCTGCCTTTCTGACAAACCTGAGGCAAAGCTTTGTAAACGCTGGTGAAAGTTTCAATGTCTTTATCTCCATCCGGGCGCTCGATAATATAATCAAAAGAAGCGGAAACCCCGGTATGAGCTTTTTCACTGCAAGAAAGAACGCCGGCGGGCAGATCATCCACTTCGGTAATCACCGGTGGAGGCGCCCCGACATAATTATAATTAGTGGGATCCGTGAAATATCCTTTGCGGCCATCAGCCGTTCCCCAAAATTCGAAATAAATATCCGCGCCTTCTATGCGGCTGCGCCATAAAATATAATGGCCGGTATCGTTTAAGAAGCGGAAGTCGGGTTTAGGTTCGTATATGGTGGCATCCACTCCGGGTTTGCCATTGTAATTATAGTAAGAAACCACGTAAGAATGATTTTGCCGTTCAATAATATCCAAGCCAGACATCATAGCCGCGCGGAAAGACGTGGTGCCGATCTGGCATAATCCTCCGCCATATTCGGGAATGGTTTTATTTTCTTTGATGACCAGCTCCGGCAGCCAGCCGCTTTCTCCATCTATATGGCCAAGCGCGTTGATTAAAGAAAAAGTTTCACCCGGCGCGATAAGCAAGCCGTTTAAAATGTCCGCTCCCTTTTTTATATTATAAATACGATTGGAAGGGCTGCCGGAAAAATTGGTATAGCCCGTTCCTAATAATTCTTTGATGCCTAAATCCGCAATATTGCTTGGCGCCACTTTCGGTTTTACCACTTCTACCGCCAATTCTATTTCCGTTTGATTATTATCTATCCAATTTTCTTGAATTTTTTCTATGGTTTTCTTTAGTTTCACTTCCGTACCATCCTCGCCCTCTTGGAACTGTGTTAATTCCACTGTTTCATCTTCTTTAATATTCAAGCTGAATTTACCTTCTTTCACGGGCTGATCTATATCTTCTGAAATGTTTTCCTGAAAATAAGCGGTCACTGCTTCTTCATCAAGAGCCACGCTGTTTTTGGAAAAAACCAACCATAATTGCAGAGCATCTCTTTCCACGGTATATTTTTTATCTTCCCAAGTTAAAGTTAAAGGCGCCGACTTAAGCAAAGTTTCCACTTCTTGCACTAAATCATCAGTCTCTGATTTTTTTACTAGCGGTAAATCGGTTTCTAAATTTAAATATATAGTTTCGTTGGTATTGTTTTCAATATTGCTTTGAATTTTCGCGATGGCTTTTTCCCAATCAAAAGCTTGGCCTTCTTTTTCATCTTCCACCACTATTGCGCCGTTTTCATCAAAGGTTAATTTGGCATTTTTTGCCGGATTCTCGTATTGGCCGAAATGCTCATCTAAAATATCTATTAATTCTTCGTTATTCAATGTATAGGACAAAACCACATGCGTTGGCTGGAATAAAAGTTTTATTCTTTCAAAAAAATTATGCTGCCTATCGCCTGAACGCCCGATTTTATAAGCCGCGTCCACGGTGGCATTGGTATCGATAGTAACGATATCTACGCTAATGCCCGAGGCTTCGTCTTTAACCATAGCGCTCGGAACCGTAAAGCTATCTTCTTGATAAATGAAAGTAAGGCCTTTTTGGTATATCTCCTCTTTAAAAGCATCTTGCTGCTCTAAAGCTTCTAGGAATGTTTTTCTGCCGACATTCTGCTCATTGATATATACATTGGGGTAAATTTTATTCTCATTTTTCTGATCCCAATAATAATAGGCAACCAATAGAATTCCGCTGACAATAAAAAAAGCCGCGATTAGTATCAGGGCAATTTTAAAATAAGGCTTCTTGGCTGGCTTTTTATTTTTCTTTTCTTCAGGATGACCCTCCTCTTTCTTTTTCTTGTCGGGCATTTAGCTTTTAATTTCTTTTACCTCTATTCTGGTATTTTTTGGTCGCTTAGATTTAGGTAAAATAATCGTTAATAAACCGTTTTCAATAACCGCTTTTACTTGGTCGTTCTTTACATCAACCGGAAGGATAATAGAACGGGAAAATCCGCCCCAATAGCATTCTTTAATATAGTAGTCGTCTTCTTCAATGCTTTCTTGGCAGGATTTGCGCTGGCCTTTTATAGTAAGCATATCGTTATTCAGGTATATCTCTATTTCCGAAGGGCGAACCCCGGCAATGGCGGCCTTAACATAGATATTTTTTCTATCTTGAAAAACATCCACGGCTAATTGGCCATCGTAAGTTTGGGATTCTTCCGAAAGCCATTGCTGGCCTTCTTGGACCGGCGCTACTGGTTGAGGCATATTTTGAGGTTTTGGATTATTTGCAGGACCTATAGGATACGGGTCTGCCACAGGGCCGCGAGCTTGCTGTTCTTGGAAAAAATCCGCTTGAGATTCAAAATCATCAGCCAAAAGGTTGCTTATCTTGCTGGAAAAAGGTGAATTTTGATTGAACATAATTAAATACTCCTCCTTATTTTCTGTTTGTTTTTTGAAAAGATGTAATTATTATAAATAATCTTTTAAAAAAATGCAAATGCTATTCTTCAAACGGCATCCAGCTAAATACTTTCTTGCCAACATGGTTAAGAAGCACTACTACATGCTTATCTTGTATTTCTACTCTGTAGTCTTTGTTAATGTTTTGGTAACTGGTTTGTTTTAGTAAATGGAAAGTATTCTTTTTAGTGTTAAAGCTGTATATGCGAATATACAGGGTAGAACCTCTTTGCGCGGACACGGCAATCTCTTCCGTGTTGTTGGTATTATTAAGATTGCCCACGGCTGGCTGGCGCCAGTGTAATTTGGGGGATAATCTCTTTTTAGCTAATATTTCTCCATTAACATCGTACATATGCATGGTAGAACCTGATTTTCTTTTGGTGGCTAGCGCAAAGTATTGATTAT
>JBAZVM010000009.1:0-37048 GCA_041660885.1 Patescibacteria group bacterium | reverse complement strand
CTTATGCTTTAGGCACAAAAAAAGGAAGAGGCATAGTTAAGCTATATGATATTAACAATGTTCTTCTTAAACATTGGAGCGCTTTTTACAAAGGAGGAGTCATTCCAAGGTTAATAACCTTAGATAATCAATACTTTGTGCTAGCCACCAAAAGAAAATCAGGTTCTACCATGCATATGTACGATGTTAATGGAGAAATATTAGCTAAAAAGAGATTATCCCCCAAATTACACTGGAGACAGCCAGCTGTAGGTAATCTTAATGACACTAACAACACGGAAGAGATTGCCGTGACCGCGCAAAGAGGTTCTACCCTGTATATTCGTATATACAGCTTTAACACTAAAAAGAACACTTTCCATTTATTAAAACAAACCAGTTACCAAAACATTAACAAAGACTACAGAGTAGAAATACAAGATAAGCATGTAGTAGTGCTTCTTAACCATGTTGGCAAAACCGTGTTTAGCTGGGTGCCGTTTGAGGAATAAACGAAACAAAAACCCCCAAATTAATTTGGGGGTTTGTTTAATTTAAGGTGTGAGGATTTTACATCATCTTCTTGCGGATGAAAGCCGGCACTTCCAAATCATCATCTTCAGTAGTGTCTACCGGATCTTCATTTAATATGGCGCGAGATTTAAATTGAGAAGGCGTCGGCTCTTTTTCTTCTTTCACTTCATCGGAATATGCTTGTCTGGAAAAAGGGCTTACTTTAGTGGCTTTTATTTTCTTAGTAGAACGATGCGGCTGGTCGGAAAAACCTGTGGCCACCACGGTTACTTTTACATCGTCATTCATGGATTCATCGATCACTGAACCAAAAATTATTTTTGCGTTAGGATCGGCATTTTCCGTAATAATGCGAGCGGCTTCATTTACTTCATACATGCCTAAATTCGGGCCGCCGGCAACGGTAAATAATATGCCTTTGGCGCCGTTGATAGACATCTCTAATAAGGGACTATCAATAGCCATCTTAGCCGCTTCCACCGCGCGATTTTCTCCGGACGCCGTTCCAATTCCCATTAAAGCCGAACCGGCATCTTGCATAACGGCTTTAACATCGGCAAAGTCTACATTAATTAAACCGGGAAGAGTAATTAAATCGGAGATGCCGCGCACGCCTTGGCTGAGCACTTCATCAACTGTTTTAAAAGCATCCAGCAAAGAAGTTTTTTTATCTATAATCTGCAATAATCTGTCGTTGGGAATGGTAATTATGGTATCTACTTTACCCGCTAATTCGGCTAAGGCGTTTTCCGCGATGGCTTTTCTTTGCGCTCCTTCAAAAGAGAAGGGCTTGGTAACCACAGCCACGGTTAATGCGCCGGCTTCTTTGGCTATGTCCGCCAATAAAGGTGAGGCTCCGCTGCCGGTGCCGCCGCCCAAACCGCAAGAAACAAAAACCATATCTGCCGACTTCATCATATCCTTTAATTCTTCTTGGCTTTCTTCAGCCGCTTTTCTGCCAACTTCCGGATCCATACCCGCGCCTAATCCGCGCGTGGTAGCCTTGCCAATGTGCACTTTTTTAGCAGCGGGATTATGCTGTAATGCTTGGGCATCGGTGTTAACAGCCACGAATTCCACACCTTTAAAACCGCTTTCGATCATGCGCGAAACGGCTGATCCGCCGGATCCGCCAACGCCGATTACTTTGATCTTGGCAAATGTTTCTATATCTGGTTTTATTTCCATATATTTGGAGTTAGATTTTTTTTGCATAAATGCTTAATATGAACACTAAAATTATTATTTAAAAATTTGTTGTTTTTAATAGTAACTAAAATTGTTCATAAAGTCAAGGTTTTTGCATAAGATTATTGTTCAAAGAGACAATCATAAATAAACATAAAATAAACCCCCGGTTTTAAACCGGGGGTTTATTTTGATATATTAAGTCTCTTTATAATTACGGCAATAAAGATTTAAACCATTTCTTCATGTTTCCGGTAACATCCATCACCGAAGAAAACTTGGGAATAAAGCTTCCTTTTTTATTGTTCTGTTCTAAATTCGCGCCCCACATCACCAAGCCAACGGCTGTGGCAAATACCGGGTCGTTTATTTTATCGATGGCTGTTTTAAAATCTTTGGGCACGCCCACGGAAGCAGGCAGGCAGAATACTTTTTTGGCCACATCCACCATGCCATGCAATTTGGCGCCGCCGCCGGTTAGCACAATGCCCGCTGGAAGCATGCCGGCTCTATCGATATTTTTTAATTCTTTATTAATTAAATTATAAATTTCTTCCACTCTGGCTTCGATAATTTCCGCTACTTCTTTTTTGGAAACCAATCCTTCTTCGCCGCCGTCCATTTGCGCCAAATCTATCTCGTCTTTCTTGCCTACTTCCGAGGGCAAAGCAGTGCCATGTTCGGCTTTTATTTTTTCCGCCATTTCAACAGAGGTGCGCAAACCTATGGCGATATCATTGGTAATGTGTCCGGAACCGACCGGTAAAATTTTCGTATATATTACATCCCCTTCTTCAAAAACCATAATGCTGGTGGTGAGGCCGCCTAAATTCACCAAGGCCACGCCCAATTCCTTCTGCCTGCGGGAAAGCACGCTTTCCGAAGAAGCCAGAACGCCGACTACTAAATCTTGGATATCCACGCCAGTGCGATAGATGCATTTGGTAAGGTTTTTTACTTGAGAAGAAAGGCCCAAAATTATTTGCGTATCCACTTCTAATTTAATACCTGTCATGCCAACCGGATCTTTGATGCCTTTTTGATTATCTACGGTAAATTGGCGCGGTATAACGTGCAAAATTTCGTAATTAGGCGGCGTAGCTACGGTTTGAGCGGCTTCTATGGCGCGCGCGACATCGTCTTCCTTTATTTCGCCATCGGCTTTGGATACGGCCACAACACCATGGCTTTCCTGCGATATCACATGCGAACCGTTAATGCTCACATAGGCCTGCTCTACGGGAATGCCAGTCATGCGTTCCACTTTCTCTAAAGCGCCGGAAATCGAAGCAATGGCGTCTTCAATGCTGGTAACAACGCCTTTGCTGATGCCCTCGGCCGGATGTTCGGCCGCGCCAATAATATGCACTTCGTTATCTTGATAGTTTCTTTGCCCGACAGCTACGCGAATGGTAGTGGAGCCGACATCTAAACCTGTTATAATTGCGTCCTTGGCCATAATGATTCAATATAATATCTTACTGATTATTATAATACAATTAATTAAAAAAAGCTATAAGATACGGCACAAAAATTAAAAAAGCGATCAAAGCGGCCCCGATACTGGCTAATAAAACCGCCGCGGCCATTATATCTTTAATTATTTCTACATAAAAATGTATTCTTGGTTTTAAAATATCCACTATTTTTTCAAAAATCGTGTTTATCAGCTCTAAAACAAGCACCGTTAATATCAACATTAACAGCACGATCGCCTGCCATATTTCCACCTGTAAAAGAATCATGGCAATGATAACTAAAATGCCAATTATTAATTGAATTCTAAAATTTTGCTCGTTTTTTATCACATAAACCAAACCTCTTTGCGCGTAATAAAAGCTTTTTACTAATTTTCGCAGGCTAATTCCCATAATTTAATATTAATTGCTGTTTATTAAACATTTTGGCCGCGTCTTTTTTATTTGTTTCATGATCATACCCGACTAAATGCAAAAGACCATGAACCAACAACTCGGCGAATCCACCGGCGGTTTTTCGCACTTCATCGTAGCAGATATAGACCTCTCCGGTTTCAGGCCCATAGCGGAAAGAAAGAACATCGGTGACTTTATCGCGCTGGCGGTAGCGCTTATTAATCTCCCTCATCTTTTGCGGATTGATAATCACCACATTAACGCCCATCGTTTCTTTTGCTTTTATCAGTTTATTGAAATTCTCCAGAACTTTTTTCTGCTTCTTTTCAGTAATTAGAGGCGCCGTCACTTCTTTAAATAATACGGCTTTAATCATTCGTGTTGCTGTTGCTGTTTTTGTTGCTGTTCAAATTGCTGTTGCTGTTTTTATTTGTATTAGTATTACTAATAATACTGGTATTGCTGTTGGAATTAGTTTGGTCTGATGTTGTTTTTTTCACGTGCAGTTTTATACTTTGATACATCATGCGAAAAGTAGAAGAGAAATTAACTTCTTTCTTGCTGCCAAAATTATAATGAATGGCATATACATAGTTTTCATCCGTAAAATATACGGTATAGCCGTCTACGCTCATCACGCCGTCTTCTCCGTTAACCGTGATTTCATCTATTAAATTTTCCGAAGCATCTTTATTTTGGTCTAGATACCAATCCATGGCGCTAAAACCGTATGGATTTGTTTCCGTGATCATTTCAATGAACTCTCCCGCGTTCTCCTCTTCTTGCGGAGTGAATATTACATTTTTATTATCTTCCGCGATCGGTTCCACGTTCCAACCCTTGGGATACAAGATGCGATAATTAAAATCTTCGTTCGTATATAATCCCCCATAAGAACCATCCTGTATATTCCCATCTGCGGTCGGGTCGTACCCGTTGATTACTTCCACGCCGTCTTTAAACCCGTCTTCATCCGTATCGGGTTTATCTACTTTTGTGCCGTATAATTTTTCCTCAGCCGCAGTTAAGCCATCATTATCCGAATCTGGGGCTATTTTTATCGAAGTATTCGTTGAACTGGTATTGGTATTTTCATTGCGATTGGCATTGCTGTTGGAATTTTCATTATCATTGCTATTGCCGTTTTTATTGCTATTTTTATTAGCATTGCTGTTTCCGTTCAAATTCCCATTTTTATTCGCATTCAAATTTCCGTTGGCATTGGCAACGATTGAATTAGTAGCGTTTGTTTTTCCTTCATTTATCGCCTCTTGAGTTTGTTTGGACGGCAAGTTGCTTGTGATTAAATAAATGCCGCCACCCACAATAGCGATAACGGCTACAATAATAACGGCAATTATAATCCAGCTGGCTTTACTGCCTTTCTTCGGCGGAGTTTGCAATCCTGTTGGCGGCGGTGCGTTCCCTCCGGCAGAAGCGAATTTATCCGGCATGGTGTGCACTTCGGAAGGAATATTAGGTGCGTTGAAATTAGTGGAAAAATCTACCATAAATCTTATTGGTTTATATTTAATTTTTTATTTATTTCATCCTGCCAATCTATCAGATATCCCGATCCTTTCGGATTATATCCTCCATCCACTTCGGCGCCATCTTTAAATCCGTCGTTATCCGTATCGGGCCGGTTGGGATCGGTTAAATATACTTTAACTTCCTCTCTATCGGATAAGCCGTCATCATCAGTGTCCTTTTTATTCGGGTCCGTTTCGTATGTGGCTTCCGCATCATCGGACAAACCGTCGAAATCCGAATCTACGTATTTTTTTATCGGCTCCTCTTCCGCGTTCGTATTTTTATTGGCATTGATATTTATAGGAGCAATATTAGTGTTCGTTGGCACAATATCACCCTGGTCTTCCAGCACTGCCGTATTTGTATTGGTGGGAGATACTGTTTTTGAGCGATTTTGCCAATAATAATATCCGGCCACGGCCAGCAAGCCAATGGCCATAGTGCCCAATACTATTAATAATATATTAACGATAGAAAATCTTTTTTTTCTCGGGGCAGAGGCTATAATCGGAGCCGGTACCACAGGCGCCGGTTGAATATACGCGGGCTGGGATGGCAAAGGGCTTGATGCGCGCGGATTAGAAGCAACGTCAGAAAATATATCTTCTAACGGCTCATTTTTGGTTTGTGGGTTAGATATTTGCGGGTCTGCCATAGCATAATTTATGGCGCTATTGTGCAGTCGCTGTCGCTGCTGCAATAAGCGCCTATTTTAAAGCCGCTATCCGTATTACAAGTGCTGTTTGCGGTATCGCAAGTACCGTGATAAAAATCCGTACTCGGAGTGCTTAATTTATAATTAAAGCAGGCACAGCCGCTAGAAAAGGAGTTGCCCGAGCAAGGATCATCAGTATCTTTATAATTGTTCCAATACCAACCGGCTCCATCATCGCTAAATTCTAGATTGGCGTATAAAGAATATTGGCTGGAAGCGTTGTCGTAAATATATTGATAAACATGTGAGTCTGTCGGACATTTATAATCTTTATTAACCGCGTCCCAGCAAGTGCCGGTTTCATCATAGAAAGTGCTTGTGCCATCATTCGGGCAGTTCTTGGCGGCGTCGGCAAATTCGTTTACCGGGTCTGTGGGCAAGCTTTGGCCCAAGGCATTCCCCAACGCCGAATCCCACGATGGCCATTTGGAATTCGTGAAGTATTGAATATAAGTGCCTTCGCTTAACGCGGGGTAGCTGCTTCCGGCCAATAAATAATTCATAGTGCCAAGATCCGTGATGCGCTGGGTATCGCGTATTAATTTATCTTTTTCCAGATTGCATTTACCCGTTGTCGTAGCGAATTCGCTATTGGTATTAAAATACCAATATTCTTTTATTTTGCTGAATACATCTTGCATTTCACTGCCCGCGCCTTTATTTACGGATAACATATAAGCATTCATGTACAACACGCTGCCGGATAAATTAGGCGCCACGGCTATTGTGCTTTGCGTGTTTTCTACGGCCGCGTAGCCATCAAGCGCGGTATCAGAATACGAGCTTGGATCGTCTAAATTCACCGAAGTCCATAAGCTTGGCTTTACCGCGTCGAATACTTTTGTGGCATCTCCGTCCAGATCATCGGAATAGACTTTAATACCGAATAGATCTTCGTTGTCATTATTGGTAAATAAGTACATGCTGTAATAATTTTCACCGGTTTCTGTTCCGCTTTTTATTGTCGGGGCGTTAAACTTGGGCAATAAAGTTTCATCGTCGCTGCTTCCGCGGCAATAGGCGAAAGAAAAATTCTGGCCCGCGCTATCGGCGTAGCTGTAAAGATAATCATCACTTTCGCAGTATAAAACATGAACGGGTTGCGCGGCTGTCGCTGATCCGCTCCAGCCATGCGCGGTAGATCCATCTCCGGTTATGGTCACGCCAATTGCTCCGTCTCCTTCTTGGTTTCCCGCGGTTAAATTTTGGGAATTTTTATCTTCCACAAAATCAGGGGAGCCATCCGTAATAATGCCAACCACCGGGCAGTCAGCTGTGTCTAAATCTTCCAAGCTATCAAACTTCGGTGTCCAAGTATATTCCCAGTCCAAAACATCCGCTATGCCAATAATGGCCTGGTCGTCTGTTGTATCCGAAGACGTACCGTTGTCGTTATAAACCGTAGCTCTAAATGCTTGTTTTTCTTCCGCCGCGATAAAGTAGTAATTTCTCTCGGTAAATTCTTCCGAGGCGGATAAGGTTACATAAGACGGTCCGCAAGCATCAGTGCCGGGCTGAGTCGTAAATGTAATAACCAAAGTATCGCTTGTTGAAGTGCAAAGCCCGGCGCTTTCCTGCTCGCTGGAACAACCCAAAGCCATGCCGTTTTCTTCGTCGACAATGCCCGTATTACTAACTTTATTACTGTATACAACAATATAATAATCATGTTCAGCAGTTTCCAAAAGACTTGATTGCTTTAACAAAAGCGTTCCGAAGTCAGAGTCTTCAACCGAGTCTAATTTATTAATATTGGTGGCTTGGCAAGTAGTTTCGTCTTTATTCACGGTGCATTTCTTTGTGCTTGCCGCGGTACACTCACAGCCGGCTTCATCAGCGCACGCTAGCGATAAAGTACATTTTTCTTCGGCGAGAGCGCTAAAATTTCCAGAGGCGGCATTATAATCTTCTTTCGTTACTAATTTTATATAATCGGAATATGCTTTTGTATCATCACTAATAGTCATGGGCATATCAAAACCCAGCGTGATCTCCGCGTTGGGGCAAACATCGTCGGTTCCGTTATCCGGCGCCGATGTTGCCGCGTCATAAAGCGGTCTTTCAAGACAAGAGCCACCATCAGATTCGGTTGTGCTGCAACTAATTTCGTCTTTGGCTACGGTGCATGTCGCGCCGCTGGTTGCTGTACAAGCACAACCGGCATCAACATCACAGGTTTCGTCTAATGAGCATTCTTCATAGCTTTCTTTACATCCTGTATTTCCGCAGCAAGAATCCGGATAGTCCGCGCAAAAACCAACAATATTAGAAGTACATACTCCGTAATCACCGTCATCGCTATAAGAAAGATCACACATCTTGTTAGTGGAACATTCGCTGCACTCAGCACAAGTAATATCGTAGTTCGCGCCGTTGCTTTCGCAAACCGTAAGGTCCGCTTTCACGGCTTGCACATAGACATTGCCGGTTTCCGTGCCATCGGGCACTGTTGTTTTCAAATAATCCAAGTAAGGACTATGAATGTATCCGGTATCTGGATGATACAACCAATCAGCTTGCTGATTTATGGAGTATTCCACATTGCCATTCAGCGTTTTATAAGTAGACGAGTCTGCGTCACATTCAATCGTCTCATTTCCCGAATCTACAAAACACTTATCATTGTAAGGATAAGTACAAGATTTAGCGCCATCATTTATATAGCAAGTTTCATTAGCATCATCAGGATTTACGCATAGACATTTATTAATTACCGTACCCTCATCGTCTTTCTCTACCCAATAATTGCTTCCATTGTTCGTGGAAAGAGTCGTACTGCAAGCAGTATTAGTATCATCGGGATCCGCGTAGCATGTGTAAGTATAATTAATATCGCATGAAGGAGAACCAACATCTATGCGGCAAGTTTCGTCTTTTTCTCCTTCGCATTGGCAAAAAGAAACAGAATCAGAAGCGTAATAATTATATCCTTCGATATTTACCGTGTCTCCCACTTTTCCGTTGGCCGCGTTTAAATCGCAAATAACCGGAATATCCACTCCGACGCAGGCATCGCTTTTGCCAAAGGTGGTGGATTGCCAAGCGCTGGCGCATCCGCCGTCTAGCTCATCTGCTTCGCAAGTATCTTTACCGGCATCTGTACAAGTACTATCCAGACAATAAGACTGCCCTGATAAACTTTGTTGCGATGCTAACGCCGCTGTAGTAGACGGGCGATAGACTTGTTGCACGCTGACGGTGGCTGTATCTTCAGTTTCGGTGGCGAATATTCCTTCCGGAGCGTAAACTTTAATTTCTTCGTTGTTCCAAGAATCAGAGCCTTCGCAAGCCAGCGGAGCTTCAATGGTCTCGTCAAAAAGCACTTTGGAATAAAGGGTATTGCTCTTATCATAATACGAACCAAAATGGCATCCGTGTATGGTAACGGGCTGGCCCACATTGCCGTATCCCGGGGATATGGAAGAAATATAGGGTACGCACATGCCATTGGTGCAAGCGCTTTGGCAGCTGCCATAAGAACAATCTTTATTATCAACGCAAGCATTGCAAACCGATTCCGCTTGGCAAAGGCCATCATGGCAGCAACTCGTGGCGCAATCGCTATTGATATCGCAAGTTACTTCAAAGCCCAAAGAGTTGCTCACGCCATTGCTTTCATCTTCTAGTCTTACCCCATCAGTATCAGAACTTATAGCACCGGTAGGTACGGATGTGCTTACGCTATACGCGTCATCACCGTAAGTTGCGTTATCTAAGGCAGTTGGTGAAATTTCCGCGGTATAAACATTATTATAAAAAACACTATACTGCGCTCCGACTAATTGATCAAAAAATTTACCATACAAAGTAACGCCCGTTCCTTCTGATCCGTTGTCGGGATCAGCGCGGCACAAACAAGGTGTCTTGTCTGCTTTTGTAAGAAATTCCGAAACAGCGGGAGCTAGTAAATTATTATAAGAAGTTAAAAGAATGGTATATTCATTTTGAGCTAAAGAAGTGGGTAATTCCGCGATTATTTGGTCGTCGTACCATGTAGCATCACTACATAAAGCTTCGTTTAAATACTCCGCTTCAGTATCAACATTATCCGAGTTAAATACTACTTTTCCCGAGGTGCCTTTGGTGGGACCAAAATAGCATCCGTACAGCGTAACACAACCGCCCGGGCCGACTTTTCCCGATTCAGACGGAGAAAAAGATGTTACTTCCGGAGTGCAATGAGAGGTGGTTAAATCGCAGGTGCTATTCGGGCATTCGGTGGTTACACAATTGGCATCCGAAGTGCAATAGCCGAAATCCACTTCAAAAGTCGCTTCGTCCTCTACCGTCGCATCGGCTGTCGGGTTGGCATTGACATAAGCGGTACCGAAATTAGTGGATCCGTTGCCCTGCATGCAAACACTGTTGTATCCATTATCTGTTATTTTATCAATGCTATTATCTTTAAATTTAATGATATTTGTATTGGTATTATTATCTATAGCCCAATGCCAGCTAAAATCGTTTCTTAAGGCGAAACAACCATCGTTATACGGTTGGGCTTTGTAGTTATAATTCTTACTATCGTAAGTATAATTTTCTTCCGGACAAGCGGCCGTAGAAACATAAGTGGTGGCCCTGGTAAAAGACGGGCGTACATCCACTTCGTCCACGCTGCAATTTTCCGTTCCACTGCGTACTTTAAAATGCCATTCGTACGGTTCGGTTATGGCAATGCCGGTATCACTTACAACCGATACGGGAATGGTAACCTTATACCAAGTGTCGCTAGCAAACTGTTGCGATGACGGTGGCGTGAAAGAAAATAATTCATAATCAGAATCTTCATCAGCGCTGCCTCCTAAATAAATTTTACTTAATTTTCCTTCGCTGTCTATAGATCCAGCTACTTCCGAAGCAGTGGCCAAATTCGCGTTCCAATCTCCGGTGCCGTAATTATAAACTTTTACATTATTTTTAACGGAAGCGTCATCCATGCCAGCGGTAAAAGCAAAATACACTACACCGTTAATGCAGGCTTCTTCCGTACTCGGCCGCGGATTCGGCAAATAATAAACATCGCTGGTTAAATCGCAGCTGCCGTAAGTAAACACGCTAGGTGCTTCACCGCAAGGAATGTCATAAGACATACCGTTGCTAAAAATAGATTCTCCGTCCGCATCTTTTATGGATACAAACGCATCGTAATTATTTTGCGCGGTAACCGGAGATTGATCGGTAAGAATGTCCGTATCCGTCCATGAATTTATTGAAGCCGTTTGCCCGACATCGGACGAGTTAATAAAATAGACGGATTCGCTGGTCGTGCCAAAATTAATACCGTTCAAGGCCACGTCTTCGGTGCCGTCATTGGAGCAAGAAGGATCCACGGAGCATAATCCCGGGCCGGGACTGCCGTCTTTTAAAGTAAATCCTCTTTTATTGCTGTATTTATCGTCGGTACCATACGCTCCACTATTCCAAACACCATCTGGGCCCACAGTAACCACCTGAACAGATAGTAAAGCTCCTATGGAAAACGAATCGCCAAAACTATCCGGAATCTTCACTACGATTTGATCATCATCCCAGCCATCGGCGCAAGGGGTTTCCACTTCCTGGCCGTCAAAATACACTTTGCCTTTTTTATCATTAATGAAATGCGCGCCTTTTATGGTTACAAATTGGCCTACTGCCCCCTGTTGCGGCGACAAGCTGCTGATATAAGGCGAAGAAACATAAAATTGATCAGCGGAACTATCTGTGCCAAACTCATTTTCCACGGAAACAGTTCCGCCGCTACGCACGGCGACCGGAGTGCGCAAAGTAATGGCGCTGCTGCCGCTGTTGGTTATAAAGCACGACGAATTTACATTGTGACCGCTGTCAAAACAATTTAAATTAGCGCCAGAGATATTATAATCAAATCCTACATCGTAAAATGGATAGAGATATTTTCCCGTAATAGTAACTTGGTCGGTATCTTCGCTGCCAGCCATTACATCTGGTTTGCCGTCTCCATCTATATCGGGTTTTTCGTTATTAAAGGGAGAAAGGTCTTCGCTATAGTAATCGGGCTGAGTGTATGTAAGCGAATCGATTTGCGGAGAACAATCGGTTTGTTCGCCGGTTTTGAAAGTCCACTGATAAGAATAAGCGGAATTTTGCGCGGTCACGGCGCTAGTCGCTTCCATGAAATCGTCCGCGGGGCTGCCTTCCATATCGTCGTCGTAATCTCCGCTAATAGGATTGCCGCAAGTATCGCGAACAGCACCCAAATAATTTTCGCGCACCGAAGTTATGGCCGCGTCGTAAACGCCGCTATATAAACTTATACCGTAATCAGCGTACGAATCCAACACGCTTTGCGGGCTGGTAATCAAAGTATCGTCCGCTTGCCCGCCAATGCTGGTAAAGCGCACGCTGGATAATTCATTCCCCGGGTCGTTCGGAGTAACGCCTTCGGTATATTTATAAAGCCAGATATTTTCATCTTTCACGGAAGCGGGATCCAAACTTTCGGAAAAGCTGACTTGTATGGGAGTGTTGCGGCAAACTTCCGTGGCGTTATCCTCTGGGAAAGGTTTAACGGAAACCACATCTATTTTCGGCGGCGTGGTGTCGGATTCCGTGCCCGTGGTGAATTCAAACACGCGCTTGGTATCTCCCATTTCCAGTTTATAAGTATCTGTGGTGATTTCATCAAGGCCTACTATTTCCGTAGAAAGTTCCACGTGATAAGTAGTGGAAGCAATATAATCTGCAGTTGGGTACCAAACAGCCGCGTATGGCGGATCTTCGGTAAACGCGAACGTGCCTTTTACTTGGTCGCCTATACATGTACCTATACTATCGCCCATTTCGCACAAGCCAGACGCGCAATCGGAGGATGAAACGCAAGAATCCCCATCCGGATTAGAGCCGTTTGCCACTGTAACTTTAAAATTCGCATCATTAATAGTTGTTTTATCAACAGGCAAAGAAAAAGTAACGGCAATTAAATGACATAAAGTAACATTAATCTCCTCGTCCGCGGGATTAGAATGATCCACGTAAAAAGGATTGCCCTTACCATGTATATTATCAGTGTAGCTGGGGCCACCGCTTGTGCCGTTATTGGCATTGGTGGCGTCTAAAAGCCTGTTGATTATATAAGTAGCAATGCCCCATGCCGCGAGAATAATTACTAAGCCGATAATGCCGTTTCTTAATATTTTTTTAGCTTTTTCCACTTTTTCTTCATTACCGCCGGAAAGCATCCAAACAAAACCGCCATACAGTATAATGATGACGGCGATAAGCGCCAGAATGCCTAATCCCCAATTAATAATGCTCACGGCTAATTCTTCAGGGGAAGCATCACCCAAGTTAATACCGTAATCAGTTTTTACTTGAGCAAAAACGCTGTTAACAACGAAAAAAAGACTACTGATCAAGCCTAAGCCGAAAAGCATTTTTTTGACGAGATTTTTTTTGTTTTTCATTTATCCGTTTCTTCTTTTAATATTTTTTGTACCAAAGCGCCATCAGCTTTGCCTTTGGCCTGAGCCATTACTTTGCCCATCATCGGGCCAAAGCCCAAACCCGCGTTGGCAGCCACCACTTTAACGATAATGGCTCTTAATTCTTCTTCGGAAAGCTGTTTTGGCAAATATTTTTTAATTATTTCCAATTCTTTTTTTTCTTTTTCCGCCAATTCCGGCCGGTTGCCTTTTTCAAAAGCGGCGATAGAGTCTTTTCTCTTTTTAGCTTCGGAAGCCAATATTTTCTGGCAGTCGTCGTCAGTCAGGTCGGCTTTTTTATCAATGGCTTTATACTTCATGGAAGAATAAACCATGCGCAAAGTGCCCAATAAAAAAGCGTCTTGCGCTTTCATCGCCTTTTTTAAATCGTCATTGATTTGATTGTAAAGACTCATCCTCCGAAAAATTAATGTTTATTTCTTTTTCACTTTAATTTTTGAGCCTCTAGCGGAAAATACCGATTCTTCCAATTTACCGATTTTACGCAAGTATTCGCGTTCCGCGCTGGCTTTCGCCCGGCGAATGGCGGATTCTCTTACGCGTCGTTTGTTCTGTTTTGGTTGACGATATTGATTCTTTTTTGCTTGCAACAATTTTCCGCTAGCTTGAATCTTGCGGACAAATCTTCTAACAACGCTTTCGTTTGATTCTCCTGTTTTTTTTGCTACTTCTACCACTGCTTAAATTCACCTCCTTTAGATGTGAATAATAATTAATAATATTGCAAATAAATTTACCTAAATATACCATTTATCAAAATGTCTGTCAAACAAAGATTTTCCTATAAATCCAAGGAAAGTAGCTTTCCTCCCACCAAGTGGCAATGAATGTGAAAAATCACTTGTCCGCCGTTCTTTCCCGTGTTCACTATCAAGCGATAGCCGCTTTCATCTAGCTTTAATTTTTTGGCAATTTCTTTCGCTTGTAAAAAAATTTCTCCGATAATATTTTTGTCCTCGGCTACGATATCGTTTACCGAAGCAATATGCTTTTTCGGCACAATTAATAAATGCACCGGAGCCTTGGGATGAATATCTTTAAAAATAATTAAATTATCGTTTTCAAAAATAATATCGGCGGGAATTTCTTTCTTGATTATTCTGCAAAAAAGACAATTATCCATTTTCTTGCTTGAGCTTAAGCAGTCTTTTATTGATCTCGCTTACGATTTTTTTCACATCTATGATTTCCTGTGAACCGGAAGACATATCGCGAATTAATATAGTGCTGTCGATGACTTCTTTTTGCCCTAAAATCAATGTAAATTTAACATTAAGTTTAGCAGCAGTGGCTAACTGGTTGGAAAGCGAACTTTTAGATAAGTTGGCTCTTACGCGTAAACCCGCGCTGCGCAAATCTTCCAATAATTTCAAGGATTTCTTGCGCGCGCTATCCCCTATTTGGGCTAAAAATACATCAGGGTTGATTGGTTCCGGAATACTTATGGCGCTATCCTTTATGGAAAGAATTATTCTTTCTATGCCGCCGGCAAAACCGCATGCGGGCACACCTTCACGTCCGCCCAATAATTGCACCAAGCCGTCGTATCTTCCACCCGCGGATATAGCCGATTGCCTTTCTGTTTTTTCCGCTTCTTTGGCTATGGGGAAAAATTCAAAAGCGGTGCGGGAATAATAGTCCAAACCGCGCACAATGCGCGCGTCTAAAGTATAGGGAATTTCCGCGGCATCAAGGTGCTCCAATACTTTTACAAAATGCGCGCGGCAATCTTCGCATAAATTATCTACCATTTGCGGAGCGTCTTCCACCATTTCATTGCAGACTTTTTCTTTGCAATCCAATAAACGCATGGGATTCTTGCTGTAACGGCGTTTACAATTATCGCAAAGATTTTTGCGCCTGGAACGGTAATATTCTTGCAATAAGTGGGCATAATTCGGCCGGCATTCTTTACAGCCGACGCTATTAATGTGTATGGAAGAATCCAATCCTAAATCTTTAAAAAGATGGTATTGCAGAGAAATCAATTCCGCGTCGATCACGGAAGAAGCTTCGCCGATAACTTCAAAGCTGTATTGATTGAATTGGCGGTAGCGGCCGGCTTGGGGTTTATCGTGGCGGAAAACCGGGCCAATAGAATATAATTTCACGGGTTGTGGACGGTTAATCATGCCGTGTTCGTTATAAGCGCGCACAATAGAAGCGGTAATTTCCGGTCTGGCGCAAACATGGTCTCCTCCTTGGTCCACGAAAGAAAACATTTCTTTTTCCACGATATCCGTATTTTTACCAATGGAACGGATGAATAAAGAAGTCGGCTCCAAGATCGGAGTATCAATACGCTCAAAGCCGTAAGCTTCGGCAATGTTCTTTACTTTTTCCACTAAGTAATTCCAATACTTCTGTTCTTCCGGAAGTATATCCTTCATGCCTTTTAAAAGCTGAGGCGGGTTCAAACGGCTTTTAGCAGGGGCTTTCACCGGGGTCATTCCTTTTTTTCTTGGCATAAACAAATAAATTAAAGTTTAAACTTTTCTATATTATAATAATATTATCGAAAAATAGCAAATGAAAACAAAAGTTCAATTGACCGAACAAGGTTAATCACTTATAATAAACCACATGAAAAAAACGAAAATCGAGCTGGAAGTGCTTAAAGAAGAAAACACCGGGGAGATAGAAATAAAGACTGAAGAAACAGGGATTAATAGTGAAGAAAAGAAAACTAAAAAACCATTTAAAAAATGGATACTTCTTTCCGTTATTCTAATTATAGTCTTGGGAATAGGCGCTTGCTACCAGCTTTTTTCCAAAAATGTGGATAAAATCATAGATCAGGATAAATCCACATCCTTATACAAACAATTAGAGCTAATGGTGCGGGAGAATAAAGAACCGCTGAAAGGCGAAGAAAAAGATAGAATTAATGTCCTTCTTTTGGGCATTGGCGGCGGAGATCACGCCGGCGGCACGCTGACCGATACAATAATGGTCGCTAGCATCAAACCATCCACCAAGCAAGTGGCGCTTCTTTCCCTGCCACGCGATTTAGTGGTAAAAATATATAGCGACCCGAAATCAAAATATTGGGAAGGAAAAAAAATAAATTACGCTTATGAACTGGGAGGAATCGATTTATCCGTGGCTAAAGTGGAAGAAGTAACCGGCTTGAAAATGCATTATTACGTGCTCATGGATTTCGGCGGTTTTATAAAATTAATCGATGACGTTGGAGGCATTGAAGTGGACGCTCCTAATAAATTTACGGGCTATTACCACATCACTGATTGCGGCGGCACCTGCCAAGATACCGATGGCGGGCCATATTATATGGATGACGGAGACGGACCATATTGCGTGTTTAAATTCCAAAAAGGCATGCAAAAAATGAACGGGGAAACCGCTTTACGTTTTGCCCGCATTCGAAAAGTGGCTTATAACGATCCCAAAGCGGATTATAATGAAGGTTCGGACTTCGCGCGCAGCAAACGCCAGCAAAAAATCATGGAAGCGTTTAAAAAAAGAGCGCTCTCCACTTCCACCTTGGCTAATCCCGTAAAAATTACCAATTTAATGAATGATCTTGGGGATCATTTAAGGACTAATCTGGAACTCGGTGAAATGGCAAAGCTGGCCATGATGATTAAAGAAATTGATAATAGCGAGATCACGAACACCACCATAGATGATAGCGTGGAAGGCCCGCTCGTCGGTATGATCGCTCCGGATACCGGCGCATATGTTTTAGTGCCTAAAGCCGGAGATTATAATTTCTCGGAAATTAAAAAAATAGCTAAAAACGTTTTCAATATAAAAAAAGAAGAGATAGTGGAAGAAAAAGCCACGGCCGAAGAGGAAAAAGCCGCCATAATTATTTTAAACGGCACTAGCGTAGTCGGCTTGGCGGATACGACCTCCAAAGAACTTGATGCTCTTAATTTAATCGTTTCGGAAATCGGAAACGCTCCCATGCCCGCGGAAACCACGCTAATATACGATTTAACCGAAAAAAATCCTAAAACTTTGGAATCATTAAAAACAGAACTATCCGCGGAAACAGCCACGGATAATTTCACTACTATATACCCAAACGCCAATTTAAACATTGAAGGCGTTGATTTTATCGTCATTTTAGGGCAAGATAAGGCTATATGAAAAAAACCAGCCCTGTTGTTGCTATTGTCGGCCGCACTAATGCCGGCAAGTCTACTTTATTTAACCGGCTTTCGGAAACCAGAAAAGCCATTGTTTCTCCTATGGAAAACACCACGCGGGACCGCAATTACGCGGAAATCGCTTGGAACGGGAAAAGTTTTATGTTGGTGGACACAGGAGGCTTAGACACTGCCCCTAAAGACGCACTGTCTTCCGGCATCCAAAAACAGGTAAAGCTTGCCATAGAAGAAGCGGATATGATTCTATTTATAGTAGATGGCAGAAGCCCCATCATGCCGCAAGACAAAGAATTGGCTGCTTGGCTTAAAAAATTAAAAAAACCGGTAATACTGGGTATCAATAAAATTGATAATAAAAAAAACGAGAAAGACATTGATCCGGATTTTACCAGATTAAATTTTACTGACACGGTGAAATTTTCCTCTATCAATGGTTCGAGAACCGGTGAATTATTGGATTTAATAACCGATAAATTACCCGCATCCGCCACTATTAAAGAAAAGAACGCAAATGCCATTCATTTGGCTATCGTAGGCCGGCCCAATGTGGGAAAATCTTCTTTGATCAATGCCATTATGGGCCAGGAAAAAGTGCTGGTTTCTCCCCTACCGCATACCACGCGCGATATCAATGATCTTGAATTTGTATATAATGACCGCCAATTTATTTTAGTAGACACCGCGGGTTTGCGGAGAAAAAGCCGCGTGGGTGATTGGCCGAATAAAATGATGGGTAAAATAGAAAAAGAAGGAGTGCGCGCCACCATAGAAACCATCCGCCGGGCTAACGTAGTGGCCTTGGTTTTGGAATCTCAAGAAAGAATAACCAGCCAAGACCAAGCTTTGGTGGATCTTTGCATTCAGGAACGTAAAAATTTAATTCTAGTGGTCAATAAGTGGGACTTGATAGAAGAAAAGGATGAGAATACTATTAATGATTTTGTAAAATACTTCGATGCCAAGCTCCCCTTTGCGCGCCACGTGCCTATGATTTTCGTTTCTGCTTTAGAAAAACTGCGCGTAAAAAAAATGCTGGACCTGACTTTGGAAATAGAAAAGCAAGCCAATTTGCAAGCGGATCAAGAAGATCTGGATAAAATAATAGAAGAACTTCTTAGAAAATATAAACCGCGGCAAAGGCAAACCGTCACTTTCGGCCAAGAAAAAAAACCTTTAGTTATAAAGAGGTTAACTCAAGAAAGAACCAATCCGCCGGTGTTTCATTTGCAAACCCCCACTCCGAAAAATTTTCCCGAAGCAATCGCTAAATTAATTGAAAAAGCCTTACGCGATCGCTATGAATTTTTAGGCATTCCTATTAAAATATTTATAAGCAAATAGTATGAAGCTTATTGTGGGACTGGGTAACCCCGGAAAAAAATACGAAAAAACCAGGCACAATATCGGCTTTATGGTGGTAGACCAAATAGCCAGCGATTTTAAGATTAATAAAAAATTTGAATCGGCTATTTCCAAAGAAAATAATATTATTATTGCCAAACCTTTAACTTTCATGAACGAGTCGGGCAGGGCTGTGGCTAAGATCGCGAAATTTTATAAGATTAAGCCGGCCAATATTTTCATAATTCATGATGACAAAGATTTAAATTTCGGCTCTATGCGCGTAAAAGGCACCGGCTCTTCCGCCGGCCATAACGGCGTGCAATCTATTATTGAATGTCTGGGAACTAAAGATTTTGTGCATATCCGTTTGGGTGTGAAAAATATCCACACCCCTAAAACCGACACGGCTGATTTTGTGCTTTCTAATTTTTCCGTCGATGAGCAAAAAAATCTAAAAGATATCATTATCGCGGCCAATGAGGCCGTGGAAATGGCCATTACCCAAGGATTGGCCAAAACAATGAATAGTTTCAATTAAACAAAAAAGTAGCGGCTAAAGTGTCACTGATAAGCGGAGATCTAGGTTATCCCCAGACTCCTTAACGCTACTGAAGAGGACCAGGAGGGGTAGTCCCCTTGTTGGCGCTTACCAGCAACACCCTAAACGCTACTTTTCTTCACAATTAGGCCATTTTAACAGGGTTTTTTTATTTGTCAAGGGTTAAGATCTATATGTGGAAAACAAAATTGACTGTATTTAGAGTTATGCTATATTTGGAAAGGAATTGGTACCGCTTCAAATAGTCCCGTTCATCGGGGCGTCCCCTTCGGGGGTAAGAAGCGGTATTTTTTTATTTGGGCCAAATTTGCACCCAATTCTCTTTATCCGATATATATTTGTAATATTGCATCCAGCCTCTTTTATTTTGCACTTTTCTATTGATAATTCCTGATACATAATCCGCCAGCTGTAATAAATTATTCGCGGATGATCTCTGCTGTTTCAGCTTCTTTATCTTTCCCGTGCCTTGCTCATTTATACGCTTACGTAAATATTTCGCCAACCTATTTCGAAAATCAGGAGAACCAGACTTATCTAAAACCGCGGTAGCATCGTCTAAATAAAATAAAGCATTGGTAAAAACCATATTGCAAGCATATTTATAAAAGGACTCTTTGTCTTTAAAACCCGGTCCCCATAATTTATTCGGATGTTTATCAATGACCACGCTGAAATAATTAAAGTGATAAGGCTGAATTGCTTGCAAAAATTTTTGTCTGACTGTCTCCGAATTATGAGTAAAATGAAATTCAAAATTATCCGGCTTTCCGATTTCTCGTCTTAGCTGATTAATACGCTTGTCGCAATTTAAAGCTTCTTCCGATTCTGAAAAAATTACAATAGCAATAATAAAGTATCTGCTAGAACCCTTATTTAGTTTTCGGCCGGTATCTCCGGATTCATCAACAAAAATTAGCATAAAAAATAAAAACAAAAAAAGGCGTGTCTCGCCTTTTCGATATTTTTATACTAAATGATTATTTATTTGCGGTCAAGATTCTTAAGCCACATTATTAAATTACTCTTAACCCGTCTCGAATTATCCACTGTTTGTTTGGGATAAATTCGAGACGAGTCATAGCCTAGGTACCCCCCTTCTGTGTCCCTAGACCGGAAAAAACTTCTTTTCTACACCGGCGAATACCCAGCGATCAGACCACCAGTGGCCGCAGGAGATGTCGGGCCCGAGAACATGGACTCGTCGATGGGGTATTTCTCCCCAATTGCTCCATGCCACATCGAACGCGGCATGACACCATCGACCCCGTTCATCTTTCCAAATTGTTCCATTTGGGTGATCATCGGCAAATTGTGGATCCTCGATATTGATCTGGAGTAACGTATACGGATCGAGAGGTTTAATGTATCGATCCTCGTACTCCTTGGCCAGCTCAACATCGGCGAGCCGACGCCCGATGTGGAAAAAAATTACATCCATCTCGCCATTACGAGCGACGGGCATATTAAGTACTACCTGTGGCTGGAAGTGCTGATTCCGCCCTGTTGCGTCCAGCATTTCCAGGGACGTTCGAGAGCGGATGATGAGCACATGACGACGAATAATGTTTTTCTCAATAGTCATCGCTATAGCCTTTATTGTAGCCACAGCGTAGTTGCCGCAGCTTTAAAAGTGCGAATTTCACACGCTTAAAGCTACGGCTCTATTCTAATCTAAAAAGAGCTATTCAAAATTTACAGAATTCGTGATTATATAGATATATATGTTTAATGTCAACTATATAAAGCATGATTATTTTTTATTGACATATAGACATTTTCCCTTTATTTCATTACAATAACCCTCGTGTCTATATGGCGCAGTTTAACTGAAATAAGCTATGAACTAGCAAACACCCCCCTATTTTACAAAAATAGGCTGGCTTTTTATTTAACAGCGGAAGAACGGGATGTTTTATCTTTAAAATCCCTTTGTCAGTTTTGGAATCCTTTATTTCCCATTAACAATATTGTTTCGGAAAAATTCTATACGGAAAATAAAATAACCGATAAAGAATATCTGGCGCTTGCTTTGCAATTGGCTGTGGGTGAAGAAATGGCTTTGTCCGATATTGTGGCCAAGCTGGTGGCTTTGGCTTACGAGCGCAACACCACGGCCAACCAGGAAAAGACTTTTTCCGTGCGCGGAGATGTGCTGGATATTTTTTTAAACGACCCCATGCGCGTGCAATTTGAAGGAAATAAAATACAAAAAATATTTTCTTTTTCTTTGGAAAGCAATAAAAAAAATAAAGATCTTAAAGAGCTTCATGTTTATCCGCAAAAGATACCCGCTTCCAGCGCCTTAATGCGGGAAGATGATTTACATGGGGAATTTGTTTCCCCGAAATTTTATAACATGCGTTTTAAAGAATTAAATCATGATCTTAATAAATATTTAAAAATTTTAATTTTCACCAAACAAGCATATAAAATCAGTAAGATAATCACGCAAAGAAAAACTATACTGGAGGATAAGGGCGATATTGAATTGGAAAGCTTTATCTTGCCCAAAGAAAACACGATATTTTTAACGGACGAAAATATTTTTGGCGCGCCCCTGATTGAAGAAAAAAAAGAAGCAGACCAAAATTTTTTGGATAATCTTCAACCGGGAGATTATGTGGTGCATATTGATCACGGCGTTGCCCAATTCGCCGGGTATAAAGAAATTAAAGCCGAAAAATATTTTTTCTTGCAATACGCACATAACGACAAACTTTTTGTGCCGTTTACAAGCGGTAACCGATTAGAACCATATATCGGCTCGGTAAAGCCGAAACTGCATCGTTTAGACGATGCTTCCTGGGAACAGATTCTCAACAAAATAAAAAAGAAGACCGAAGTTATTGCCAAAGACCTGCTTAACATTTACGCTCAGCGCGAAGTGATAAAAGCTCCAATATTCAAAGAACAATCAAGCGAAAAAGAGCTATGGGATTCTTTCCCCTATCCGCTTACTCCGGATCAAGAACAATCCCTGATAGACACGCTGGCCGATCTAGGCAAAGAAAAGCCGGCCGATAGGCTGATCTGCGGGGATGTTGGTTTTGGCAAAACCGAGATCGCGATGCGCGCTTCTTTCCGCGCCGTGCTTAACGGATACCAGGTAGCCATTCTCTGCCCTACCACTATTCTTGTTCAGCAACATTACGATACTTTTTGCGACCGCTTAAAAAAATTCGGGGTGTCAATCGAGCTGCTTTCCCGCTTTAAATCCGGCAAGCAGCAAAAAGAAGCGGTTAATAAAATAAAAAGCGGTCATACCGATATTATCATCGCCACCCACCGCTTGCTTTCCAAAGATATCGCTTTTAACAAATTAGGCTTAATAATCGTGGATGAGGAACAAAAATTCGGGGTAAAGCATAAAGAATTTTTTAAAAAAATAAAATCCGAGCACGCGCCGCATGTATTAACACTCACGGCCACGCCCATTCCACGTACTTTAAACTTGGCGCTTTCCGGTTTGCGAGAAATTTCCGTTATACGCACTCCTCCCCCGCACCGCTTAAAAATTAAAACCATTATCGCGCAGGAGTCGGAGCAAATTATTAAACAAGCGGTTGAGCAAGAATTAAATAGAAAAGGACAGGTTTATTTTCTCTATAATAAAGTAGAGACTATAAATTTTATTTTCCATAAACTGCAAAAATTATTCCCCAAAGCCAGAATAGCCGTGGCGCACGGCCAGATGGAACCGAAACAATTAGCCGGGGTAATGCACGATTTTGATGAAGGAAAAACCGATATTTTAATCTGCTCTACTATTATTGAAAATGGGCTGGATATCGCCAACGCCAACACTTTAATAGTGCATAACGCGCCGAATTTCGGGCTTTCCCAACTACATCAAATACGAGGACGCATCGGCCGAAGCTACGTTGAGGCGTACGCCTATTTATTATACGAACAAACACAATTAACGATGGAGGCGAGAAAAAGACTGAAAGCTTTAACGGAATTCAGCGGCCTGGGCAGCGGCATGGAATTGGCCATGAAAGATTTGGAATTAAGAGGCGTGGGCAATATTTTAGGGAAAGCCCAATCAGGCCAAGCCGAAGAAATCGGTTTGAATTTGTATTTAAGACTATTAAATACCGCGATTAAAGAGCTGAAGAGCGCGGGTCCTTAAAGTTATCGGAGATGGATAAATCTATATTGGTTTGCTCGCCGGAGCGCCAAATTTTTACATTAAGCTCCCCTTCGCCGCCTTCGCCGGAAAACAGTATCAAAGATGTTTCCAGTTTGTCGTCTGATTGCTCGTTTACGCTTTCAATTTCTTTGGCTTGGTCGGTTAATTGCTCTTTATAGAATTCTAGCACTTTATCTTTTTCGTCCTTGGTTGATAATGAAGCAGTGGATATTTTCTTTTCCGTGTTTATATTTAAATCGGCGTCTATCTGTACTTGAGGATATAAAACCAAATAAAATTTTTCCGCCAGCACTTCTTTTTTATCAACGATTTGGCTGGTGTTAATATTAGTATTGGCATTGCTGTTTGCATTCCCGTTAGCATTGGTATTAGTATCAAGAGCTACATCCATTCTTTTTAACATAGTAAGCATTTTTTTATCGAAATCTTCTTCCGCGGTTTTCGTGGCGTTAATATCTAAAATAGAAGTGGCAGAAGGATAAAATTTTTGGCGCAAAGTTAATATCCCCGCTACCAAAGCCACGGCTAGAATTGATCCTAAGGCTAATTTTGTTTTAAAATGCATATTATTTATTTATGGTTTCCATAATGGTTAAGCCAAACTTATAAGCCACCTTTGGCCCGCTGGCGGTAATGATATTATCAGCTACAACCAAATCTTGATTCAAATATTCCGCGCCATTGTTAACAATAGCATCTATGTATTCTTGATTAGAAGACACTGTGGCGTCTCTTCCTCGTAACAAGCCGGCTTTGGCCAATAATATAGGCGCCACGCAAATGGCCGCTACGATTTTATGAGCAGTGAAAAAATTAATGGCCAGCTTTTGAAAATTGGCATCGTCCGTGAGCGGTTCCATTCCGCCACCGCCGACAAAAATAACCGCTTCGTATTGAGCCATGTTTTCTTCTTTTTCCAAAAAATCAGCCACGGTAAAATCAATACTGGTTGTTTTTCCATCGCTGCCCGTAGCAGTGCCTATTTCGGTCGAAGCGGTGTGCACGCTTATTTCATTATCTTCCAAGATTTGCTTTGGTTCAAAATATTCTATGTCTTTAAAACCTTGTTTGGCGATTACCATTAATACTTGTTTCATATGGTTTATTTGCTTATTAACTTTATTCTACCCCTCATAAAGATAAATTTCAATGCTTCTATCAACCCCATCTCCACCAAACAAAGGGCCAGCACCAATAGCCAATGACTCCATTGTAGAGGCTCGGTTTTTAATATTTGCTGCAACAAAGGAACATAAAATGCGGCAGCCAAGAACGCAAAGCTGATAATTACGGCCCCAATCAGGTATAAGTTGCTGAACAAATTGCCTTGAAAAATGCTTTTTCTTAAAGAACGCATGCTGAAAACACAAATAAGGGAATCCAATCCAAGCATGGCAAATGTTACTGATCTGGCTAACACGACATTGTCGTAATACTGATTAAAGAAATAAAATAAACCCAATCCGCATAACCCGGAAAACAAACTGACAAAAACCACAAGTATTTTAATATCTTTGGTTAATATTTCCGCTTTGCGGCCCCTGGGCGGTTCAAACATTATTTCCTGTTCTTTCGGCTCTTTAGTTAATGCCAAGTTAGGCAGAGTATCATTTACCAAATTTATCCATAAAATCTGGCCTGCTACCAAAGGTAGGGGCATACCCATCAATATGCTCCCAGTTAATAAAACAACTTCGGAAAAGCAATCGGATATTAAATACAGCACGGTTTTTTTAATGTTGTCGAATATCCCTCGGCCTTCTTCCACCGCGCCCACAATGCTTCGGAAATTATCATCCAGTATCACCATATCCGCTGTTTCTTTGGCTACTTGCGTGCCAGAACCCAAGGCCACACCGATATCAGAGGCTTTAAGCGCCGGCGAATCATTAATGCCATCTCCGGTCATAGCCACCACTTCTCCGCGTTTGCGCAAAGCCTGCACAATGCGCAGTTTATGCTCCGGGCTTACCCGCGCGTAAACAAATACTTCTTCTACACGCTGCTTTAATATATCGTCGCTCATTTTATCAAGCTCTTGCCCTTCTAAAATATTTTCTGCGGCGCAAGGCAAGCCCAAATCTTTGGCAATGGCCGAAGCTGTTAATTTATGGTCTCCGGTGATCATTACCACTTTAATACCCGCTTGATGGCATTCCTCCACTGTTTCTTTAGAAGTAGGTCTTAGCGGGTCTTTAATGCCCACATAGCCCACAAAAACCAGCGTGTTTAAATTTACATCTGCCAAACGTTTATTTTTTACAGGGATATGGCGATAAGCTAAGGCAATTACGCGCAATCCTTTATTGCTTAAAGTTGTGAATTTATTTAAAAACTTTTCTCTTTTTTCTTCATCGAATTTTACTTCTTTGTTGCCTACGCGCAGATGCGTGCATTTATTAAATACTTTTTCCGGCGCGCCTTTAAAGTAAACTATATTGCGCTTGGCATCCATTTTATGCAGGGTCGCCATATATTTAATTTCCGAATCAAAGGGAATGCTATCCAGCCGGTGATACAATGAGTGTTCTTTTTTGTATTGCAATCCGGCTTGGGTGGCGGCCAGCAACAGCGCTCGTTCGGTAAGATTGCCGGAGATTATCCAATCATCTATATCGTCATCGATATTGTCTATGCGCGCGTCATTGCACATCAAGCCGATGTGCAAAGCAAAAAGCATTTCTTCGTTTTCCTTGCTGCGCAATTTTTTATCTTCGGTTTTTTTCACGTTAAAATCATGATCCCAAGTGATTAAATCCGTTACCTGCATTTTACCTTCGGTTAGAGTGCCGGTTTTATCCGTGCAAATGAAAGTGGTGGACCCTAAAGTTTCCGCGGCTACCAATTTGCGCACCAAAGCTTTTTGCTTCAAAATGCGCTGCATACCCAAAGCTAAAATAACGGTTACGCCAATGGCCAACCCTTCGGGCAAAGCGGAAACCGCCACGGCCACGGATACCGTGAATATTTCAATGAAAGGATCTCCCTGCAGAAAACCGATAATCATTAAAACCGCGGCCACGGCCAAAACAACTATTCCCATGCTCTTGGAAAATTTATTAAGCTTTTGCTGAAGCGGCGTGCTTTCGTCCTTTGTTTCTTTGATAAGCTTGGCAATGCGGCCGATTTCGGTTTTTTCTCCGGTGGTAATAACAATACCCCTTCCCTGGCCTTTGGTTATGGTGGTTCCGGTAAAAACCATGTTCAGCCTATCTCCCAAGGGCAATTCCCCTTCCAGTTTTACAGTTGTTTTCTTTACCGGTTCGCTTTCGCCGGTAAGCGCAGATTCGTTTGCTTCCAAATCTTCCACTTCGGTCAGCCGAACATCGGCCGGAATTTTATCCCCGGCGGATATAAGCATTACATCTCCGGGCACCAATTCTTGCGCATTGATCACGAATTCTTTTCCGCCGCGAATTATGCGGGCGCTTAAAGAAATTATTTTCTTCAAAGCCTGCAAAGACTTTTGCGCTTTATTTTCTTGTATGAAACCGACAATAATATTAATTAGAACCGTGATTAGAATTATATAGGTATCCGCTTGGTCGGATATGGAAAGATTCAAACTTTTGCTTTCTTCGCAAACCAAAAAAAAGTTGATTACCGCGGCAATCAACAAAATATAAATTAAAACGCTTTTAAACTGCGCGAAAAAAAGTTTTATGCTGGAGGCGCCTTTCTCTTCCGGCAATTTGTTAAAGCCGTGCTCTTTCAGCCTATTTTTAGCTTCTTCCAGAGTTAGGCCGTTATCGCCCGTTTTAAAACGGCTAATTACTTCGTTAAATGATAGATTATAAAAATTAACCTCATGTTTCGGCATGGGATTATTTTAACATATTTTTACTTTAAAACCAACCGCTTACCACGCCTTTCATGAAGATGCCCAAGAAAAGCATAAACAGAAGAATAATGCCGATAACCGCGGCTATGGATATGCCGATGGATTGCACGGCTTTTTCCGCCAGAGTTTGTTCCAACTCTTCCTTTTTTAATTGCTGTTTTTTATCCATAATTATTTATTATTGTTAGACAATGCTTTGGGAAAGTAAACCGTAAAAGTGGTGCCTTTATTCCTACCCGCGCTTTCCACTTTTATTTGTCCTTTAAACCCTTCCACTATGCCTTTTACGATATAAAGCCCTAATCCGGAACCGTTTGGATGCACTTGCGCAATATCTTTCCCCCGTTTAAAGCGTTCGAATAAATGTTTTTTATCTTCTTTGGTAATGCCAAAACCCGTATCAGCCACTTTCATCCAAACAGATTTTTTATCCGATCCCAAACTAATAGTTATTCCTCCCTTTTCCGTATAGTTCACGGCGTTATCAAACAAGTTGCCCACGATTTCTTCCACTTTATAATGGTCTGCCATGGCCAAAGGTAAATTTTTCGGAATTTTTATTTCCACTTTCAAGTCCTTCTTATCCGCGTTCTGTTTTCTTTCTTTGATAATATTCTCAACAGATTCTTCCAAATGAATCGGCTCCTGCATAAATAACATCTTTCCGCCTTCCAATTCCGTGGCGCTTAACAAATCGTGCACGATGCGCTCCAAATGCGTGATGCTTTCGTAAGATTGCGCGATAAACTGCTTCTTCTGCGCGGGCTCCATATTGTCGCCATCTTCATTCAACATGGAAAGCATGCCGCGCACGATGCTCGTGGGCGTGCGCAATTGGTGCGAGGCTACTGTTAAAAATTCCGATTTCATGTGTAAAAGTTCCTGCAAGTTGGCGTTCTTTTCCTTAAGCTCCTTCGTGGCTTCATCCACCTTCTTTTGCAGAATCACATTAAAGTTTTCCGCTTGCTTATGCGCTTCGTCCACTTCTTTATATAATCTGGCGTTGGATATAGCCACAGAAGCTTGGTTGGCCAGAGTCTCCAACAACTGCAAATCTTCTTTTGTATATGCTTCGTTAGAAATTTTATTCCCCAGTACTATCAAGCCAATCAACTCTTTATTGGAAAACAAGGGCAAACACACGCCCGCTTCAATTTTCTGCATATTTTCGCGTAAAGTTTGCAAATGGCGTTTCTCCACTTCGCTGTTTGTGTCCCTGATCATTAATTCCAATTCTTCAAAAACCAAAGCCGATTTTGTTTTCTGCAAATAGCTGGTTAAAAAATTATCTTTGACTAAAGAAATTCCGTTAGTTTCATTAAAACCGATTGTCTTGGCTATTCTATAAAAATTAACGTGTCTTTCCCGCTTTCTTTTAAAACGCTCAACAATATCAAAACTATGGTGATGATGATCTTCGTTTTCTTTATCTACCATTTCTTCGGCCAATAGTATTCCTGTTCTATTCAAGCCCATGCTTTTCATTACGGTGTCGACAATCAAATCTGTTAGTTTGTTTAATTCAATTACTTTTACTGTTTCATTGCTTAAATGTTTTATAGTCTCTTGAGTAGTGTAAAACTTTTTAAAAATTTTAGTGGAAAATAATTTATCTATCCATGTGATTAAAAAATGAAACAAAGGTAAACATACGGCAAAAAGAAAAAATCCTATGGCTACTCTGGAATAATCAAAAGTACCTTCAATAAAATAAATATTGATGAATAAAAATACCAATAAACCAATTCCCAAGATTATGCATAGGGTTGTAAGATAAACTAAAACATTTTTAATTACAATTCTAATATCCATTAATCTATAACGAAAGACCGTATAAGCTACGCTACCAATAACAAACAAAGAAGAAAACGGGCCCAATATACTAACTTGAGCGAATCCAATAATTACAGATAACAAATTTGTGATTATTGCTGTTGAGGCAAACAAAATAACACCAAAAAAAATGTAGACAATTTGTTTTTTATATATTCCTCTGTAAATGATATAACTTACGAAAAAATTTCTGAAAGTGAAAAACAAATATGTTAATACGAATAACAATAAATAATAATATAAAAAACCAGATTGCGGATTTGATCCCCATGTTTCTACAATAACGCTTTCAACATTATATTTAGTGTTAACTAATAGCAAAATTGGCAGTAGCGGAATAGCTAGGAGAATACCTTTTATATAAGTAAAATTCTCTTTCTTTTTAGGGTAGAGAAAGGAAAAAATAAATAAAAAATATGGTGCTAAAGACGGCCCTATGATTGCTAAACGAGTCCAAATTAAAACTGTATAGTTGTCTTTTAGAGAATCCGCAAAAAATAATGCAAAAACCCATAGGGCTAATGATAAAATAAAACAGGAAAAAATGAGTCTCTCGCTTTTCCGATTAGATTTATAAACAAACAGAAAAAAGAGGGATAGTAATATAATGAAAACCGGTAAATATGTAAAATACACAAACATAGTTAAAGGCTTGACTTTTTAGTGTATTTCTATTATAAGGTAACGATCCCAATTCGGCAAGGCGCCAATTGTGGATCAAGTTGCTCAACAAACGAGGAACTAAATGCGTACGTACGCGCGTTTCCTGGCTTACATTCTCTTCAACAATGCGAAGGCGAGTGAAGGTTTGTCCATCGAAGGGTTTGAGGTCGTCCCCCAGGACCTCGTCCCCGAGATGTGGAGCGAGTACAGCGAGTTTTTCGGGAAGTCACGGGGACACTGCCCGCACGATCAGATGAACTACGAGGAGGACACCTTCGCGGCCGCGTGCTGCGATCAGGACCTCATCAAGTTCGTCTTCTACGTGCACGGCTTGCCCGCCGGCTTCGCCGTCGTGGCCAAGCCGGGCTACATGGGAAAGGCCCCCTGGGTCTCCCCGACCTTCTTCCCGAACGACACGGTTTACCTCACGGTGCTCATGATCTACAAGAAGTACCGAGGGCTGGATTACTTCGTCCACTTCATCGACCACGTGATCAAGGAGGTCACGACGCGCTGGCCGCGCCACGGCTGCGCGTTCGACATTCCGAACAAGAAAAAAATGATCGCGTACCTCATCATGTGGCGCATCCGTCGTGCGAACATCCGCGCACGGCAGGTGGGGTCGCAGGACTACTACGTGGGACGCCCCATCGGATGACAGGAGGGAACCCCCGGAAAGTCACGCTCGCTACAACTGCGTGACAGACCGGGTTCCCAAATAAATTATTTTTTTCAATACTAATAAAGGCGCAATATAATGCGCCTTTATTTATTATAAGAATATTATTGGTGTAATTAATATCTATACTGAATTTTCGAATTGCATTTCTGCGCTTTGAAAAATTCTTTAGCGTAATCCATCAACGCATTAGCATCGTATGGAGCGCAACTAAAAATATCCAAATATGCGGCGTTTGATGTTTCCGCAAAATGGCCAGACACCAAAGAAGATTCGATTAACTGTGTCATAGAATATCCGCTTACTTTTGGATCAGCACCGAATTTTACGACTGTTGGTTCACCAAAACGCTTCACTTTAATTTTATCGCAGACCTCGACCACAAATTGTTTTATTTTTTCCGCATTGCTAATAGTTTCATGGTCGCAATCATACAAATCTATAGAGGTAGATAGCCCCCACATTTTGTGTTCTGCAAACTCCTTCTTTATTACCTCGTAATCCATTCTGCCTTCTTTTAATTCCATATTTTTTATTATTATTAATTTTTTATTCCGCGAACAGTATAAATAATAACGATAATATTGTAAAGTCTATAAATATTTTTTCTTAACAAATAAATAATTCCCCGCATGGCCGACCAAATAATCCCCTACTTTCCCCTCAAACAAAACATCCAGCTTCTTCCCCTTCATTTTCTTGCGGAACTTTTTTTGCAAATCCTGATTTATTTTTTCCAAAATATTTAAACGCTGCTTTTTTATATTTTCCGGTACTTGATGAGGCATTTTAGCGGCCGGGGTGCCTTGGCGCTTGGAATAGCGAAAAATGTGGATCTTTAAAAAGCCGCACTTTTTTACCAAAGCGCAGGTTTGCTTGAAATCTTTTTCCGTTTCACCGGGAAAGCCTATGATAACATCGGTGGTGAATCCGAATAACGGGTAAGCTTTATAATAATCGCGCACGATTTTTAAATATTGCGCGCTTGTGTAGTGACGATTCATTTTTTTTAATATGGCGTCGGAGCCCGATTGCAAAGAAAGATGCAGGTGCTGGCATACGCGCGGATTTTTGAAAAGGTTCTTAAATTCTTTATTGTCATAAACATATTCCGGATTTATGGAAGATAATCTTATTCTTGGAATATTCGTTTCTTTTAAAATATTTTTAATTAAACCAATAAGAGAGGAATATTGCCCGATATTTACTCCTGTCAAGATTACTTCTTTAACGCCTTGTTTCTCTTTATTTTTTATTTGCCGAATGATATCATTTGGGGAAAAACTGCGGGACCGTCCACGTGGAATACGCGTATAGCAATAGGTGCAATGATTATCGCAACCCGTTTGAATTTTAATGTTAGCCCTCACTTTAACTTTTTCTTTTATTTGATGCGAATGAAGATGATCGGATTTCGGAAATATTTTTATGAACTCTTTTACAAAATTTTCTTTATCTTTAATATAATAATCAACCTCTTCTAATTTCTCGCTGGAACAGCCGGTCATGACAATTTTCGCTTTCGGGCATTGGCGCTTGATTTTACGGATGCTTTGCCGGGCTTCACGGTCGGCTTTGTGCGTTACCGCGCAGGTATTAACTACGGCAATATCAAAATCACTATTATCGATTGTGATAGCGAACCCTTTTTTGGCTAAAGCCTCTTGGTAGCTGTCGGTTTCCGCTTGGTTTAAGCGGCAACCCAGCGTATAGAAATAAACTTTCATATCTTGGCCTGATTATTGACAATTTGTTCTTTAATATATACAATAAAAAAGGTCTTTTTACAAGGCCATTTTAATTTAAAAAAACCCCATATTTGAATGGGGTGTTAGCTCAGTTGGTAGAGCAGCTCCCTTTTAAGGAGAAGGTCACAGGTTCAACTCCTGTACACCCCACCTTTCGACTCCCTTCGGTCGCTCAAGGCTATAGCCCTTCTATAAAGGTTATTTTTATACACCCAGCTCTTCTTCCACTTCTCTGACAGACGCTTTTATGCTGTCGGCCGTAAGCTGGCCATTATCGCTTGAACGTAAATCTTTTGAAACGGTGCGCTTATTATTACCGACTCTGATTGTCGCTTCCTGCCAAAATGTTTCTTTTCCAGATTCCGGATTATATTCAATAAATTGAGAAATGCTTATGTTGTAAGAATTATTGTCTTTTATTTTTCTCAAACTACATACATATCCTTTACTATTTTGATCTTTATAAAAACCGTCTCTTGCTATTTTGTAGCCATCTACGGTAAATTCGCTAATGGCGGCAGTAATATCTTCAAAATTCTTTTTTTCTTCATCCGGTATTTTATCAACAGCTTCAAATTGTCTTTCTTCGAATTCGGTTATTCTTTTAGCATGAGACAATGTTTCCCGAGCTTGTATTGCAGATAAATTCCTGAGCCGATTCTCATCTTCCGTTAAAATGTCTTCCTTGGCCAAGGCGCGATCCGTGATTTCCTCCCATAACATGGGGTTATTGGCGCTTAAAAGCGCCCTTATTTTTTCCGGCGGAACGTTAGCATTAATTAACCTATCCACCTGTTCCACCACTTTTTTTCTCATGGCAAATACCTTATCTCGATTTAATATTTTTTTTACCGTGTCGTCTAAACCCATTTCTACCTTGGCAGATAAAAATTCAGTTATGCGAGAAGAAAAAAGATCAGGTTGATCCCGCGTCTCAGCTATTAAACCCCGCTGTGAATCAAATCGTACATAAGGCATGAAAATATCTCTAATGCATACAGCAATAATAGCAGCAATCAAATCTGAGGGTATGTTATTATCTGTTATATTTAAATCAAGGTACAATTCCTCATTATTTAAGGTATTTAAAATGTCTTCATTTGTCTTCTCTTTAGTGCCTAATTTGAAGGATAACACTTCATTTGCGAAATCATCCATGAAAGTAGTATCGCCAGAACTGATCATAACCATACTTTCTATTATCTGCTGATAAATATCTTTCAGCTCTTGTTCGCTATATTCTTTTCGCGCGTCATATGAGGCAACGAAAAATCGCATGTCATCTTTAATTTCCGTTCTATGTAAACCCAAGAGAATATCATTTAACGCGTGCTCATTTTCATGGCTGATCGAACCAGATACTTCTCCGTGAGCCTTTACGCAGTTCAATACCGTACCAGGATAATACACACCACGGCTGGAGACTTTTTTTTCATCCAGACCTCGCACCGGCCCATAATCATCATTGCTTAAAATAACAGAAATAGTGTTGGAACCACAGACAACCCTGGTATATTGGTCAAGTTTTAATCCTTTGGGAAGTATTCCAAATTCAGATAAAATAATTTCGGCCGCCCGTGGATCGTAACCTTCGGTATCAATATCTCTGTTTAATTGCTGGCGCACTGAATCCAATTTTTTTTCAACGCGAAATTGTTGGTTGAAAAAATTTTCCAGAAATTTTCTGATTTCCCTGATATCCTGTTCGGATAAAAACTTTGCTAATTTTTCGCTAAAATGCACCGCCGGGTCCCAATTGCTTTTGTATTCCCCTTTGTCATAGTCCACTAAAGAAGTAGCCGTTTCAAAGCCAGGGTCGTAATTATATGCTTGCCGCGCTTCAGCGCTTTGCAAATAAGGGTTGGTTAAGTTGGCCAGCAGTTCCTGCAAAGCTTTGGCGCGCACCATCTGCCTTAATTGCTGGGCTCGGCGGTAAGAACTATTCAAATGTTCCGTCTTTTCTCTTTTTTCTTTATCCGACAACTCTACATCCTCAATTATTTTTTTCCGTAATTCTAAATAACCATCAATGCCTTTGCTTATTAAATCGGTATAAAGCGACTGTTGTTCAGCCACCAGAGCGACGAGCTCTTTTTCCCTAAATCCTGCGGATTGCGCCATTAATTCACGAATGCTTTGGGATCTTTCTTTTTCCGGCACTCCCTGAAGGAAATCAACTGCCAACTCTAGCGAACCTAAAATCTCTTGGGCGCTGGGTGTTGTTGGTTGAGATTCATGTTGTTGCTCAGGCGGTTTGATGCCGGTTTCTAATCTTTGATCATTCATATGACTCAAAGATAATTATAAGATCGGAGAGTGCCAGCTGGTCGCCGTACGGCTTAAAAAAGTGGCTAGATAACTTTTCTACCCCGTTTTCTTTAAAAGCCAGCAGTAAATAATAGATGAATTTCTTGTAAACCTTTTCAAATTTCGAAATATCCAAATTTTCACCTACGGCCGCGTTACGACAAGCGTAATAACTTGTCAATATATGTTCTCTAACAGTATTATCTAAAATAAGAAGAATGAATTTTTCTAAAATCTCGTCTTTATTAAAATCCTCTTTTAATCCTGAAAGGCGGCCAAAGCCCAAATCAATTTCTTTATCTTCTATAAAAAACTTCTTTTCCTCGGGAGTTTTTAAATCCGTCATTTGTTTAAAAACCGCCAAGTAATACTCCAAACAATAAAAAACGCCCTCGTTGGCGAATAAGCGCTGGTCGTATTCTTTTTTCTGTTTTGCATCTATGGTCAATTGGGCTCTTTTTTTTTGGTAAGTATCGAATAACCGCGCTCGTTTTAAAAATTTATTGGCCAGTTCAGAGAATAATGCGAGCTTAGCGTCTTTTTTTTCGCTCTGTTCTAAAACTGCGGATAATTCTAGCATTTTTTCGGCCAGCGATAATTCATTTAACGGCTGATTAAGCGTAGTAATCAGAGATTCCAGTAAGGAATAAGCCGCGCTGTCTTTTTGTTTGAAGGACAATTTCATTTCATCGAGTTGCAAAATAAACGATTTTCTGGCCGAGTATAATTTATGACCCCAAAAAGAAGCGGGCCACTTACTGGCTTCCTGCAAAAAATTATTAAATTGGTCAATTAACATATTTTCAGTATAACATCCCATTAATGCTATATCAATGGTTCCAGTACTTTTTTTGTTCGTATTTATATCCACAAAAAAGGGGAAAAAATTGGGTAAAAACTGCTAATTACCGCTATTGGCAAACAGCGAAAAAAAAGTTAAGATATTATAACCTATGGCCAACGAAATGGAAGCGTTAAACAAAATTCCTCCGCACAGCGACGAAGCGGAACAAGCCGCTTTGGGCTCGCTTTTAATTGATAAAGACGCCATTATAAAAATAGCCGACTCTTTGCAACCGGACGATTTTTATAATGATAAAAACCGCATAATTTACGAAGCGATTCAAGAAATTTACGGCAAGCGCGAACCGATCGACCTGCTAAGCGTAGTGGCGCGTCTCACCGATAAAAAAGAGCTGGAAAAAATCGGCGGCCGGAGCTATTTGGCTTCTTTAACCAATGCCGTGCCCACAGCCACCAATGTTGTTAATTACGCTGGCATCGTGCAAAAAAAAGCCACCCTACGGCGCCTGATCAAAGCGGCGCATGATATTCTTAGCTTCGGTTATAAAGAAACGGACGAAGTGGACACTTTGCTTGATGAATCGGAGCAAGCTTTATTTCAAGTTTCGCAAAAATATTTACGCCAAAATTTTGTTCCCCTATCCAATATCTTAACCGAAGCCTTCAATAGAATAGACGAAATCCATAAAGAAGCGGGCAAGCTGCGCGGCGTTTCCACGGGTTATAAAGATTTGGATAATAAACTGGGCGGATTACAAAAATCAGATTTGGTGATTCTCGCCTCCAGGCCTTCTATGGGTAAAACTTCTTTGGCTTTAGATATCGCCAGAACTGTCGCTACCAAGGAAAAAATTCCCGTGGGCATATTTTCTTTGGAAATGAGCAAAGACCAATTGGTAGATCGCTTGCTCTGCGCCGAAGCCGGGGTAGACCTTTGGAAAATGCGCACGGGCAAGCTTTCCGATTCCCCGGATAACGACGACTTCCCCAGAATCGGCCAAGCCATGGGTGTTCTCTCTGAAGCGCCGATCTATATTGATGATACGGCCACCACCAATATCATGGAAATCCGTACCAAAGCCAGAAGGCTGCAAATGGAGCACGGCTTGGGCTTGATCGTTATCGACTATTTGCAATTGATGGAAGGCCGCTCCGACGCGAACGCGGACAACCGCGTGCAAGTGATCGGCGAAATATCCCGCGCCTTGAAAGGCATCGCCCGTGAATTGAATGTTCCTGTTCTGGCGCTTTCCCAGCTATCCCGCGCCGTGGAAATGTCCTCCCCTCCTATTCCGAAACTCTCCCACTTACGCGAAAGCGGTTCCATTGAGCAAGACGCCGATGTGGTAATGTTCATTTACAGAGAAGAATACTACAAAAGAGACAGCGACAGAAAAAATATCGCGGATATTATTATTGCCAAACACAGAAACGGCCCCACCGGACAAGTGGAATTATTCTTTGATATTGAAAAAGCCAGCTTTAAAACTTTGGAAAAAGGCCATGGCTTTGATAGCTTATCTTCTTATGAGTAAAATAAATTAATAATAATCAACCATCTATGTTTGAAAAATTAAAACAGTATAAAGATTTGAGAAAACAAGCCAAACAAATTCAAAACACTTTGGCACAGGAAACAGTGCACGCTTCCGCCCTTTCCGGCCAGCTTAATATTATTATGGATGAAACCAA
>JBAZVM010000008.1:0-83407 GCA_041660885.1 Patescibacteria group bacterium | reverse complement strand
TTAACCGATTACATAACCACAGTCTACAACTTTGCTGTGAGTATTGCCGGCATTTTAGCCGTGGTAGTTATAATGTATGGCGGCTTGCGATGGGCTACTTCCGCGGGCAATGAACAGACAATTAGCACCGCCAAAGAAACTATCATTTCCGCCATTGTCGGCCTGCTTCTAGTATTAGGATCCTATGTAATTTTGAATTTTATCAATCCCGAGCTGGTCAATTTAAAATATGCGAAAGTGCCAAAGATATACATTGAAGAAGAAACGGAAGCGGAGACAGAGGAAGCAAGCATTACTTGTTTTTGGGCAGATGGAAAGACGGATTTTCACGGAACATATGCCAATACCTATATAGCACCCGATAGCATGTGCCAAGATCAAGTTTCTGAAAGCTGGTTCGAGCCGTCTTGTTATTGCACTTTCCCGGAAGATTGCCCCGTGGCTACCACAGGTGATTGTACTATAGCTAATTTAAAGGCTACTTGTTTTGGCGAAAATGCGGCTTTTGCTTCGGCTATTTGCAAAGCGGAAAGTAATAATATTGCTAGTGCCCCGATAGGCGCTAGCTATAAAAGTTCAGATTATTGTTCTGATGATCCAAACGCAGATATTGCCATGAAGCTGTTTTCTTTTGGCTTATTTCAAATTAATATAGCTGACAAAGACAATAATATTGTTGTATCCACTGGCGGTGAATTGGACTGTGAATCTGTTTACAATAATGGCGGTGGGCAGAAACTTCTTCCAGATGGGAAAACATATAATTGTGCCCCAATAGTGAGAGACAATTCTGCCGCAGTAAATTATGATAAATGTAAAGCGGCTATTGAAACACCGGCTAATAATATTGCCACAGCCTGCAAATTATCTTCTAATGGAAAAAAGTGGGGCGATTGGTCTACCCATGAAAAATGTGGTTTTCCCGAATAAACATATGATCAAAGTAAAATTATTTTCATTTTTAATATTTATCGGTTTAATATTTTTTTATCAACCTGTTTTCGCTGAAACTACCAATAGCACATGTTCTGATTATACTGAGTATGAAGCATTATCCGCTGCCGGAGGGCATGAGATGGCTGACAATATTTTATATCCTCTCGAAGTGCCTATAGGTAATCAATTATACATAGAAAATTTAACCGATTACATAACCACAGTCTACAACTTTGCTGTGAGTATTGCCGGCATTTTAGCCGTGGTAGTTATAATGTATGGCGGCTTGCGATGGGCTACTTCCGCGGGCAATGAACAGACAATTAGCAGTGCCAAAGAAACTATCATTTCCGCCATTGTCGGCCTGCTTCTTGTCTTAGGTTCTTATGTAATATTAAATTTTATCAGTCCTCAACTCACTAATTTAAAAGCCGCACAAGTACCAAAAATTGCGTCTACTCCTGAGTTAACATGTAAAATTGATAGTACAAACTGGGTGGCATTATCTGTGCCTGCCTCGTCAACCACTGCAGCCATTACAATATCTGGAGAAGGAGTAGTGGCTAAAGGTTGCCCTACATTGTATAATGCCTTGAAAATAGCAGCAGCTAATTTAAAAAAGTATAATGAAAAGAACCAACCGTCAGTAAGATCAATAGAAGGAACTGGAGGAAGGGAAGTAGATGTCCAATTAAAATTAAGAATGTGTTATTGCCGTTATATTTTAACAAAAAAATGTGATGATTCTTTTTCCATGGGTTTTACAACTTTTTCTGGTTGTAATGGATGTAATTTAGCTGCTGAAGTTTGTGATGGTAATGAAGTAGGAGGACCTCATCTAAAAGGAGCGGCCGTGGACGTCAGTTTATATAAAGACAGTACATTATCAACGTTATCAAGATCGCAGGATAATAATTCATTAGATTATCCCGGAAGAAATTGTGAGTCCTCGGGGATAGGGTGCGATGAGACTGTAAAAAAAGAGCAACAAACATTAAAAGCGGTGATGACGGGAGACACGACTTTTGAATCTGACTTTGAAGCAACGGGTTTAAAAGGCATCAGTTCTGAATATTGGCATTTTCAATTGCAAAACAGCACCTGTAATACTAATATGTTCGATACAGTATGTGGCGACCCCGGAGCTTCAATGGTCACATGCAGCAATAAAGGAGGCACTTTAGTTTGCAATAAAACCTCTAATGAATGGGAATGTCAATAAATAGTGTTATATTTGCATGTTCCAATTGCGACGCGCAGTTTCCCAAATGGACCGGAAGGTGCACGGAGTGCGGGCAATGGGGAACAGTGCATGCTTCGGCCGAGGGGCATTCTTCCAAAACCATAGATAAAAGCGTACCTGAGGGAAAAACCATATTATTCTCTTCACTTGATAATAAAACGCAGACGCGCATAGAAACCGGCATAACGGAATTCGACAGAGTAATGGGCAGTGGCTTGGTGCCCGGCTCTTTGGTTTTATTGGGTGGGGATCCGGGTATTGGAAAATCTACTCTAGTTTTACAAGTGGCGGATAAGCTGGCTGCCAAAGAAAAAATAATTTATGTTTCCGGAGAAGAATCCGCGGAACAAATAAATTTACGCTTGCATCGTTTGGGTCTTAACGGAGATAAAATCAATTTTTTAGCTGAAGAAAATGTAGAAGTTATCGGCAAGACTTTATTGAAACAGAAGCCGGCTTTAGTGATTATAGATTCCATTCAAACCATGTACACACCCGATGCCGAATCTGAACCAGGAAGCATTACGCAGGTAAAGGCGGCTACGGTAAAATTTTTAGAGATCGCGAAAAAGCATAACATAACAATAATATTAGTCGGCCATGTGACCAAAGAGGGCGTCGTTGCCGGCCCGAGAATGCTGGAGCATTTGGTGGATGTGGTGCTTTATCTGGAAGGTGACCAATATCACGAGTTTAGAATTTTACGCGGAGTAAAGAACAGGTTTGGAAACACCAACGAGGTGGGAATTTTTGAGATGCAAGACAAAGGCTTGATAGAAGTTAAAAATCCTTCGGAAATATTCATTAATACGCGCAGTAAAAATTCCGGCTCTTGTTTATGCGCGGTGCTGGAAGGCAAAAGGACTTTCTTGGTGGAGGTGCAGGCATTAGTCAGTAAAACTGTTTTCGGCTATCCCGTGCGCAAGTCTTCGGGGTTTGATAATAATCGTTTGCAAATGTTGGTGGCCGTGTTATCTAAACGCGCCAAATTGCCCTTGGGCGCGCAAGACATTCACGTGAATATCGTCGGCGGTTTAAAAATAAAAGAACCGGCCGCTGATTTGGCGGTTTGCTTAGCTATAGTTTCCGCTTTTGCTGATAAGATAATTCCCAACGGGTCTGTAGCTATCGGCGAAGTGGGCTTGGGCGGGGAAGTGCGCGCTGTTTCGCGCTTAAAGGAGAGAATTAAAGAAGCCAAAAAATTAGGATTTAAAAATATTATTTCCGCGGAGCAAGCCGCAGACATTAAAGAGGCGATAAAAAAAATCCTCTCCCCCTAACCCCTCCCCATGTCTGGGGAGGGGCGATATACGCCCTGCTTTATTCCCCTCCCCGGAAAACGGGGAGGGGTCAGGGGAGAGGCATGGCTATTCTAAATGAATTATATTTTTAAATTTCTGCATTTTCAAGACGACAAGCGGGTATTTTTCCATTTGGTCTATCATATTTTCCGCGGCTTCTTTGGCTTCGGCGATTAAAATATGGTCGGTGAGATCCGCTATTTTAAACGCGGAAATGAATCCTGATTGTTGAGCGCTGAATATCGCGCCCGGGCCGCGCATTTTTAAGTCGTATTCCGCCAATTTAAAGCCATCTTGGCTTTTAGTTAGCGCTTCTAATCTTTGCAAGGTTTTTTCGCTTTTAGATTCGGTAAATAACAAACAATAAGATTGCTTGCTGGATCGGCCGACGCGGCCTCGGAATTGATGCAATTGGGAAAGCCCGAAGCGGTCCGCGCCTTCTATGATCATTATTGTGGCGTTTGGTACGTCTACCCCCACTTCCACCACGGCCGTGGCTACCAGCAAATCGTATTTTTTATTTTTAAAGTCCCGCATAATATTTTCCTTCTCTTTATCTTTCGATTTCCCGTGCAGCATGGCTATGCGTAAATCCGGAAAGACTTCTTCTTTTAATTTTTTATATTCCTGTTCCACGGATTTTACGCCCAGTTTATCCGACTCCAATATCAACGGGCACACTACGAAAGCTTGATCCCCGTTTTTTATTTTGTTTTTTATAAACTCGTACGCTTTTTGCCTTTTTTCTTCGCTGACTATTTTGGTAATTATTTTTTTTCGGCCTTTGGGCAATTCACTTAATATGGATAAATCTAAATCACCGTAAATGGTCAAAGCCAGAGTACGGGGGATGGGCGTGGCTGTTAAAGAGAGGAGATGAGGTATGCGTTCGTCCTCGCTTTTTTCCTGCAAAGCTTGCCGTTGCGCCACGCCAAAACGATGTTGTTCATCTATCACCACTAAAGCTAATTTTTTAAATTTTATCTTCTTTTGTATCAAGGCGTGCGTACCTACGAATATTTTTTGGTCTTTGCTAGTTTTTTTAGTGGTACGCGTAATCAAGGAAACAGTATCTTTTCCTAATATTTTTTCTAAAGTATCATAATGTTGTTTTGCTAGTATTTCCGTAGGCGCCATCAGAGCCGATTGATAACCGGATAGCGCCGCGTTATACATAGCCATGGCCGCGATTACAGTTTTTCCCGAACCGACATCTCCTTCCAGTAAGCGGTTCATGGGTTTTTGCTTTTCTATATCCCTGATTATGCGCCAGGCGCATTTTTTTTGCCCGCTGGTTAGCGAAAAAGGAAGATTAGCGACTAAATTTTTTATCGGGTCTTGAAAAAAAGGCACGGGAAATGCTTTATTTTGTTCCGCGTCTTTTTTATTTTTTAAATTAAAAAGTTGTAAAGTAAAAATTTCATCAAAACTCAGGCGGCGCCTAGCTTCGTTTAATTTAATAAAATTATCCGGAAAATGAATTTGCTTTAAAGAGATATTAAGCGGCAATAATTTATATTTTTTTATTATTTCCTCGGGCAGCCAATCATGCAGCTTGCTTGTCTGATGAGCTATTTGGCTGATTAAGAATCTGATTTGTTTTTGGGTAATGCCCTCGGTAAGGGGATAAATGGGAACAATGCGGGCGGTATGAGCGGTCTCGGTTTTTACTTTTTCATAAACCGGATTTTTAAAACAAACTCCCAAGGTATCAGAAGACACTTTTCCAGAAACGAATATTTCATCCCCTGATTGTAAAATTTTCGCTATATAAGGCTGGTTAAACCAAACTATTTTTACGCTTTCACTTTCATCCGCAATTACCGCTTCGGTTATCATCATTCTTCTTCTGAAACTTCTTCGACTGTTTAGAAGTTCAATTTTTCCTTTTACCGTTGTTTGCTGGTCCGGCTGCAGATCAGCTATTTTTGTTATTTTAGAGAAATCTTCGTATCTAAAGGGAAAATAATAAATCAAATCAAGCGTTGTTTCCAGATTTATTTTTTTTAAGCGCCGGCTTAATGTTTGCCCGACGCGATTTAACGATGTAATGGGTTGTTTAAAAGGAATGTCCATGATGTGTCCTCGGTAGGAATCGAACCTACGGCCTCTTGGACCGCAACCAAGCGCTCTATCCACTGAGCTACGAGGACTCAAAAACTATACTTTTAGAATACGGCCCATTTGGTCGTCCGCGGAAATGTCTTGCTTGGTTAAATCTTCTTGCAGGTAGCGCAGCAATAAGCGGCGCACCAGCACGGGATTGGTGTTGATTAAAGGTATAGAAAGCTCCGGCCGAAAAGTGCGTTTTAAATCGAAATATAAGTTTTTCACTTCCGGCGGCTCGTACACAAGCCAGAATTTTTTTACTTCCTTGAAAGGAATAAAGGTTTCGTCCAATTGAATGCCGTCTTCCATTATTTTAAAGAGCAAGCGATCCGGGTCTCTTCTTTCGTGGATTATAACTATGGTCGCTATAATGACGATAATAATAGCAAAGAGAAAATTAAGTGTCCAGATGGCATAAACAAACAAGGCCAAGGCCCCGCCACCCATCAAGAAATACCACATGAAAGTACGCTGGTATTTTTCAAATTCCATAACTTCCCATTTTAATAAAATTTTTCCTCTGTTCTCTGTTTTTTCAGCCATATTTTGACCTTATTTTATTAATAAATATATTATATTACTTTTTGACTTAAAAGTAAAATAATGTTAGGATATTGATAATTATTTTCCTTTTGGAGAGGTGCCTGAGTGGCTTAAAGGGGCGGTTTGCTAAACCGTTGTACGGTCGTAATGGCCGTACCGAGGGTTCGAATCCCTCCTTCTCCGCATGAAGATTCTAATCGTTTATCACTCCGGAACAAATAAAACAAAAGAATTAGCAGAAGTCATTCATCGTGAAATGGAGAATAGGGGGCATCAAGTGGATATGGAGCGCGTGCAACCGAAAAAAGACCACAATTTTTTTGTTTGGTTTGTACTCCGTTCTTTTATAGGCGATTGCGATATTATCCCGCCAAAAATTAAAGATGTTTCCCAATACGACCTGATTTGCATCGGCAGCCCGAATTGGACAAGAATTTCCTTGCCCATGGCCAGATACTTCAAAGAGGCAACGGGCTTTAAATATAAAAGCATTGCTTTATTTTCGGCCACGGCGGCTATTCCATCGCTGGAATGGTATGTAATTTCCGCTTATCTTTTGGAATACACCACGGTGCGCCTGATTAACAAAGTCGGCGGCTATTTTATCGACAGTTTGTTGCTTTCAGGCAATATAAAAAAATGGGGAGTAAATTCCGAGTACGGAAAAAGAAATATCAAGAATTTTTGCGATCGATTAAACACCCCGATAAAATCTTTCAAGGACATTTATTTCGAAAAAAAAGAAGTGGAAAATGTGCGCTTGCTTATCAACATGTTCTTTTTTGTTTTGGCTTTTTTAGTGGCCAGCGAAATATTTAACTCTTCATTCAGTTGGCTGCAGTTTCTCATTCTTTCCGGCGTTATTGTTTTAACGGATTTTTTCATGCTGTCTTTGCTTTCCAAGAAAAAGAAAATATACATTGCCAAATATATTGCCGGTTTTTCTCTAGTTTTTGCCTTGACCTTAATGAGCGCTTTTCTAGCGCCGGATTTAGGCCGGCCGGTTATTATGGGTTATTTATTAATTTTAATGACTATCGGTTTTTTTAGGGATATCAAAGCGGTAATCTCCACCGCGGCCGCGGCTATGCTCGGGTATGGTTTCTCCTATATTTTTATTCCTTCTTTGCAAGCGGTATTGATTCCTTCATTTGATTACCTTTTTTTGCTTGCCGGTTTAATAGTAGTGGTTCTGGCTGCCAGCAATTTACAAACCTATAATTTAAATTTATTGGAAACCCTGGAAGATATAAAAGAATCAGAGCTGAAAATTAAAGAAGAAGAAGGAAAAACCAAAGCCACATTAATCAGCTTAACAGAGGGGCTGATAATACTAAATAAGCAGGAAAAAATCGCTTTGATTAATCCGGAAGCGGAACGCATTCTTCAGTTGAAAGAAGAAGAAATAATGGGCAAGAGAATCGAGGAAACAATAAAAAGTTGTCCGAACATGGAAATATTATTTAAAGCGCTGGGCGGAAAAGTAGTTGTGAGCGAAGATAAGTACGAGATGGAAATTTTAAATCCAACTAAAAAAACTTATCAAATCGCCGTCGCTCCGGTTATCGCTAGCGGATGTTCCATCGGCTCCATGATAATTATCCATGATGTTACTCGCGAAAAAATGATAGACAAAATGAAATCGGAATTTATTTCCATTGCCGCACATCAATTAAGAACCCCGCTTTCTTCCGTAAAATGGATGCTGCGCATGATATTAGATGGCGATACCGGAGAACTCAACGATAAGCAAAAAGATTTTTTAAAAAAAGGTTTTATCAGCAATGAGCGCGTGATTCAATTGGTTAACAGCATGTTGGATATTTCACGCATTGAAGAGGGAAGATTCAATTATAAATGTCAGATGAATGATTTTAAGGAAATATTTAAGATTGCCGTGGAAAACGTGCAGAAACCGGTAATGGATAAAAATATCAAATTGATCGTGCGCCAACCGAAAAAGGTTCCACCCATTTGCGTGGATAAGGAAAAAATATTGTTTGCCGTACAAAATTTATTGGATAACGCGGTGAAATATACTCCCAAAGAAGGAAAAGTAGAGCTAACTTTGCAAGTCACGGCCGAAAGCTTAAAAATAACCATACAGGATACTGGAGTCGGCATACCGAAAGCGGAACAGTCTAAATTATTTTCCAAATTTTATCGGGGCAGCAATGTCATGCGCATTCAAACCGAAGGCACGGGCTTAGGCCTTTATATCGCTAAAAACGTGGTAGAGGGGCATAAAGGGGAAATAAAAATAGAAAGCGAAGAAAACAAAGGAACGAAAGTAATTATAATTCTGCCGTTTAATAATGATATGGTGGTAGCTAAAGTCGGTTGACTTTATTAATTTTTTTCGGCATAATTTCTGGTATTCCAAAGAAATGGAAGGGTGGCAGAGTGGTTGAACGCGGCAGTCTTGAAAACTGCAGCCCGCCAAAAGCGAGCCGTGGGTTCGAATCCCACCCCTTCCGCAGCATGGTTAATTAATAATTTAAAATAATATGAGCAGATTTTTTTACGGATTATTTTGGCTCTCGCTCGGCGGTTTGATGGCCACTCAGTTTATAGTGCAGTTTATTATCGGCCGATACGCCAATTTAGATTCTGCCACAGGAATAGCGGTGTATAATTTATATGACAAATTTATCCCTTATACGGTAGGATTTGCTTCCAGCGCTTTGGTTTCTATCGTGATTTTAAGTATTCTAAAACTGAAAAAAGAAACAGTTTAATTAATTATCCCTTTGCCGCGGTAATACCCCATATTTCTTTAGCTCGATTTTCTTTAAGCAGTTTGGCGCACGCGTTCATGGTGGCGCCTGTTGTATAGACATCGTCTATTAATAATATTTTTTTTCCGGAAACCATGTGAATGGTTTTTTTATTTAAGGAAAAAGCGTTATGAATATTTTTTGCGCGTAATTCGTGCCCCAATTGCGCCTGCGCTGCGGTATTGCGGGTACGTGTTAATATATCGTTCCGTAGGGACATGCCATGGTATGTCCCTACGGAATAATTGATAATATTTTCCGCCATCAATTCCGATTGGTTGAATCCGCGTTCGCAAAAACGTTTTTTATTTAATGGTATGGGAATTATGTAATCGAAATTTTGATCTAAACATAAAGCCATATTTCTTCCCAAAATTTTCGCGATTTCTTCGCTGTATTGGTATTTTAATTGATGAATTAATTTTTGTATCAGCGAGTTGCTATAGGGATGCAAAAAATAAAGACCGGATAAATATATGTTATCTTCTTTAAATATTATTTTATTTTTTTGCTTAATTTTTTGCTCGCACCGCGGGCAAAGCCATTGGTCCCAAGCGCCGCATTCGCCCAAACAGCGAATGGGGAATAAATAGTCTAACAACATAAAACGCCTCCAACAAAAGGAGGCGCCTGTTAAAAAGATCTTATAAGATTATTTGGAAAAGGTCAATTTTTTGTTTTTAAGGACGATTTCTATGGTTTGGCCCTTGGTTAGATCGTTGCTTAATATTTTTTCCGCCAGCGTGTTTTCTATCAACTCCTGTACGGTTTTCCTCACGGCTCGGCCGCCTTGTTCCGGGCTGAAGCTTTCTTGGGCAATGAACTTTAAAACTGGTTTGGCTATTTTTATTTTCATGCCTTTTTCTTTTAAGCGCGCTTCCAGCTTTTTTATTTCCAAATCAACAATTTTTATCAAGCTCTGTTCATTCAACGGTTTAAACACGATTATTTTATCTAAACGATTCAAGAATTCCGGCTTGAATTGTTTTTTAAGTTGTTTTAAAACGTGTTCTTTGATTTCTTCGTATTTAATATTCTTACTTTCTTTTTCCGAAGAAAAGCCGATTTTGGCTTGCTGTTCGAATTCTTTCAAGCCGATATTAGAAGTCATGATAATAATCGTGTTTTTGAAATTTATTTTTTTACCCGTGGCATCGGTTAAGTGGCCGTCTTCCATGATTTGTAAAAGTAAGTTGAACACATCGGGATGCGCTTTTTCAATTTCATCGAACAAAACCACGGAATAAGGCTTGCGTTTCACTTGATCAGTTAATTTCGCTCCTTCTTTGTATCCCACATAGCCGGCTGGCGCTCCGATCAGCTTGGAGATATTAAATTTTTCCGAAAATTCCGACATATCAATGCGCAACAGCGCTTTTTCATTGCCAAAAAGTTGTCTGGCTAAAACTTTGGCCAATTCAGTTTTGCCAACTCCCGAAGGGCCCAAGAAAATAAAGGATCCCGTTGGCCTGTTGGGGGAGGTAAGTCCGGCGCGCGAACGGCGGATAAAATCAGCCACGCTTTTAGTAGCCTCTTCCTGGCCAACCACTTCCTTATTTAAAAGGGAATTTAAATTTAGCAGCTGATTTTTTTCTTCCGTTACCAAATCGCTCACCGGCACCCCGGTAATTTTTCCAATTATTTCGGCGATGTCTTTTTTTGTCACTTCACCGATATATTTAATGGGCTGTTTGCCTTGTTGTTCTTGCAATTTCGCCAGCTTTATTTTTGTTTCTCGTTCTTTGGTTTTCAGTTTAAGCGCATCTTCAAATTTTTCTTGGCGCACCATGGCCAATTTTTGTTTGGCGATTTCGCGCAGTCTCTTTTCTAAATTCGCCACGGCTAAGTATTGCGGATCAAGCGGTTTTTCTATTTTCATCTTGGCCGCGGCTTCGTCTATCAAATCTATGGCTTTATCAGGCAGGAATTTTTCTTGAATATAGCGATCGCTCAATTGCACGGCCGCGTAAACGGCATCGTCGCTGATTTTAATGCGGTGGTATTTTTCGTAGTTGGATTTTATGCCCTTTATCACTTCTATAGCTTCCAAGAAAGAAGGCTCTTCAATTAATATAGGTTGGAAGCGGCGCTCTAAAGCGGCGTCTGATTCTATGTATTTTTGGTATTCCTGCAAAGTGGTAGCTCCGATGCAGCGCAGCTCTCCTCTGGCCAAGCTGGGTTTTAAAATATTAGCCGCGTCCATGGCGTTGGTTGCGCCGCCGCCTCCCGCGCCGATAATAGTGTGAATTTCGTCGATAAATAAAATTATATTGGGATTCTTTTCCAGTTCTTCTATAATTTGCTTGAAACGGTTTTCAAATTCTCCGCGATACATTGTTCCGGCAATTACCAAACCCATATCCAAACGGAATATTTTTTTGTCCATCAAGACTTCAGGTACGTTTTTTTCCAGAATTCTTTTGGCCAAACCTTCCGCGATCGCGGTTTTACCCACGCCGGCTTCTCCCACTAAAACCGGATTATTCTTCGTGCGGCGGGATAAAATATGGATTAAGCGGTCGATTTCTTTTTTTCTTCCGATCACCGGGTCTATTTTAGTTTGAATTTTTTGGTCTGTTAAATCCGTGCAGAAAAAGCTAAGGGCCGGTGTATTGCTTTTTGCCATTTCCGGCTCTTCTTGGTTTTTTTCTTCATCCGTAAAAATTGAAGCCAAATCCGGAAATCTGGCCGTACTTTTCATTACATCGTTCAATTGTTTTATCAGGTTATCTTTATTTACGCGGTTTTCTTTGAGAATATGCTGAAAGTATTCGTCGGGCTGAGTTAATAGCGCCAATAATAAATGTTCCGTGCCAATATATATATGCTGATGATTAAAAGCCAACAAAGCCGCTTTTTCTATGATTTGCGTGGCCGTTTCCGATAGCTGGGGGAATGGAGCGGATATGCCCGGTTTGTAATTGATCAAATACTTTTTATAATCGCCGGATTGTAAATTAGCTTTACGCAAAATTTCCGCGGCTAAACTGCCTTTTTGTTCCAATAAGCCGATAAAAAGATGCAACGAAGAAACTTCCGGATTTTTGAATTTCCAGGAGAGATTTATCGCTTGGCCCAAGGCATTTTTTAGGTTGCTGGTGAACTTATTTAGAATATCAAGAGGCATTGTTGGTTATTTCGGTTTTAGGTTTAAGGTCGGAGTAAAGGACAAAAGTATAAATCGTAATTAATGGTACGGATAACAGCACGCTTAAAGTTTCCCCGACGTAAGGGATGAATTTCAGGATAAACGCCAAGGTATAAACAATAAAATAAGCGATAACTAGCCGAATGACGATGGGGAAAAAGTAAGTCTTAACCAATCTATAGCTTTTACGCATGGATTGCCAAGCTCCGACTTTGGCTTCGATAAGAAAATACGGAGAAAAAATTAAGGAAAATAATATAAAGATACTGAGCAAAGCCGGAACGATATTTAATAACGCGAAGTAATCTTTTAAATAAGAAAGATTAACCAAGCCCATCAGCGCTCCGATTAAAGTTATGACAATATAGCTTAAAACCATGCCTAAAGTTATAACTACGGCTGTAAGCAGAACCAATAAAATGAATGACCAAAAATATTCCAAAGATTTATAGAAAATTGTACCCAGCTTGATATCTTTATGATAAACGGCAGCCACTAAAATGGCGATAGCGCCCCATATTTGGCTGATTATTATAATAATGAAAGCGATTATAGAGAAATAAACAAAGCCCGAAGAAGCGCTGAATATTTCCCGCGGATCCGGCAAAGTTTTTAATGAAACGACAAATGAGCCCACGGTGCTCCACATGAATAAGGAAGAAATTATAAGCGGTATGGCGGCCACAAAAAGGAATTTTATAAAGTGGCTGGAAAAAATTTTCCAGGTACTGTACCAAATTTCCGTAACGCTGATCACTTGATGGTGTTGGCTCATATTTTTATATTAATTTTTTATGCGATAGATCTTAATGCTTTGACGCGTTCTTCAATAGGGGGGTGGGTGGAAAACATTTTAGAAAAAAAGCCTTTTTTATGCGCGAATGGGTTGCTAATGTATAGATGCGCCGTGGCTTTATTAGCGCGCATTAGCGGTAAATCTTGCTGGTTTATTTTTTCTAGCGCTTTTGCCAGCCCTTCCGGGTATCTGGTAAGCAGCACTCCCGAGGCATCGGCCATAAATTCGCGTTTGCGGGAAATGGCCAGCTGGATCAATTTGGCCGCGACGGGAGAAAGAATGGCTAAAACAATTCCGATCAACAATAAAATAATTCCCGCCCCTCCACCATTGCGGTTGCTGCTTCGCCGGCCGCCGAAAAAACTAAAGCGAAAAAACCAATTGGCCAATAAAGTGGTAATGCTTACGCAAATAATCACAATCATCATCAAGCGAATATCGTAATTCTTGATATGCGCCAATTCATGCGCTACTACTCCTTCCAGCTCTTCGTTCTCTAAATTGGCTATGGCTCCCTGGGTAATGGCTATAGATGCGTGTTTAGGATCGCGGCCTGTGGCAAAAGCGTTTATGGCCGAATCGGGGATAATATATACCTTCGGCATGGGCAAGCCCGCGGTTATGGCCAGATTTTCCACTAAACGGTAAGCGTAGGCATTTTCTTCTTTTTTAATTGGCCCCTTGGCTCCGGCGGTTAATAAAGCCAGTTTATCACCGGAATAATAGCTAACTAAAGACATGACGACAGAGAGAATGGTAGCGAGAATCACTCCGCCCCAGCCGTAATCCATGGCTTGGGAGAAAACATATCCTAAAGCAATAATAACAATAACAAACAAAGCTATTAGAATTATAGTTCTTCTCTTATTGGAAGCTATTTGGTTGTAAGCGGTCATTAATTATTTAAAATTTTACTGCTACATTTTCTCTTTCTGCCGCATCTGCCACTTCAAAGAAGGCGCGTTTGGTGAATTTCAGCATGCCGGCCACCATATTATTCGGGAATACTTCAATTTTAATGTTGAAATCGCGCACAACACCGTTGTAAAAGCGGCGGGAAGCTTGTATTTTATTTTCCGTGTCTGATAATTCATCTTGCAATTTACCAAAGTTTTCGTTGGCTTTTAATTGCGGATAGTTTTCCGCCACGGCGAATAACGATTTTAGTGTTCCCATTAAACCTTCTTCTGCTTTAGCCATTTCAGAAGGAGTTTGCGCACCCATGGCCGCGGTTCTCGCTTTGGTTACGTTTTCGAGAAGGGTTTTTTCGTGGCTGGCGTACCCTTTTACGGTTTCCACCAAATTCGGGATTAAATCGTGCCGGCGCTTTAATTGCACGTCGATGTCGCTCCAGCCTTCGTCTACTTGGTTTTTAAGCTTAACCAAGCTGTTGTAAACGGCAATGAGCCATACGCCTAAAACAAGCACAATGCCCACTAAAATGGCGATAACTACGCCAAGAATTCCTAGTCCCCACATAATTTTTAAAGTTAATTATTTAAATAATAATTTATTTGTGTAGCCGTGAATTCCGTTCTTCCTTTAAAATCTTCAGCCGAAATAGCGGTAATTTGGTCTCCTGTTTTTAAATCATTCAGAGACATGTCTTCAAAAATATTATTGTTGTTGTCTATTCTTTTGAATACCGTATCGTTGTTTGTTTCTACGGCAAAATTTTGTTTGCCTATTTGACCGTTTTGAATGATTTCCCCATCTATATATATGGTTTTTCCTTTAATATCGGTGATTACGCCGGCTTGGACTGTTTTAGTTTCCGTTTCCACATATAAAGGCGATGTACTATTATCTGTTGTCATGTTGGTATTGGTAACGGCAGGTTCAATATTAGCATTTCTTCCTTTAAACCAGTATCCCAAAGGAATGCCGATAATCAAACCTAATACTATTCCGTTCACTATAAAAAAGGCCAGGTATCTCTTTGTATAAAAGTTTATTTCTTTGTTTGACATTAGCAACAAGAAATGTTAATATTTTAAAAGAATATAAATTATATCTCATATATTATATAATTATTTATTGGCTTCTGTCAAAAAACAAAATGGAGGTTAAAAAGGAAAAATTAATACTGGCAGCAACGATTTTATTTTGTTTTTTCTTTAGTTTTCAGAAAATCAACGCGCAAACATGGGTAGAACCCACTTGCGATCCAACAGCCGACCCCAGTACTTGCGATATGGCCCCGCCTCTGAATACTTCCGATGATGATCAAATCAAAACAGGTTCATTAACTATAGGAACTGGTTCAGCAATAAATGTGGAGACTTTGCAAGCTTTAACTTCATCCGCAGATTTGTCTATCCAAACCGATGGTACAATCTACTTAGGAACCTCCAGCGCAACAAATACTGTCCGTGGCAAGCTTAATGTACAAAATGGTAGTTTAATTCTACCCCAAGGAACTTCAACTCCTGTGGTTGGTATAGAGGGAAAAATATATTGGAACTCTTCTACGGATAAAATGTTTGTTTATACCGGTTCGGCCTGGAAAGAAATTTATAGTGATGATCAATGGGTGAATACTACAGGCGATAATATGACTGGGAAGCTTGATATTAATGCCGCAACAACCGGTTTGAAAGTGACCAGTTCCGCGTCTCCGGCAGTGGAAATACAAGCTGGCGCGGTTGGTCTTTATAGTAATGGGGGTACTTCTAGCATTGTCGCTTGCGCTTCTGGAAAAAATTGCGCTCATTTGGGCACTACTTCTTGGTCTGGTTACTTTACTAACTCAACTCTAACAGATTATGACTCCGTTGGTAATAAATTTTTGCCGAAAAAAGCTCAACAATCTTTATATCCGTATATTATAGAACCGATTAGAAGAGACGCGACAATACAATTTTTACGCCCCGGGCCTTATTATAATGTTCACAATGCCGTGTTTGATGGCACTTATGTGTGGGCGAAAGCGGTTAATCAAAGCACAAGCACTCTCGCATTGTTAAAAATTAGACCCTCTGACCTGCAAGTATTATATGCCGATCCGCTAGCTTCTTCTGCTCCTAGTGAATATGGCCCTATAGTTAGCACTAATCAATACATCGCCATGGTTAACCAATCAACCTGCAAAGTTTATCTTACAGATAAAGATACGGGTTTATTAAAATATACTTATTCTCCCGCAGTGGCCGTTGGGCAATGTAATGACATGATATATGCGGATAGTATTTCTGGAACTGATAATATTTTTTGGATGACAGACAATATACAAAATCGTTTGCATTATTTTAACGAAAAAATGACTGTAAGCGGCAGTATCGATACTACCACTATAGTAAGTGGAGGATGCCAAGATCCAAATGGCTTAGCTTATGATGGCACCTATATTTGGATGGCATGTCAAAGTAATAGCACAAAAAGAATTATTAAAATAAATAAAAATTGCCGAGTAGGAAGTTGTACCGCAGAATGGTATTATACAGGAGTTAAAAATCATAATTTATTGTATGACAATACATATTTATGGGTGGGGAATATTGGTCCTTCTGCCACTATTAATTTAGGGAAATTGAATCCTAATGATTGCGTCGGAGCGCCAACTAATACTTGTACTTTCACTCAAGAATTTGAAGTGCCGAACACTATTTCTGATATGCAATTTGATGGCACTAATATTTGGGCAGTTAATGAAAGTGTAAAGAAAATTTACATTATTCCGGCTTATGGCAGTACGGTCTATCAAAGAGACGCTTCGTGCAGTGGAGGTTCAGGGAGATGCTATTTAACATTCGATGGCACTAATATGTGGGAGAGTTGGATTAATTTATCTACCGGGGTAAAATCCGGTATCAATGTTTGGTCTACCAGTAATGGCAATTACGGCGTGTCTGGGCCCAATCATTTCAGTGGTATTATTGTTACCGATTCCGCAGGAACAGCTTTCTGCGCGTTTGCCAGCACAACCGCGGGCGTTACTTCTTGGAATTTTTCACCGGTTGGTACCGTCAATTTTGACACTTATTGCAATAATGGCACATAAATTTTATTTTTTTCATCTTAAGATTTTTATAGTCGTCTTGTTTTTTTTGTTTTGCCATTCCGCTAAAGCCGAAGTGGTGGATATCATGGGTTGGGGATGGATAGGCACGGCTTCTTCTACTTACGCCAGCCCGGGGTTTATTAGCTTTAATTGCCATAATCTGAATGTTATATGCGCAAACGATTATCATGTTTCCGTAGATACAGATACAAAAACAGTAAACGGCTGGGCTTGGGCTGGAACTAAGGATGCCACAACAAGCGATGTTTTAGGTTGGATACAATTTAGCGGTAATGCCAATGATTATTTAAGTGCCGGCGAAACTTTGCCTGCTTATGTTACTTCGGGCGCGGTTTACAGCGAATCCGGGGAAATTTCCGGTTGGGCGAGAATATATTCTTTGGGAAAATACGGCTGGAATGAAAAAACACCAAAATCGAATGAATGGGGTTGGATAAAATTGCGCGGCAGTAATTACGGCGTTTCTTTGGATCGGGACTTCTATAAAGATACGCCGCCATGGGAGAGTTATGGAAAACTAGTGGGTTGGGGATTTAGCGCTCCCTCTGGCGGTAAAGGGTTCGGTCTTGTGCAATTTGATGCGTCTGTAATTGGAGTAGATGGTTGGATACAAACCAAATACGGCGATGTATATAGTGGCGCGGATATCGATATTCCCGCGCCCACGGGCCAAGTTAACGCCAGCTTTTTAATCCTTAGCACGGGAACCGTTTCTAATTTTGATACTAATTTATCCGGCGGCACCATGACCGGCTACGATATCCCGTTTCCGGAGTTAAATAGCGGCTCTTACCGCAGTAATATCGGCAAAATAAACATTACTTCGCTTGAAAGTTCGGCTACGGAATTTTTTACTGATACGGAGTTAGATAATCGCGTTTTAGACGGGGATTCTTATATATATAATGGAAATCTGATTATTGATGATCCCATTACCATCCCCAACGGTTCCGGCTCTATTGGCGTTGCCAATACTTTAGGTAACGGAACCATTATTATAGATGGAGACTTAACAGTAAACCGCAATATTTCTTATGGAGATTCTTCCGTAGAAAATTTATATAATTTAGCCAGCGCGGCTTGGATAATTACCGGTAACCTTACCATCGGTTCTAATGTCACGGAAATGGCTGGTGCTTATATAGTTTTGGGTGAAACCGGCGTTTCCACAGGAGAGGGCAATCAGCCGCTTAATGTCTACGGGTTAATGATGGCTAAAGCGTTTAATTTTCAGCGTGATCGCGTTAAAGAAGAGACTAAAGACGTACCCTCCGAGAAATTTATTTATGATGGACACGCGTTATTAAATACGCCTCCTGGCTTGGAGGATTTAATAGCCACTTTGCCAGAGCTTAATATATCCACTCCGTAGTTATTCTTTGAAAAAAGTCATTTTTTTGCTATAATTAAGCAATAAACAACTAAAAAAAATAAATGTCGCTTAAATTATCTAAACTCATATTATCAATGAGTTTTTTGTGTTTGCCCGTCGCGCTATTGGTTTTCCCCTTAGCCACTTTTTCCCAAGAAGAATACAACTTGTCTTTGTTTGAAGAATTTACCGGCGAAGCGGCTGGCGATTATGTCAATTCCGTTTCTTCCGCCGGAGACGTAAATAATGATGGTTATGATGACATATTAATAGGCGCGCCTGCCAATGATGCTGGAGGCTCTGGTGCTGGCGCGGCTTATCTTATCTATGGCCGAGCTGAAGGTTTAACCGGAGCTACTTTGTCTGAAGCAGTAAAATTTACCGGCGAAGCGGCTGGGGATGCTGCCGGCCAATCAATTTCTTCCGCCGGAGACGTAAATAATGATGGCTATGATGATATTTTAATAGGCGCAAATGGTGTTGGTGCATGGATCGGCGCGGTTTACCTCATTTACGGCCAAGCCACGCCTTATTCCGGCACTATCAGTTTAGCAGATGCAGATGCAAAATTCACCGGTGGAGCGGGAGATGATGAAGCCAGCATTTCCGTTTCTTCCGCCGGAGACGTAAATAATGATGGCTATGATGATATTTTAATAAGCGCATATGGTGTTGATGCATATACCGGCGCGGTTTACCTCATTTACGGCCAAGCCACGCCTTATTCCGGCACTATCAGTTTAGCAGACACAGATGCAAAATTCACCGGTGAAGCGGAGGGAGATGAAGCCGGCGTTTCCGTTTCTTCCGCCGGAGACGTAAATAATGATGGCTATGATGACATATTAATAGGCGCAGATTCTAATAATGCTATCGGCGCGGCTTATCTTATCTACGGCCAAGCAGATCTCTTAGACGATGCTTCATTATCTACCGCAGTAAAATTTACTGGTGAGGCCGCGGGCGATTGGGCTGGTAGTTCCGTTTCTTCCGCCGGGGACGTAAATAACGACGATTATGATGATATTTTAGTAGGTGCTCCTTCTAATGATGCCGGAGGCTCTGGTGCCGGCGCTGCTTATCTTATCTACGGCCAAGCAGATCTCTTAGACGATGCTTCATTATCTACCGCAGTAAAATTTATTGGCGAGGCCGCGGGCGATGGAACTGTTGATGTTTATTCCGCCGGTGATGTTAATAATGACGGTTATGATGATATATTAATAGGCGCGTATAAGAATGATGACGGCGGAGCAGATGCCGGCGCCGCTTATCTTATCTACGGCCAAGCAGATCTCTTAGACGATGCTTCATTATCTACCGCAGTAAAATTTATTGGCGAGGCCGCGGGCGATTGGGCTGGTAATTTCGTTTCTTCCGCCGGGGACGTAAATAACGATGGCTTCGATGATATTTTAGCAAATGCTCGAAATAATGGTGACGGCGGAGCAAACGCCGGTGCCGCCTACTTGGGCTACCTCTATATAGATAACGATGGCGATGGTGTGGCCGGAGGGGATGGATTGTTTGATGGCACTGATTGCAATGATGATGACGCCACAGTCTCCGCCAATCAAACCTATTACCAAGATTCAGACGGAGATGGTCTAGGCAATACCAGCCAAACAACAAGTATTTGCTCTGTAACCGTTCCAGCGGGATACGTAGCCAACGCTACTGATCTTAACGACAACGATCATGATAACGACAGTAGTGAAACAGGCACTGATTGTAATGATGACGACGCCACTATAAATGCCAACCAAACCTATTACCAAGATTATGATACCGACGGTCTAGGCAATCCTTTGGTTACCACTTCCGTTTGCTCCCTAACCCCTCCAACGGGATACGTTACCAACGACAATGATACCAACGACACCATTATTAATAATGGCGTGGAAATAGACGGGGATAACGTGGATAATGACAACGACGGCTTAATCGATGAAGTAAACAATAAAAGCAATTTACACCCTCAATACAGCACTTATGATGCATTGGATGAAGATTTGTACGCTTCCGCCGTTGTTTCCGTGGAAGGATACAAAAGAGGCAATATCAAAGTAACCTACGCTGATAATTCCATTTATGTTTACAGCGTCTCCGATATACCCACTTTTATCCACAAAACACAGATCAAACAATATCAAGACACGGGTTATTACCTTATTTTAAATCCATTGGGAAGATTATTGGCCTTGGTTGATGTTTACGACGGCAACATATTAAGCAGGAAAACATTAAGCAGTAAAATAAGCTATAAATATAATGCTTTTCAAATCCTCACGTTAAACGAGAAAAAGTACGTGGTTATCACTTCCAAGAAACTAAATAAAATAACCATCAGACTGGCCGCCATCAAATTCAACATAGGCAAAGAACAATTAGGCGTAATGAAGAAAGTAACCTTCAATGAGAGCGGTATCATAGTCTCCGCCACGCAAAAAGACGGAAACAATATCATTCAACTGCTAAACAAGAATAATAAAGTGCTGAAAGAATACAAACTCACCAAAAAGTTTAATTTGGTAGAGATATAAAAGCTTTTAAGAGGAAATAATTGCACCGCAAAAACGTTTATGCTATAATATAGCAAAGTTTTTATTATTATATTTTTAAATTTCTTAATATAATTAATAATATGGGATTATTTTCTTCCAAGGAAAATTATTTGGGCGTAGATGTAGGCAATTCCGCTTTAAAAATCGTGGAATTAACCAATTTAAAAGGTCAGCCCAAGCTTGTGACCTATGCTTATGTCGAGCAAAACCATGAAATATTAAAAAACACGGGAAATGACAGCCGGGACAAACTTATCAACGCTTTAAAATCTCTTTGCCAGAAAGCGCGGGTTACCACCAATCAAGCCGTGGCCGCTTTGCCCAGTTATACCGTGTTCAGCTCGGTTATTTCCTTGCCGGAAATGCCGAAAAAGGAGCTGGAATCGGCCGTGCAATGGGAAGCCAAGAAAATAGTGCCCATGCCTTTGGAAGAAATGGTGCTGGATTGGAAGGTCTTGGAAGATAGCGGAGCCGTGCCAAGTACTGCCGCTTCCAATGGTAATAATAATTCCCCAATTAAAACAGCGCCAAAAAAATACGTAAAAATATTAATCACCGCCGCTCCCCAGAATTTGGTGAGCCGTTATATTGAAATATTCAAAGCCGCGGGATTGGATTTAGTCAGCTTGGAAACCGAAGCTTTTGCTTTGGAAAGAGTACTGGTAGGACACGATAAATTGCCTATTATGATAGTGGATATTGGCGCAGCCACAACGAATATCAGCGTTGTTCTTTCCAGCGTTCCCTTGATCAATCGCAGTATCGATTTAGGCGGCCAAACCATCACCCGCACCATTGCCAACAGCTTGAATGTGGATATCGAGCGCGCGGAGCAATTTAAACGCGATTTCGGCTTGGCTTCAGCCGGTCAAAACAGCAGCCAAATACCGAAAAGAATCGAATTTATAGTCTCTTCCGTGGTTAATGAAATTCGCTATGTGATTAACCTTTACCAGAATCAAAACCAATCGAATATAGAGAAAATAATTCTCACGGGCGGATCGTCTTTTTTACCGAATTTATCCACTTATCTAGCTCAGACTTTAAATACCGAAGTGTTTATCGGAGATCCATGGGCTAGGGTAATGTACCCAACGGAATTGCGCCCCATATTGGCGGAAATAGGGCCAAGGCTTTCCGTGGCCGTTGGTTTGGCCATGAGAGAAATTATTAGTTAAATTTATTTGATGGAAATTGACTTCATCAAAAATCAGAATCCTCAAAAAAATAAAAAAGAGTCTGGCAAAGCAAAAACAGGCGTAGACTACACCAAACCAGTTAAGGAGGAACCAAAAAAACCGGTAGTAAAGAAAAATACAGAGCCGAAAGTTTCGCTTTGGCAAAGAATTAAAAATATTTTCAAGCGTAAAGAAAAAAAAGAAGAGCCGCAAAAATCTTATCCCTATTCCACGCCGCCAAAAGCGCCAGTTTTTACGCCTCCGCTAAAGCCGCGCACGAAAATAACTTTCCCTCCGCCAAAACCCAAACTTGTGAAAACAGTTCCTCCGGTTAAATCTTATAAACCATTATTTTTAAAGCAAAAACCGGCCCCTCTGCCCAAAGCAGAACCGAAAATTATTCCAAAGCCGGCGCCCAAGCCTATTGTTTTTCCAAAACCGGTTCCTCCTCCAATTATACCGCCAAAGCCCATACCGCAGCCGAAACCCATGCCTGTAATAAATCAACCTGCGCCAACGCCGGCTCCCGCCCCAGTGCCGAAAAAACCTCTAATCCAAGCCGATAAACAGGGTATCGTAGCCCAGCCCGCGTTAACGGATAAAGACAATCTTGTTGCCATCAATAAAAAGGAATTAGAAAAAATTAAAAAAGGCGATTATGCCAAAGGTTTTTTAGGCGTAAATTTATTGCCCGGCCAAAAACACGCTGATACGCAAGCTACTTCCAAAATGCGCTCTCTTCTTTGGGCGGCCATTGCTTCCATGGCTGTGATTCTTTTAGCGTCTGGAGGCATGATAATTTATCAAGCCAATCTATTAAGCAAGGTCAACGAAACCAAGCTGCAGATTAATCAATTGGACGGAAACATAGCCGAGTATGAACCTTGGCAAAAAGAAGCACTAGCCTTTAACCAGAAAGTGGAAAATATAATAACCTTGCTTGATAAACACATTTATTGGACAAACTTTTTTTCTTTGCTGGAGCAATACACTTTGCCTGATGTTTATTACACCAGTTTAACCGGAGATGTTAGCGGCACTTTTACTCTGGCCGCCACGGCACCGGATTTTGAAACGGTTTCCCAACAGATAGCTTTATTCAAGCAAGCGGATTTTATTTCTAAAGTATCAGTGGTTAGCGCCAATATGAGTACGGAAACGGTAGAAGGCAATGTCGCCAATACTAACGTGAACGCCGAACAAATCGGGCAAAATCAGCAACCTATCAGTTTCAATGTTAGTTTAACCGTAAAACCGGAAATATTTTATTATGGAAACGATTTATGGCAATAAAAGAAGATTTAAAAAACGCGTTTGATTCTTACAGCAAATATTTCGCCATAGGATTAAGCTTGGTTATTATAATCGTTGGCGGATATTTCATGCTCTGGCCGCAATATCAGCAATTAAAACAAAATGGCGTTCTGCAATATAATGATACTTTAAGCCAAAAAAGCGAACGGGAAACTTATTTGCAAGAATTGGAAGCCATGAAACAAGCGGAGGAAGAATTAACTTTCCGCGCGTGGCAGAATCTAGATTATATTTTACCGCAAAATGAAGAAGTGTATCTGCTTTTCGCACAAATGGAAGTATTAGCGAAAGATAATGGGCTGGTATTAACCAGCGTGAATATAAGCGAAGCTGCGGAGACGGCCACTCCGGATATTACCGCCGCGATTGTTGAACCTACCACGACCTTGCCCGCGGAAATAAAAACAGTTTCTTTAAATGTTAATTTAACTGGCGGGGAAGCGGGGCAAGATTTTACTTATGAAAGATTCAAGTCTTTTTTAGATAGTTTGGAAAATAATATCAGGTTGATAGATATTACTTCCGTCAGCTATACCCCGGAAAAAACCATGTATTCGTTTACTTTCACTACTTATTATTATTCCGATGACGCTGTTTCCTTGGAAACAAATACCGCTGTAAATAGCGAAGTAACAGAAGAAGAATTAGCTCTACCACAATAAAATATGAGCAAGAAAAATCGTTTTAATTTATCATTCAATTGGAAGAATTTATTGGTTATTGCTTGTTTGTTGGCCGTGTTGATAATCGCCGCTTATTTGGTTTATAGCCTTTATTTTCAGCAAAAATTATCCGATACCACTCAGAGCGATTTGACGATCGGCCAAGCCTCTTCTTTAAAAATTATTTCGGAATTTGGAGTGGATAAATTAGACGATAAAAGTTTTTATTTTTTAAAAAAATCAGAAAGACTGGAATATAATCGCCAAACCATGGGCGTTTCCACGGGGAAAGACGCGCCCGTGCCGCCCGTTAATATTTCAGTATATGATCCGAAAATTGGCAGAACTTTGATCATCTATTGGCTTCAGCCGGAATATTTGGATTACCAATTTGTACGCATCTACCGCGGAGAATCAGCCAACGGCGAGAAGAAATTGGTAGCCGATGAATTGCCGGTTTCCGGACAATTTAGAGACAGCGATTTGCAAAACGATGTTATATATTATTATGAAGTTCGTTCCGTGGCTACGGTGGGCGAATCGCAAACAGAATCCGGAGATAATATTGTTTATCCCGGTTTTGCGACTGATAAAACTCCGCCGGTTTCTCCGGAAAATGTAACGGTAACAAACACGGCCCAGGGCAATGAATTGGCAATTTCTTGGATTAACCCGCCGGATGATGATTTAGCCGAAATAATTATTTATCGCACGGAAAAATTCGGGGAAGTGAACAATAATACGGAGATCGCTCGCATTACCGATGGCAGTGAAATTTATCTTGATCAAACGGTTTCCGACAATATTATTTATTATTATACTATAACCGCTTTAGACGAAACCGACAATGAATCTCCGCGGTCATTATTGATCACGGAACAAGGCAACAGCCATCCTTTTAGCTTGCCTAGCAATAACAACAGCAATATCAATGGCGCTAGATAATGTTACACAATTAATCGCCGAAGCTTTAACTTCGCGCAAACTTCTTTCCAACGAACAATTTCAAGCGTTGATTAACGAGAGCAGCTTGCAGAGAGTGAATATTTTCGATTTATTGGTGCAAAAACGCATTCTCACGGAAGACGCCATGCTAAATTTGAAAGGCCAAGTGCTGAATATTCCGGTGATTGATTTAACCGGCCAGCAAGTGGCCAAGGAAATCTTGAACATCATACCCGAGGAAGTGGCGCGCACTTATCATCTTGTTCCTTTCGCCAAGAAGGAAAACGATATTAACATAGCCTTGCTTGATCCGCAGGATTATAAAGCGGTAGAGGCTTTGGATTTTATCAGCCGAAATAAAGGAATGCGTTTTATTTATTATCTTACCAGCGCTTCCAGCTTGAATTCTGTTTTAAAGCAATATGCCAGCCTTTCCCAGGAAATATCCGAGGCTTTGCAAAAATCCGATGTATTGGAAGAAGGCAATCAAGATTTGTTAAAAGAAGAAGAGTCGGAAAAAGTGGTAAAAAGCGCGCCGGTTTCCAAAACCGTGGCCGTAATTTTACGCCACGCCATTGAAGGCGGCGCTTCGGATATTCATGTTGAACCCTTAGAAATGGAAACGCGCGTGCGCTACAGAGTAGACGGCGTTCTGCATACTTCTTTGCTCCTGCCTATTAACATCCACCCCTCTTTGGTAGCCAGAATTAAAGTTCTTTCCAATTTAAAAATAGATGAAACCAGATTGCCCCAAGACGGACGCTTTAAAATAAAATTCGAAGGAAGGGACGTGGAATTCCGTGTTTCCACTTTGCCTTTATATAACAGGGAAAAAGTCGTGATGCGTATCTTGGACACTTCCAAAGAAGCATTGACATTGGAAGCCTTGGGCTTTAGCGATAGAAATTTAGAAGTGGTGAAAAGCAATATAAAAACCCCTCATGGTTTGGTTCTGGTAACCGGGCCCACGGGTTCCGGAAAAAGCACTACGCTTTATTCTTTATTAACCATCTTAAATAAAGAAGATGTAAATATCGTAACGCTGGAAGATCCGGTGGAATATAATATTCCCGGCGTGGGCCAAGCGCAAGTGCGGCCCGAAGTGGGGCTGACTTTTGCCGCCGGCCTTCGTTCCATCCTGCGCCAAGACCCCGATGTGGTGATGGTCGGAGAAATCCGCGATAAAGAAACCGCTGAGCTGGCCGTGCATGCGGCGCTTACCGGGCATATGGTACTTTCCACATTGCACACTAACGACGCTTTCGGCGCTATTCCCAGAATGATCGACATGGGCATAGAACCTTTTTTAATTTCTTCTTCCATGAACGTAGTAGTGGCGCAAAGATTAATCAGAAAAATTTGCGATAAATGCCAAGAAGTCGTTAATTTGCCCAAAGCCGAAGAAGACACCATTTTTGCCGAATTGAAAGATATCCAGGCTTCTGTTTTGCCGAAAGACCTTGATTTAACCAGGCCGTTAAAATTTAAAAAAGCCAAGGGCTGCCCCATTTGCGAGCAATCCGGTTATCGCGGCCGTATCGCCATGGTGGAAGTGCTGGAAGTAACGGACCATCTGAAAGAAATAATCGCGGCCGGAAAAATCAGCGATATTAACGTAGTCAAAGAAGAGTGCAAGCGCCAAGGGTTACTGACCATGAAACAAGATGGCATTATTAAAGCGCTGCGCGGTTTAACCACGCTGGAAGAAGTATTAAACGCCACCAAAGATTAACATTAATTTTCAATACTATGGAAAAAGAAAAGCTTAAAATTTTGCTGGTAGAAGACGACGCATTTTTAGCGCGCATGTACCAAAGCAAGTTGGAGAATCAGAATTTTACGGTGTACGCAGCCGGAGACGGCGCGGAAGGCATAAAGCTGGCCCAGGAAAAGGCGCCCGATGTGGTTTTATTGGATATTTTGCTGCCTAAAGTGGATGGCTGGGGAGTGCTGAAGGCTTTGAAAAAAGAAGAAAAGACAAAAAATATTCCGGTAATATTGCTAACGAATTTAGGGCAAAAAGAGGATGTGGATAAAGGATTAGCCATGGGCGCGGTTGATTATTTAATCAAAGCTTATTTCACGCCTTCGGAAGTGGTGGAAAAAATCAAGAAAGTTATAAAATAAATTTTGCTTTGTTCTATGGATACGACTGATCAATTATTATTGAACAAGTTGCTGGCGGCTGTGGCGGAATATAAAGCTTCCGACCTTCATTTGGTCGCGGGGAATTATCCGATTTTGCGCGTAGACGGAAAGTTGTTTCCATTGAACAATGAAGTTTTGTTAAACGTTAATTTTTTAAAGAACATCGTGGACAGTTGGTTAACTCCGGAACAGCAAAAAGCATTAGATGTAAAAAAGGAAATTGTTTTCACCTACACCACATCGAATAAAATGCGTTTTAAAGTCAGCGTTTATTTTCAAAAAGGCGTTTTATCTGTATCCCTGAAGTTAATACCCAGCCATATTAAAAATTTATCTGAGCTGGGGTTGCCCCCTTACGCCCAGCAAATAGCCGCTCTAAAGAAGGGTTTAATTTTAATTGCCGGCACATTCGGCGCGGGGAAATCTTCCACCTTGGCCGGCATTGTGGAAACTATCAATCAAAATGAAACTAAGCATATCATCACCATTGAGAATCCCATTGAATATTTATTTGTGGATAATCGCAGCATTATTGAACAGCGGGAATTGGGCCGAGACACCCCCACGATTTTAGAGGCATTAAAATTTATTGGAGAAGAAGATGTCGACGTGGTTGTGTTATCCGAATTGGCAGGCAAAGAAATGATCGAACAAGCCTTTAAAGTGGTTGATTCCGGCCGGCTGGTTATCGCGGCCGTAAACGCGGAATCTACTATTAAAGTTCTGGAAAACATAATTAATGAATTTCCCGTGGCCGAGCATAATTTCGTGCAGAATAAGCTAGCTGATACTTTATGCGGGGTAATGGTGCAAAGAATGTTGCCGAGTTTATCCGGCACCGCGGCCGTGGCCTGCGAACTTTTTTTTCCGGAGAACGACCAATCCGCCAGAGCCATTATTGCTTCCGGAGAAGTGAATAAGATGCCTAACGTGCTTTATAATTCCACCAAACAAAATATGGTGGCTTTTGACAGGTCTTTAGCCGAGCTTATGCATAAAGGAGAAATCAGCATGGCCGTGGCCTTGGAAAACGCCCATGATCGAGAATTTTTGCAAACAATAATAAACCGCTACCAATAAAATATGCCAAATTATAAATATCAAGCGCGCAAACAAGGAGGAGCCAGTATTAGCGGTACGGTGGAAGCCCCTTCGGAGCAAGCGGCCGCGGAAATATTAAAGGAACAGCAGCTGATAGTAGTTTCTTTAAAGGTTAATACTTTTCAGAAAACCATAGATAAAGTGATGAATATTTTTAACGGCGTGAAGCGTAAAGACGTTATTTTTTTCGCGCGTCAGCTTTCTGTTATGCTTAACGCCAGCGTGCCTTTGGTAAAATCCTTGCGCGTTATGGTTAAACAAACTAATAATGCCTATTTCAAAGTGATTATCGCCGATATCGCGGCGGATGTGGATGGAGGCGCTAAATTTTCCCAGTCTTTAAGCCGTTATCCTAAAGTCTTTGATAATTTTTTCGTGCATTTGGTGCGCGCCGGAGAAACTACCGGCCGTTTGGATAAAGTGCTGGTTTACCTGGCGGACCAAATAGAAAAAGATTACGCTTTAAGAAGCCGCGTTACCGGCGCCATGATTTATCCGGCTTTCATTTTTGGCGTTCTGATATTCATGGGCATAGGCATGATGATTTTCGTGGTGCCAAAATTTAAAGATGTTTTCTCCACTATGGGCATGGATCTACCTATAACCACTAGAATGCTGATAGGCACCAGCGATTTTATGGTGAGCTATTGGTGGATGCTATTTTTAGTTGCTATCGTTTTTGGCGTGGGAATATATTTATACGGTAAAAGCGTATCCGGCAAGTATTATATGGATTTATTAAAAATAAAAGCCCCTATTATTGGAAGAATTATGTGGAAAACCGTAATGGTGCGTTTTTCCCGCAGTTTATCCAGTTTGCTTTCCAGCGGAGTACCGGTTACAAAATCCTTTGAAATTGTCGCTGACATCGTAAATAATGAGGTTTATAAGAAAATATTTTTAAAAACCGCTCAAGAAGTGGAAATGGGCAAAACAGTTTCATCTATTTTGGCACAGGAAAAGATAGTACCGCCGCTGGTAACCAATATGATTAATGTGGGGGAGGAAAGCGGCAAAATAGATACGGTTTTAACCAAAGTGGCGGATTTTTACGAAGGAGAAACGGATTCCGAAGTAAAAGCCCTGGTAAGCCTGATAGAACCGATGGTTTTAATCTTGATTGGCGCGGCCGCTATGGTGCTGGTAATGAGCGTGCTTATGCCCATGTACCAATTAACGGAAAACTTTGCTTGAGTAAGCAAAATATGCTATTATATTAAAGATAACTAAACCTATAATAAGAAGGGAGGTGAAAGAATGAAATTAAATAAAAAAGGCTTCACATTGATCGAATTATTGATCGTAGTAGCTATTATTGGCTTATTGGCCACTTTAGCTATTATTTCATTAACCTCCGCTCAATCAAAAGCTAGAGATACCAAAAGAATTTCCGATATTAAATCTCTCCAAAGCGCCGTGGAAATGTATTACAACGATAACAACGCTTATCCGCAACCAACTTCTTGGGCCGCATTAGAAACAGCGTTAGTAGACCAATTAAACGGTGCTCTGCCAGCGCCTCCGGGCGGTGGTGTTGCTGGAGATCAATATACGTATGGTTATGAAGCGTTAGGCGTAGGATATTGTTTGGCCACAACGCTGGAAAAGGATAACCAAATTCTAGATCAAGATAGCGATGGTGTGAGTTGCGGTAAAACAGTTACTAACAGATCTTCCGGAACGGCACAGACACTATGCACGGATGCTAGTCCATTTTATCTTTGCATTGGTAGCTAGTTTTTAGCTCAGAAAAAAGCCCCTTTTATTGAGGGGCTTTTTTTGTTATAATAAAGCTATGAATTTATTGTTAGGAATAATGTTTTTTGTACTCGGATTGATAATCGGAAGTTTTTTAAATGTGGTGGTATTGCGTACGAAAAAGAAAGAAAGTTTTTTTATAAAAAGGTCTCATTGCGTGCATTGTAAACATGTGTTGGGATTTTTGGATTTGGTTCCTCTTTTTTCTTATATTTTTTTAAAAGGCCGCTGTGGTTATTGCCATAAAAAAATATCCCCGCAATATTTTTTAATGGAATTAGCCACGGGAACGGTTTTTTTATTTATTTATTTATTTTCCCCAAATTATTTCGCAATTGTTTTTAATATCGTCATATCTTGTTTTTTAATAATAATTTTTTTATACGATTTAAAATATTATTTGATATTGGATAAATTCACCCTGCCGGCCATGGTCGTGGCTCTTCTTGGCAATTTGCTTCTTGGCAAGGAATGGTGGGATTTGGGCTTAGGAGCGCTTATCGGCGGAGGGTTTTTCTTTTTTCAATATATTATTTCCAAAGGAAGATGGATCGGCGGAGGGGATATTCGTTTGGGAATATTAATGGGTTTGATACTGGGCTGGCAAGCCGTGCTGCTGGCTTTGTTTATGGCTTATGCCGTGGGCGCGATTTGGGGGGTGGCTTTAATCATTAAAAAGCGAAAAAAATTAAACGATCCCATGCCATTTGGCACTTTTTTAACCGCGGCCACTTTTACCACCATGCTTTTCGGCCAATTTATTCTTGATTGGTACTTAGGATTATTATTATGAAAAAAAATACCGGCTTTACTTTAGTGGAAGTGATGGTGGTAACCGCTATTATAGCTTTATCCGCTTTGTTATTCATCACCAGGCAAAGAAGCCCCGAAAAAGATTTGGAAAACAACAGAAAACAAATGATCAGCGTTATAGAGCAAGCGCGCAATTACGCCATAAGCGGATATAACATTCCATCGGGCATTGTCGGTTATGGGTATGGCGTAGTTGGGCCGTGGTATGAGGAAAATAAATATATTTTATATTTGGATATTAATGGAAATTATAAATATGACGGCCCTATGAATGATAGCGATATAGAAATTTATTATTTAGATAACAAAACAAACATACAAAGGGTGTCCGGCCTTCATCGCGATATTGTTTTTTCCCTTTATGAAGGCAAAGCTTATGCCGATGGTGCGCAGTTCACATCGGATTATAATTTTACTTTAGTCAGTACCGTGAATTCGGCTTTAACTAAAAACATAACTATTAACGGAGTAACTTCACAAATAAGATGAAAGACAATCGCGGACAAACATTATTGGAAGTTATGGCCGCCATGTTCATTTTGGTCTTTGGCATTCTTAGCGTTGTTTCTTTGGTGGTGATGATGAATAAAATATCCAGCGAACGCACTCAGGAAGTGATTGCCGCGAACTTGGCGCGAGAAAGTATAGAAGCCGTTCGCGCCAAGCGGGACAGTAATTGGTTGGCTATGGAAGCGGGCACATCCGGAGTGGTTTGGGATACTGGTTTATATGGTGGTGCATCGCCGTCGTACGATTATACCGCCACGATTAATTTTTCTACTACCACAAACAATTGGGCGTATAATTGGACGCCGAATGTTATTACCAATGCCAATTGCAAAATATATAAAAATAGCACAACCAATTTTTATACCCATACCTCCACGGGTGGTATTGTTACACCGTTTACTCGCTTGGTTTATTTATACCCTGTTTGTTCCGATGGTAGTGAAAAAACTACCGGTACTTGTCCGTTGTTAACACCAAAAATAGGTATTCATGTTACAGTGCAAGTGCAGTGGACTGAACGCGGAAAAATACATAATAAATATGTTGAAGAAAAATTATATGACTGGAAAATTAAATAATAAAGGATTTTCTTTGATAGAAGTCTTGGTTTCCATGATGATATTTTTAGTGATATTTATTATTGTCATGGATTTAACTGTTTTGTTTACTCAGCATCCGGAAAAAATCATTCGTAGAAAAAAATTGGAAGGAGAAATGAGCTATACCATGGAATTTATGGCGCAAAAAATTCGCACGAATAAAATAAATTACGCGCTTTATTCCAGTCCGGTCGGTTTGAGTAATATAACTTTGTATTTAATTGATTCAGACGGAAATCAAACCAGATTAAGCAAAAGTTCTACCCAAACAAATATTTATTACTATCCCTCATCAGGAGGCAGTCAAGCGATAAATTCTACGGATATAGTAATAGATAGCATCAGTTTCCGCATTTATCCATTGTCTAATCCTTATTGTGATAATTTTTCTACCGGTTCTTACGTGGCATGCTCTTTCAATGAGCAGCCCAGGGTCATTATTAATATGGTAGCGCATCACGCATTAGATAAAAGTATCAAACAAGTTTTACAAACTGCTGTAGTAAGCAGAATTTATGAAAGATAAACGTAAAAAAAATCAAAAAGGATCGATAATACTATACGCTACCGTATTAATGATGGGCGCGAGCGCCATAGCTTTGACATTGTCTTTCGTAGTTTTGATTAGCGTGCGCATGAGCGATAATTTCAGCAACATGATCAACGCTTATTCGGCCGCGGAAACCGGTTTGGAAAAAAGCTTATATGAAATAAAAGCAAATAAACAAGATAAAAGCGCGGGTATGGAGGACACTCTCACAGAAGTGGATGTATTCAGCGGCACGCTTACCAACGCGGAATCTTCCTACAGCGTTGATGCCGACAACGATAAAGTGGATACTCTTACTTTTGATTTAAAAAAAGGCCAAAGCAAGCAAATAGATTTATTTAACGAGGAAGATGGCAGTTCCATAATGCCAACAGGCCCCGGTACCATTTTCATGTCGTGGACTACCTCAGGGTGTTCGGTACAAGCCGCCGAATTCGGGGTAAAATCATTTACCAAAGGCACGGCCGCACCATCTATTATTTCTCCAGAAGATTTTATAGTTACTCTGCCTTCTGGCTCGCCTTATGATTATGCTCTGCTTGAAGATATGAGCCATATTGTCAGATTAAAATCTTTGGGTTGCGATTTAAATGATGTGGAGATGCATTTATCGGCTGAGGGATATATTAATTACCCTTTACCAAATTATATTACGATAGAATCGGAAGGCGTAAGCGGTAAAACCTCCATTAAACTGCGAGCGGATACCATTTGGAAACCTCCATTATCCGGAATTGGCGATTATGTTTTATTCTCTGAGCAGAGCCTTAACAAGTAATATATGAATAAATCTGAAGCTAAGGCCAGAATAGAAAAATTAAAAAAAGAGATAAACCATTACCGTTATCAGTATCATGTTTTGGATAAGCAAGAAATATCCGACGCGGCTTTAGATTCGCTAAAGCGCGAGCTTTTTATATTGGAGCAGGAGTGGCCCGTTTTAATTACGCCGGATTCACCCACGCAAAGGGTGGCGGGAAAAGCGCTGGCCGCTTTTCATAAAGTCGCTCATAGCAAACCCATGCTTTCGCTGGTGGATTGCTTTAGCTTTGATGAACTTCAGGATTGGGAAAAAAGAATAAAAAAGTTGGCGCCGCAGGATAAATTTGATTATTACGCGGAAATAAAAATGGACGGCTTGGCTGTTAATTTAATTTACGAAAACGGTTTATTAACGCAAGGTTCCACAAGAGGGGACGGAAAAATCGGAGAAGACGTCACTTCTAATTTAAAGACAATTAATTCCATTCCATTAAAATTAAACGAACCTTTCCCAAAAAAAATAGAGGTGCGTGGGGAAGTGTATATGAGCAAGAAAAATTTTGAGGCTTTGAATAAGCGAGAAGAAGGCAAATACGCGAACCCGCGCAATATCGCGGCCGGCTCTATCCGCCAGTTGGACCCAAAAATTCCCGCCTCGCGCAAGCTGGATTTTATGGCTTATGATATTGCTTCCGATATCGGGCTTGCCACGCACGAACAAGTGCATCAAGAATTAACGCGCTTGGGGTTTAGAAGCAACGAGCATAACGCTCATTGCCGTGATTTAAACGAAGTAGAAAAATATTACGAAAAAATCGGTAAGATACGCAAAAAATTTAATTACTGGTCCGATGGCACGGTGATTAACGTAAATGATATTGCGTTGTTTAAAAAGTTGGGAGTGGCCGGTAAAGCGCCTAGAGGAGGAATCGCCTATAAATATCCGGCCGAGCAAGCAACGACTATTGTGGAGGATATTCAAGTACAAGTAGGCCGCACGGGCGCGCTGACACCCGTAGCGCATTTAAAACCGGTATCTGTGGCCGGAACAACAGTCGCCCGTGCTACTTTGCATAATGAAGATGAAATAAAAAGGCTGGATGTGCGCGTAGGGGACACGGTAATCATCCAGAAGGCCGGAGATATTATCCCCGATATTGTTAAAGTGCTAAAAAATTTGCGGCCGAATAATGCCAAGGCTTTTATTTTTCCCAAGACTTGCCCGGCATGCGGTTCCAAAGTTCTGCGCCGCGAAGGCGAAGTGGCGCATTATTGTTCCAACAAGCAATGCTTTGCGCAAGAAAAAGAAAAGCTTTATCATTTTGTTTCTAAAAAAGCCTTTGATATCGACGGCCTTGGCCCGAAAATTATAGATCAGCTGCTGGAAGAAGGATTGATCGCGGACGCGGCTGATATTTTTTCTCTAAGAAAAGAAGATCTGCAGCTGTTGGAACGATTCGCGGAAAAATCCGCGGACAATCTAATTAAGAGTATTGCCAAAGCTAAAGAGGTTTCTTTTGCTAAATTCATTTACGCTTTGGGCATACGCCATGTGGGTGAAGAAACCGCTTATGACTTGGCTGGCCAGTTTGGTTCGCTTTCCAAATTAATAAACGCTTCCCAAGAAGAACTTAATAAAATTCACGAAGTGGGAGAAGTGATGGCCAAAAGCGTGTATGATTTTTTTCAAGATAAGAAAAATAAGGATTTAATAAAAAAATTATTGCAAAATGGGGTGTGTATCCGTAGAGACGCGATTTATCGCGTCTCCGCCAATAAATCGATAACCGGCAACACATTCGTCTTAACCGGCACTTTAAAAACCATGACGCGCGATGAAGCCAAAGAAAAAATCAGGCAAGCCGGCGGAAATATTTCCTCCTCAGTTTCTAAACAGACCGATTATGTAATTGCGGGGGAGGAACCTGGCTCTAAATATACGAAAGCAAAGAAAATTAACATAAAAATCCTTTCAGAAAAAGAATTTATTAGTATTTTGTAAGAAATTATATATTATGTTATAATAATTAATAAGTTTTTTGTTATTTCATATATTTTAATAATTTCATGTCTCTATTCGTGAAAAGAATTTCAGACATTATAAAAAAGAGTAATAAAAAGAAAAGAACTCCTGCTTCTAAGTTCTTTTATAAACTGTTGTTATTACCTTTAATTTGCGTGTACTCCGTAGTTCATGCTTTTTACTTATTATTTTTAAGCCCTTACCATAGTTTTAACTTTGAAGCCAAACAACATAAGAATGGCACATATAAACATTCTTATCATGAGCATTTAAAGAAAAAGAGAGGTTTCCGCGCTTATACCATAGCTTTAGGTCTTGGCATCATCTCTTTAATCTACATCGTAGATCTTTCTGCCGTAGCTTTTTATAGAACTCCTTGGCTTACTAAAGAAGCGCAGGCTGCAGGCGTAACATGGGATGGCGGAGGAGACGGCTCTTCTTGGAGCGATCCTCTGAATTGGTCCGGCGATGCCGTGCCCACAGACGCGGACGATGTGGAAATAGACGCGGCCTCTGCTAGCGTCAACATCGGTTTGGCTGAAACAACCCCCACGGCTCACTTTTTAATGAATGATGACGCGGCTAATACTACGGTGGTAGAAGCCATTGCCGCAAAAAATGGAACTGCACAGCAAAACACTAGCTCTCTTAGCACAGCCGCCAAAATAAACGACGGTTTAACTTTTAATGGAAGCAGTGATTATATTACCGTTGATTCTACTTATGCCATACCAACCGGTGATTTTACTTATGCCACTTGGGTATATTTAGACGCGGCTACCGATGAAATGCTTTTTAGAGCCGGGAACAGCGGTGAATGGTGGGTAGATGAATTTTATGTATACATAAATGGCAGCGGAAAAGTGGTTGTAATGTTAGATAATACTTCAATCATGACTTCTACCACTGCTGTCTCCGCTGGAGAATGGACTCATCTAGCGGTAACGCGCCAAGGAGGGACGGTAAAAGTTTATAAAAATGGCACTGTTGATGCTACCACCGGAACAAGCTACGCCACATTAAATTTTGGCACCTGCTCTATGTTAATTGGCGTAAACAGCGATAACAGTTGTTCCGGTTCTTTAGGAAATTATACTGACGGAACCATGGATGATATTCGTATTTATAATAAATCTTTGGCAAAAACGGAAATTGCAAATATTTATAATTCCGCTAGCGGCACGGAAACTTCAACCCTAGTTTCTCGCGATACCACTATTAATTCTTTGGTTGTGGGCGGAACGAACGCCTCAACGCTCAATTTCGATTACGACGCGCTTACAGATGGTGCATTAATTATAGACTCGGGTGATTTAACAGTAGAGTCAAACGGAACAATTACTCATACAGCAGGAGCACAGGGAGTTGTTGCAACGGTAAATATAGATGTACAAACCGGAGACTCTGATATTATTGGATCTATTAATGTAAATAATAAAGGATACGCCGGAGGATACGGTACAGGTGCTGGCAGTGGAGGCGGGTCTGGATATTGCGGCGGCGGATCTTACGGCGGTGAGGGCGGAGAAGGAATTTATTATGCCGGAGGAAATGTTTATGGATCAATCACATCACCTGATGATCTCGGCAGTGGCGGCGGGTACTGGGCGATTGATCGCACCAATAGCGGCGGCGGCGCTGTAAAATTAAATGTTGCCGGAACACTGACAGTGTCCGGTTCAATTTCCGCGAATGGTAACGCCGTTTCCGCAGACCATAATGCCGCAGGATCCGGCGGTTCCGTTTATCTTGATGTTGCTACTCTTGCCGGCGCGGGAAGCATTACAGCCAATGGAGGAACATCAAAACATACGAACTATGCTGATGGCGGCGGCGGACGCATTGCCATTTATTACAACGACACAAATTCCATTACTCCCACGGCATATGGAGGGTATAATTCTTCAAGTATACGTTTTGGCGGATCTGGTACTGTTTACACGAAAGATCATGACGACGCTAGTGATGATGGAACTTTAACTATTAATAATAACAGTCACGATTACACTAGATATTCTGGATCGTATGGAAAAACACCCCTTACCCCAAGCGGTACGCATTTAGATTTAACTTTGGATTATCTTACTGTTTCTAATGACGGCCATCTAGATTTAAACTCGGATACAGATATAACTTTAACAGATGGAGGCTTAACTTGGACAGGCGGAAATATTGCTGATAACGGAGGAGGTGTTATTAATACCTTGTCTACCGGCGCTGTTGTAGTACCGTCTGGTTCTTATTATTACGCGAATACTACACGGAGCGTTACCAGCTTAACGGTTAATGGGATTATGTCTAATTGGAACAATAGCAACACGGAAGCATATAAAATTAATTATACTACAACCGGTGCCGTCACCGTGGAAAGCGGAGCGGAAATAAATGTAAATGGCAAAGGATATGCCGGAGGATATAGCGCTGATAGCAACCAGCATGCAGGCAGCGGCGGAGGATCCGGATACTGTGGCGGCGGTTCTTACGGCGGTGAAGGAGGAGACGGTGTTTACTATGCTGGAGGCACTACTTATGGATCAATCTATGAACCGGATGATCTCGGCAGCGGCGGCGGGTACTGGGCGGTTGATCGTTTTGATAATGCCGGCGGCGGTTCAATCAGATTAACCGTCGGTACAGCACTCACGGTGACAGGTTCAATTTATGCGGATGGATATACTGTCACAGTCGACCACAATGGCGGTGGTTCGGGAGGCTCAGTTTATATTGACACAGCATCAATGGCCGGCGCGGGTGGCATTACAGCTAATGGTGGTACAGCTCTTAATTCTAACTATGCCGGTGGCGGAGGCGGCCGCATTGCCATTTATTATGATAGCACTACTTATTCCGGTACGCCCACGGTATACGGCGGGTATAATACCGGAAGCGCGCGTTTTGGCGGCGCCGGAACTATTTATGTTGAAGAACACGACAATCCTGATGATGATGGAATTTTAACTATTAAAAATAATAGCCATGATTATACTTCAGATACGCGTTATTACGGAAAAACGCCATTGCCGACAGATATTTCTCCATATACTTTTGAAACAGTAACCATTGCAAACGACGGCCATCTTGATCTTGTTTCAGGGTTGACCATTAATTACACAACTTTAACTTGGACTGGAGGAAATATTTCTGATAACGGAGGCAGCCTTTCTACCGTAACCTCCGGCGCCGTAGTAGTGCCAGATGATTCTTATTTATACGCCAATACCGCGCGCAGTGTTACTAGTTTAACCATTAACGAGGTATTGTCTCATTGGAACAATACAAACGTTGAATCATATAAAATTGATTACACCACCAGCGGCGCCATAAATGTAGCAACGGGCGCGGAGGTAAATGTTAATGGTAGAGGCTTTAGCGGTGGATATGGCGATGGTGCCGGCAATGGAGGAGGATCTGGCTGGTGCGGCGGCGGATCTTACGGCGGTGAAGGAGGGGATGGTGTTTATTACACCGGAGGGGCAACTAATGGATTGATTAAAACTCCGACAAAGATTGGCAGTGGTGGTGGCGTTTGGTCTACGCGAAACGGCCGAGGCGGCGGTGCGGTAAAATTAACTGCTGGTACAACTCTCACGCTCACCGGCCCTGTTTATGCCAATGGTTTAGCTATGACCGTTGATCATGATGGCGCGGGGTCTGGAGGTTCCATATACCTTGTTGCAGATACCATTGAAGGCGCGGGCGGCATTACTGCCAATGGAGGGACATCTCTTAATTCGTCCTATGCTGATGGCGGCGGCGGGCGTGTTGCCATCTATTATGACACGGATAATTTTTCTTCTACTATTACGGCATACGGCGGATATAATACCGGAAGCGCGCGTTTTGGCGGCGCCGGAACGATTTATATTAAAGATGAAACCACGGTTACGGATACTTTGCTAATCGATAATAACAGCCATGACTATACCGTCAGTGATTATTGGCTGGGTAAAACACCGGTAACTAGTGATAGTTATAATACCTGCACCATTTCTAATGACGGGCATATTGTATTATCAGCCGGTGTTACCCTTACTTGCGGAACATTGAATTGGACCGGCGGAAACATCACAGATAATAGCGGTGTATTAAGCGGTGTTACCAATGGAGCAGTTGTGATCCCGGCCGGTTCATATTTATACGCCAACACGGCGAAAACAGGCGGGGCAATTCTTACCAGTTTAGAAGTAAACGGTGTTCTTTCTCATTCAAAAAATAGTACTTTAGAAACGTATAAAATAGATATAGCCACGACTTCCGATATTACTATCGGCGCGACAGGATCTGTAAATGTAGACGGAAGAGGATTCAACGGCGGATACGGAGATGGCCACGGCCATGATGCCGGCAGTTACGGATCTGGCGGAGGATACGGCGGCCGCGGAGGAAACACTTCGGATGGCGGAGACACCGGCGGCGCTACTTACGGATCAGCGACAGCTCCTTCAAACATTGGTTCGGGAGGAAAGGGGGAAGCGGCTTCAAATTATGGTTCTTCCGGAGGCGGCGCGATAAAATTATTCGCGGGCGGAAATATGAGCGTCGGAGGCGCGATGAGTGCGAACGGAGGCACGGATTATAGCGGATGGGATTGGGCTTGGGGCGGAGGTTCCGGAGGCTCAATATGGTTGGATGCAACCGGTGCTTTATCTGGCAGCTCTAATCTTAGTGCTAATGGTTCAAACGCGAGAATGGGCAATGCCGGAGCCGGCGGCGGCGGCCGTATATATGCCATAGCTGGCACTTCAACCTATTTAGGATCCATGAGTGTAACTACAGCTACAACCGGATACGCGGGAGAATCCGGAACTGCTTCATTAGTTCAGCGCACTGTTCCTGATGCGCCTGCTATTTCCAACCCGCTAGATAATTCTTACAATAATAGTCTTACTCCGGTAATCACATCTTCTACCTATTCCGATAACGGCTTAGGGCAAGACTCTTCCGATTGGAAAATTGTCGCTTCAACCGACACTTGCGATGATGCGGCTATTTGGGAATCGGAACATGACGCGGTAAATTTAACTTCTATAACCGTAGGAACTTCTTTATCTTATAACACAACATACAAAGCTTGCGTGCGCTATACCAATTCCGCTGGAGACAGCGATTGGGATTATATTACCATTACCACGGAATATAATTATCCCTCTAGCGATGCCACGTGGCATTTTAATGAAGCTGTTGTCGGAGATAATTATGATTATAATGATACTTATGCAGAGCTAGACGCTTCCGGCAACAGCTTGGCTAGATTAAAAGATCAAGGGGCCGGAGTATATAAAGGCGCGCCTTTGCTTGATTATCCTAAACGTAAAACAATGATGGTTTCCAATACTACCGCGTCAGAACTTACAAATTATCAAGTAAAGTTTGATGTTTTATATGATGCCGATATGCAAGCGGATTTTGACGATATCAGGTTTACCTCCTCTGATGGTACAACCCTTCTTGATTATTGGATAGAAACAAAAACAGATTCAACATCAGCTACAATTTGGTTAGAGGTGCCAACGATTCCCGCCTCTTCTTTTGCAACTATCTATATGTATTACGGTTATGCGAGTGCTGCCGCCTATTCTGATATTTCCAATACATTTGTGTTTGGTGATGATTTTGATGACGGCTCTATTGATTTAGCATTGTGGCAGAGTGGCACTGGTTTTACTGAATCCAGCGGATATTTGAACGGCGGAAATACCGACTATCAATTGAAAAGCGTAGGCACATTCACTGGCAATTACATTTTAGAGACAAGACACTACGTGACCACGGAAGCAAGCAATGGACATATGATAGGCGGATGGTGGGGTTCAGCAAGCAATGGTTATAATCTTTTGTTCCATCCAACCAATTTACCTCATTCATGGAACGATGGCGCATATACTAGGGCTGATTGGACATATATGACTAATTGGATAAGGGTAAAGATGACTGCTATTGGCACAGGGTCTACAATTTATATGTACAATGAAGGTACAACATCAGCCCAAACAATAACAAATAATAATGGCGGATTAAGTGCGGAATATATCATGTTAGGCGAGAGACCAGATGGTTACGCTTCACAAAGTTACACGGCAAATTGGGATTGGATTTTTGTTCGCAAGTACGCAGCGACTGAACCAACCACGGCTTGGGTTGGTGAAGCAAGCGCAAACGCGGCTTTAGCGGATTGGAATTATCGGCAATCTTACAGCATCGTAAATAATACAGCTTCCGAACTCACGAATTATCAAGTTAAAATTACACTCCCATATGATTCAGACATGCAAGCGGATTTCGATGACATTCGGTTTACCTCATCCGACGGAACAACATTGTTGGACTATTGGTTAGATAACAAAACGGATTCCAGTTTGGCATACTTCTGGGTAGAAGTGCCAACGATTCCTGCCTCATCAACGGCAACTTTTTATCTGTATTATGGAAATAATACAGCGACTTCTTTATCTAGTGTGGCAGATACTTTCATTAGAGAAATAAGTGGAAACACCTCCTCTCTTCTTATGGAAGAAGGATCGGGAACATCCTTAGTTGATCAGTCGGGTTCTTCGCACAGTGGAACATTAGCTGGAATACCGGCGTGGCAAACAGCGGCTAATTGTCATAGCGGCACTTGCATTGCATTTGATGGTTCGGACGATAATATTGATATGGGGTCGTGGCTTGACTACCAGACTTTTTCTATCAGCCTTTGGGTAAGGCCGGGCGCGACTCAAAATACATACGCGGACATTTTTGATAATAATCATGACGCTTCTCATAACTTCGTTATGCAACAAGACGGCGGAACAACAAATCGGTATGGTTTTAATGGCATTACAGGAACGTTTGATTTAACCGCCAGTAATTGGCAGCACATTGTCGCGATCAAAGATACGACTGGATCGTGGGTTTACGTGAATGGATCGCTGGTTGGTTCTGGCGGAGCTTCCACGATATCTTTCAGCGGGCAATATTTAAGATTTGGCAGATGGGGTGGTGGCGGGAGATGGTGGACGGGAAGAATGGATGAAATTAATGTTTATACTGGAATGCTGACGGCGGATGAAAGAGCGGATTTGTACCAAAATACTAGTTATTCAACATCAAGCTATCCTGGGAAAACTCTTATTCGAGAATATGCTTTTCCTGAACCTACTTTAATACCGGATGAGACAGAAACGAGTCGCTTCTTTTCAGAAATAACCGTATCTCCTTCTTTAGCTGGAACGCATCCAACCTTTGGAACTTTGTTAGGGCTTAGCGCTACAGATGGTAATATGGAGGGATTGGTTGTTTATAATATTTCTAATGATGGCACGAATTGGTATTACCATGATGGTACTTCTTGGGAAGCAGTTACAAGTATAGCATCCCAATACAATACTATAGCCGAAGTAAACGCCTATTTACCAACCTTTGCCACTGATGTAGGCACAGGAGATTTCTACTTCAAAGCTTTCTTAATCTCCGATACCACGGAAGAAGTGGAATTAGACAGTATTACTCTGGAATACGATGCCACAGCCAACGCCCCCACTCTAACCATGAGCGATTCAACTAGGACTCCGGCTATGAGCGGCAGCGCTTACAGCGGTTATGGCGAACATCAAAGCTCTGATTGGACTATTTCCACCAGCAATTCTTGCGTTAGCAATATTGTTTGGTCTAAAGACAACGACGCCGTAAATAAAACCAGCATAACAGCCAACAGCACCAATGGTACCTTCTCAGGAGCATTAGCAGGAAAAACAAGATTAACAGCCAATACCAGTTATTACGCTTGCGTTAGATACGCTTCTCCGGGAGGAGATTCAGATTGGTCCACTCCGGTAAACTTTACCTCGGCTGCTAATAATGTTCCCTCTACCCCCACCAATTCTTTGCCAACCAATGGTGCCACAGACCAAAGCAAGAATGCCACTTTAACCGCTTCCGCCTTTAGCGACTCTGATTCAGATCCGCACACATATAGTGATTGGTATGTGTACGAATCTTCTGATTGTTCCGGTTCTGCTATTTGGAGCGCTGTCGACACCGCTACTAATTTAGCCAGTATAGATATAGATGGCACAGACGGCTCTTTCTTAGACAGCCATCTTGGTAAAACAAACTTAAAAGGACACACTCAATATTCTTTCAAAGTAAGATACTCTGATGATCAAACCAGTGGAGACTCCAGCTATTCTTCTTGCACCAATTTCACCACGTTAAATACTTCACCTGCTTTAGATAGCAGTATACCCACTCAAAACTTAACAGAAGATGTAAATACACCCAATGCTTTTGATTTAGACACTTACTTCTCTGATGCTGATTGGAATGATAACGACCTATATACTTGCACTGCTACCAATGATTTATCCGCAGCATTAGGCACCATGACTATTAACGGAGACCAAACCATAGACTTTACCTTATTAGCCAATGCCACTGGCACGGATACCATCCAATTCTCTTGTGAAGACTTAGGCAGCGCTTCCACTGCTTCCAATTCCATCACCGTGAATGTTGCTAATGTTAATGATGCCCCAACCTTTGCCGGATCACCGACAGTAGCTGCTTGGAATGAAGATACTGACAAAAATCTAGCTTTTGATTTAGATACTTATTTTACTGATATCGACCCCGGAGACAGCTGTACCTATACCGTACCAACAGACCCCGCCAACATTACCGTAAACATAGACGGAGACAATGAAGTATCATTCTCTCCTGACGCAAATTACAACGGCAGCCAAACTGTTAAATTCAGATGCACGGATGTTGGCTTGGCCACAGTGGACAGCGGAGACATTTCTTTGACGGTTAATCCGGTTAATGATACGCCAATAGCTAATGCCGGAAGCAACCAAAATGTGAATGAAGATGCAGCCACGGTTACGCTGGATGGTTCCGGATCAAGCGATGTTGATACCGGCGATGTTATAACTTACCAATGGGTAGAAACGCTGGATGCCTCTGATGCTTGCAGCTTAACCGGATCCACCACCATTAATCCCTCAGTGGCAATTATTAATAAAAGTTCTAATTACGCTTGCCGATATTCTTTGGAAGTAAATGATGGCACCGTAACTTCCGCGGCTGATGATATGCTCATAGAAGTAGCCGCTGATAACGATGCTCCATCTTTTGTGTCTATTGATGAAAAAACCATTGGCACCGGCTCTCATCTTACTTTCTCGGTAGGGGCCAACGATGTTGATACCTCCAGCCTAACATTAAGCGCTTTGGATACGACTAATGATTATTCAAATATCGGAGTAGACATTGCTACTTTGTTTACCGACAATGGCAATAACACCGGCACTTTTGCTTGGACCCCAACCCTGGATCAAGCCGGTACCTATACTACTACTTTCCAAGCCAGCGACAGCGATAATAATGTTACTCAAGTATTAAACATAACCGTAATTGAAACTAATATCGCCCCGATGTTTGCCGGCAGTTTAGATAACGTTTCCTTTATTGCTGGCACAACTACCCCGGTTGTATTTGACCTTGATGATTATTTCTCTGATCCTAATGGCGATCTATTAACCTATAGCGTTGCCGGAAATCAAGATGTTACTGCAAATATAAATGATAATGGCGAAGTGACATTTACCGCTGATGCAAGTTACGAAGGCTCCGAAGATATGCGTTTTATCGCGGCTGATCCGGATGGCGCCACGGCGGAAAGCAATGAAATGATTGTCAGCGTTACCGCGGCGGAAGATGGAAATACCGAAGACCAAGAAGTGAATTACTGTACCGGTACCAACAGGGGAAGAGGTATAGTAAACCTTTATACGGAAGATAATGTTTTGATAACCACTTTCCAAGCTTTCCCCGTAGGCGGAGTGATTCCCAGATTAGCCGAGATTAAAAATCATATGTATGTCTTTGCCGTAAAAAAGAGAGCTGGCTCTTCTATTCGCGCTTACGATATAGATGGCAATTTCATCACAGCAAAAAGATTATCTCCCAAATTGCATTGGAGAAAGATGTCCGTGGGCAATCTAAACACCACTAAGAACACGGAAGAAATTGTGGTTGCTTCTAAACGTGGAGCTTCCATTTACTTAAAAGTTTATAGTTTCAATACCGATGATAATAAATTTCATTTACAAAAGAGAAGCATGTTCAGATATGTGCGCCAGGATTATCGCCTGCAAATAGAAAATAAAAACGTCATCATAGTTCTTAACGACAAGGGCAAAGAAGTCTTTCGTTGGACTCCGTTTGAATAGAATTTTTTATCACATAAAAAAATACGAAAACTGATTGTTTTATTTCGTATTTTTTGTTATAATATTATTAATAATTTTTTCACTTCAATGTCTTTATTTGTGAAGCGAATTTCAGACATTATAAAAAAGAGCAATAAAAAGAAAAGAACTCCTGTTTCTAAGTTTTTTCATAAACTATTATTATTACCTTTAATCTGTATTTACTCCGTTGTTCATGCTTTTTACTTATTATTCTTAAGTCCTTACCATAGCTTTAACTTTGAAGCCAAACAGCGTAAGAATAGTACATATAAACATTCTTACCACGAGCATCTTAAACTAAAAAGAGGAGTGCGTGCTTATACCATTGCCTTAGGTCTTGGCATTATTTCTTTAATCTATTTCGTTGATTTATCAACTGTTGCCTTTTCTCGACAGCCTTTGTTAACGAAAGAAGCGCGAGCAGCGAGTGTTTCTTGGGATAGCGGTGGCGTGGATAACGATTGGGAGACTAAAGAAAATTGGTCCGATGATACCGTGCCAGATGCCGCGGACGATGTTTTGATTGATTATAATGAAACCATTAATATCAATGGCACTACAACTGTTAATTCATTAACTTTAGGCGGCACAAACCCGACTATTTTAAATTTTGATTATGACGCGATCACATCCGGAGCGCTTAATATAGATGAAGATGATTTAACAGTTGAATCAAATGGCACGATTACGCATACCGCGGCTTCTTCCGGTTCTGTTGTTGGTTCGGTTTATATAGATGTGCAAACCGGAGATGCCACTATGGCCGGAGCGATTGATGTCAGCAGTAAAGGATATATTTCCGGGTATGGAACCGGAAAGGGCACAAACGGCAATACTTCCGGCGGCGGCGGATACGGCGGAACAGGCGGAGATGGATATTCCGGAGCCGGTGGAAGCTCATACGGTTCCGTGACCGCGCCAGTGGATCTGGGATGCGGGGGCGGCACTTATTGTTGCGGCGATTCCAGAGGCGGCGGTGCCGCGCGTTTAACCGTGGAAGGCGAGGCAACTATTTCCGGACACATTCACGCGGATGGCGGAAACCATACCAGCCTTGGCGCCGGAGGGTCGGGTGGATCTATTTATCTTAGTGTCGGCACTCTATCCGGAGCGGGAACAGTAACTGTAAATGGTGCGACGGGGAATTCTAATGCCTACGGCGATGGTGGCGGGGGACGCATTGCCATTTACTACGACACGGACAACAGTTCCAGCATTACGAAGCAAGCTTATGGCGGAAATTACGGGGGTACTAGTACGCATTTCGGCGGCGCCGGCACGATTTATATAAAAGATAACACCGCAGTTACGGATACCGTAATTATAGATAACAACAGCAAAGACAGCACCGGCCAAGTTGGTGATTTCTATATTGGAAAAACCCCTCTTAGCACCGCGTCTTATAATACTTGCACCATTAGTAATGACGGACATTTAGCGTTAGAGAGCGGGCAAACTCTAACTTGCAGCACAACGCTAAATTGGACAGGTGGAAATATTACGGATAATGGAGGTTCTTTAAGTACTGTCACTTCCGGTGCCGTAGTTGTTCCGATCGGATCCTATCTATACGCCAATTCAGCAAGAACAGGCGGCTCAGCCTATACTTCCATGGAAGTGAATGGCACGCTAACTCATTCGCAAAATTATTCTACGGCCGTATATCGCTTAAATGTGGAAACAACGGGAAATTTTAATATTGCCTCGGGCGGTTCTGTTAATGTCACCTCCCGCGGATTTTTTTATGAACAAGGAGACGGACACGGCGGAGGAGACTCATATGGCCGAGGCAGCGGTGGTGGTCATGGAGGGCAAGGAGCCGGTTCGGTCTGGTACGATAAATCATTGACTTACGGTTCCATAACTAATCCGATAACATTAGGTAGCGGTGGTGGCGGTTCCGTTTCTAGTTCCACTAATGGCGGCGGCGCCGTGCAGCTTACAGTTGGCGGTACACTAACCATGACTGGCACAATTGTCGCTGTCGGCACCAGCGGATCCGAATATGGCGCTGGAGGCGGTTCAATTTATTTGGATGTTGATACTATAGACGGAGCGGGAGCGATAACAGCGGACGGCAGCACCGGTTCTAATAAATCCGGCGGCGGCGGACGCGTAGCTCTATATTACGATCATGATACTTATTCTAGCACGCCAACCGCCTATGGCGGCTATAATGCGAGTTATCCCGAAGGATTGGGCGGAGCCGGTACGGTTTATATAAATGGAAATTTAGACGCTTATGAGAATTTAATTATTGATAATAATTCCCATAATTATACCATTAGCGATTATTGGATTGGCAGAACCCCGCTAACTCCCAGCGGCACGCCTCTTTCGCTGACTATTGATACGCTTACCATATCAAATGACGGAAATCTTCTATTAAATTCCGATACAACTATTGATTATACGCACTTTGATTGGACCGGAGGGAACATAACGGATCGGGGCGGCATATTAGACGATTATTTTGCCAGCGATGCGGATGTGGTTGTGCCTGACGGATCTTATTTGTTCGCGGATACGACGCGTACATTCAATAGTATGGATGTCCATGGAGTCTTAACACATTCACAAAATTATTCGGTAGCCAGTTATAAGATGGATTTAACAACTACAAATAATTTTACCATTCAATCCGATGCTTCTATAAATGCGGTGGGAAAAGGATTCTATTCTGGCTACGGAGATGGAAAGCCTGATAATAATAACAAGGGAGCTAGTTATGGCGGGCAAGGGTATAACCCAAGCGCAACTTCGGGTTTAATTTACGGATCTCTTACCGCGCCGACGGATATAGGTAGTTCGGGCAGTTGCTGGTACTGCGATGAAAGAACTATCTGGGGCGGCGGAGCTGTTAAGCTAACTGTTGGCGGTAACTTAATTCTTTCCGGAAGTATTTCTGCCAACGCGAATGATCCCTCTGGCGGGCAATGCGACTCCAGCGGCGGTGGTTCCGGCGGTTCGGTATATCTTGATGCGGCAACGCTTCAAGGAGCGGGTACTATCACTGTCAGAGGGGGCAACCCATGCAATACTAGTGGTGAAGGCGGCGGCGGCGGACGCATAGCCATTTACTATGACACCAACTCTTCAACAATCACACCGACAGCTTATGGCGGTTGGATAACCGGAGGCACTTATTTTGGCGGCGCCGGCACGGTCTATTGGAAAGATAACACTTTAAATAGTGATCTCTTAGTGATTGACAACGGCAGCCATGATGATGTGACAAACGGAGTGAAATATTATGGTAAAACACCGCTTACTAATAGCGGTACGCCGGCTTCATTTACATTTGATGCGGTAACAATTTCCAACGATGGGCATCTTTTATTGAATTCCGATACTACTATTACATCTACGACGAATACTTGGACAGGAGGAAACATTACTGACAGCGGAGGAACATGGGCTTCTATGTTTGGCGCGAGCGCTGATCTTAACATTCCAACAAGCGCAATACTATATGCCGACACAACTCGATCAATAAATTCTTTGGATGTTGATGGCACAATGACCACATCGAAGAATACTACCGCGGAAACATATAAAATTGTTTACACCACAACAGGAGACGCTACTATTGGAGCAACCGGAACGATTAATGTGGATGGAAAAGGTTATAACGGCGGCTATGGCGATGGCCATGGCCATGATGCCGGCACTTATGGATCCGGCGGCGGATACGGCGGCCGCGGAGGAAACACTTCAGACGGTGGAGACACTGGTGGCGCCACATACGGCTCGGAAACTGCTCCTTCCAATATCGGTTCAGGAGGCATGGGAAGCACGGCTTCCAATTATGGATCTTCCGGCGGCGGCGCGGTAAAACTTACCGTCGGTGGAAATATGAGCGTAGGCGGCACGATCAGCGCCAACGGTGGATCAGATTACAGCGGATCTAGCAGTAACTATGGAGGCGGTTCCGGAGGCTCTGTTTGGGCGGCTATAACCGGATCACTCACCGGAAGCGCCAACATTACGACGAATGGTTCTAGCGCGCAAACCGCCAATGCCGGCGCCGGTGGCGGTGGACGCATTTATATATCCACTAGCGATGATTCCTATGGTGGCTCCTTAAGCGTGATTGCCGGAACCACTGGATATGCTGGGGAAGCTGGAACTTCTTCATTAATTGAAGTATCTGTCGCGGACACACCTTCATTTTCAAGCCCCTTGAATAATTCTTATAACAACAGCCTAACGCCGACAATGACGGGTTCCGCTTATGTGTCGGATATAACGCATAATACTACTGATTGGAAAATCGTCGCCTCCACCGACACGTGCAGTGATGCGGCTGTTTGGGAATCGGAACACGACGCGGTTAATCTTACTTCTATCACGGTTGGTGCTGGCTTATCAAATAACACAACATACAAATCTTGCGTGCGCTATACCAACGACGCAGGAGACAGCGATTGGGGTTCAGTGACCTTTACCACGGAATATGATTATCCATCTACTGATGCCACTTGGCATTTTAATGAAGCTGTTGTCGGAGATAATTATGATTATAACAATACTTATGTGGAGTTAGACGCTTCCAGCAATAGTTTAGCCAGATTAAAAGATCAAGGCGCCGGAGTATATAAAGGAGCGCCTTTGCTCAACTATACAAAACGCAAAGAAATTACCGTCACTAATGCCACTGCATCTGAACTTACAAATTATCAAGTGAAACTAGATGTTTTATATGATGCCGACATGCAAGCGGATTTTGATGATTTAAGATTTACTACCTCTAACGGTACAACAGAAATAGACTATTGGCTGGAAAGTAAAACCGATTCCAGCAGAGCCGTTGTTTGGGTGGAAGTGCCGACTATTTCCGCTTCTTCATCGGCTACCATATATATGTATTATGGGAATGCGACTGTTTCAAGCGGCTCTAGCGGCGATAATACATTTATTTTCTTTGATGACTTTAATCGCGATGATTCAACTAGTCTAGGTGCGGATTGGAGTGAATATGGAGACGGCAATTGGCAAATTTCTAGTAATACCTTATATAGACCGGATGTTAGCTCCGGAACGATCGACAAAGTGCTCGCAAATGTAGATGGCTCATTATTAAGCGTTACAGATACGATTATAGATGCAAAAGTTAATCTTTCAACGGTTGGCGGAGGTGATTCGCATATCTATCTTCTAGGAAGGGGGAATGCTCTTACAACAAGTAGCTCCAGGGAATATGCACTTACTGCGCATGTTGCATCAACAACACTCCAATTGTTAGATGAAAATATTGTGTGGAAGGCTTCTACGACAACCGCGCAAGCAACTGGCGAATGGTGGAATTGGCGGTTTCAAATAGAAGGAAATAATATACGCGGCAAGAGCTGGATTCTTAATACACCCGATTCCGGAGGTTGGAGTGTCGCGGACACAGCTACAACCAATAATAGCGGTTATGTTGGAATGGCGACATATAATACGGGTACAGCCGCTGCTTATTTTGATGATTTCCGTGTCCGTCAGAATGTTTCTAGTGAACCAATAATTGCTTGGACCGAAGAATCCAGTATTGCTTTGGCCGATTGGTCTAAAAGGCAAATATTTACCGTGTTTAATAATACGGCTTCTGAGCTTACCAACTATCAGGTGCGTATTCCAGTTAGTTACGATGCTGATATGCAAGCGGATTTTGATGACATCAGATTTACCTCTTCAAATGGCACATCATTAATAGACTATTGGTTGGAAAGTAAAACTGATTCCACCAGAGCTTATTTCTGGGTGGAAGTACCAAGCGTTGGCGCCTCCTCTTCCGCGAATATATATATGTATTATGGCAATGCCGGCGTGAGCAGTGCTAGTAGTGGCACGGACACGTTTGAGTTTTTCGACGATTTTAGCGGTGACTTAAGCAAGTGGGTGGCTATTGCCGGAACTTTTGATACGACAGGCGGTACATTAAATTATGTTAGCGGCGCTGGTTATAATTTTATTATGGCTGATTCTGCTTCTTCATTTACTAATTACGCCATGGATTATGATCTTTATGCCCACACCACGATGGACAATGGCATGATGCATCGTTCTCAGGCAAAAAACAATGCGGATAATGTTGATGTTAGTATTAAAAGACATCCGGTTAATACTAATTATTTTCATCATCGTGTATCCGCTGGGTGGGGTGGCATCCTTAATTCTAAAGATTATACATTTTCCGACAATGTCTGGATGTATATGAGTGAAATTTTTTCCGGAACAACTCTTAATACGAAATATTATACTGATCAGGAAAAAACCGCCTTAGTAGCATCTAATTCTTATACTGAAGCCACTTGGACTTCGGGATATGTTGGTTTATATAATTATGAAACTTCAACCGGTGCCAAGATAGATAATTTTAGAATCCGCAAATACGCCACCATTGAACCCACTCTCGTTCCCGGTGGCATTGAAAACAATTCTACTTTCTCTGATATCACGGTTTCTCCGTCTTTAGCCGGCACGCACCCCACTTATACCAATTTATTAGGCATAAGCGCGACAACCGGAACGGTAGAAGGATCCATCGGCTATAATATTTCCGATAATGGCACAGACTGGTACTACCATAATGGCGCGGCTTGGACAGCGGTAACGAGTGAGCCTTCTCAATACAATACGATTGAGCAAGTAAACGCCTATTTAATTAATTTTCCTTCTGAAATTGGCACCGGAGACTTCTACTTTAAAGCTTTCTTAATCTCCGATACCACGGAAGAAGTGGAACTAGACAGTATTACTCTGGAATACGATGCCACAGCCAATGCTCCTACCCTAACCATGAGCGATTCAACTAGGACTCCGGCTATGAGCGGCAGCGCTTACAGCGGTTATGGCGAACACCAAAGCTCTGATTGGACTATCTCCACCAGCAATTCTTGCGTTAGCAATATTGTTTGGTCTAAAGATAATGATGCCGTAAACAAAACCAGCATAACAGCTAACAGCACCAATGGTACCTTCTCAGGAGCATTAGCAGGAAAAACAAGATTAACAGCCAACACCAGTTATTACGCTTGCGTTAGATACGCCTCTCCGGGTGGAGATTCAGATTGGTCCACCCCGGTAAACTTTACCTCGGCAGCTAATAATGTTCCCCCTACGCCAACCAACTCTTTACCAATCAATGGCGCCACAGACCAAAGCAAGAATGCCACTTTAACCGCATCAGCCTTTAGCGACTCTGATTCAGATCCGCACACATCCAGTGATTGGTATGTTTATGAATCTTCTGATTGTTCCGGTTCAGCTATTTGGCAAAAAGAAGACAGCGGAACAAACTTAACCAGCATAGATATTGATTCTACCGATGGTTCTTTCCAAAACAGCCATGCGGGTAAAACAGATCTTAAAGGACACACGCAATATTCTTTCAAAGTACGCTATAGCGATGATCAAACCAGTGGCGATTCCAGTTATTCTTCTTGCACCAATTTTACTACTCTAAACACATCACCTGCTTTAGATAGCAGTATACCCACTCAAAATTTAACAGAAGATGTAAATACGCCAAATGCTTTTGATTTAGACACTTACTTCTCTGATGCTGATTGGAATGATAACGACCTATACACTTGCACTGCTACCAATGATTTAGCCGCAGCATTAGGCACCATGACTATTAACGGAGATCAAACCATAGACTTTACCTTATTAGCCAATGCCACTGGCACAGACACTATCCAATTCTCTTGTGAAGACTTAGGCAGCGCTTCCACTGCTTCCAATTCCATCACCGTGAATGTTTCCAATGTTAATGATGCCCCGACTTTTGCCGGTATTATTTCTGTTATGGCTTGGGACGAAGACACCACCAAAACCAATGCTTTTGATTTAGACACTTACTTCACTGATATCGACCCCGGAGACAGCTGCACCTATACCGTACCAACAGACCCCGCCAACATTACCGTAAGCATAGACGGTGATAATAAAGTATCTTTCACACCGGACGCAAATTACAACGGCAACCAGACTGTAAAATTCAGATGCACGGATACCGGTTTAGCTACGGTAGACAGTAATGACATTACTTTAACCGTAGATCCGGTTAATGATACGCCAATAGCTGATGCCGGCGTTGATATTAATACAAACGAGTCTGCCGGATCTGTTGCTTTAAGTGGAACTGGTTCTGATGTAGATACCGGAGATGTTATTACCTACGCGTGGACGGAAGTATCTGACAGCGGAGATGGTTGCAGCTTAGATAACAACACCAGCGCCACGCCAACCGTTACTCTCTTGAATAAAGAATCTAGCTACGATTGCGTTTATAGCTTAACGGTAAACGACGGAACCGTGGATTCCGGCGTAGACCAAATTACCATTCATGTCACCGCCAGCAACGATGCTCCCACTTTCGTCACCGACATCAACGACAGCGTAACAGTAGACGAAGGAGATACTATCGTATTGCCTATCACAGCCGCTGATGTGGACAGTTCCGCTATTACTTTAGACGCAGTAGATATGCTGGGAAATTTAAGTAATATTAATGAACTCTTCACTGATCATGGAAATAAATCCGGCACCTTTACTTGGCACACCGGCGCCGATGACGCGGGCACTTATCAAGTGCGTTTCGACGCGACTGACGCGGAAAACACGGTTTCTCATACTTTGGATATCACCGTAAATAATGTTTCTGAACAAACCAATACGCCTCCTTACTTTGTCGGCTCTCTGCCTAATGTTTCTTTCTATTCCGGCATAACCACGGCCGCGCTGTTTGACCTGAACGATTACTTTGCCGATGCCGAAGGAGATGTTCTAACTTATTCGGCAACGGGCAACGAGGAAATAACCGTTAATATTGAAGAAGGAATAGTTACCATGGAAACGGATAATAATTATTCCGGCCAAGAAGCCATGAATTTTATAGCTGAAGATCCTTCCGGAGAAACCGCCACCAGCAATGCCATAATAGTAACAGTTTCAAAGTTTACGGAAAGCGATATTGATCATATCACCGGAACCAACAGGGGAAGAGGAATAATAAAAGTTTGGACTAAAAATAACGAACTGATAACATCATGGCAGGCTTTCGGAGTGGGTGGAGTTATACCTCGTTTGGCCGCCATTAAAAATAATTCTTACATCTTTGCCATTAAGAAAAGATCAGGCACCACTTTGCACGCTTATACTATAAGAGGAAGATTATTAGCCAAAAAAAGATTATCCCCAAAATTACATTGGAGAAAAATAGCTATCGGAGATTTAGACGGAAGAATTAACACCGAAGAAACCGCCATCGCCACCAAGCGCGCTTCTTCAATATACTTTAAAATTTATAGTTTTAATCCGGATTCGCATCATTTCACTTTAGAAAAGAGATCTAAATTCAAATATGTGCGCAAAGATTATCGTTTGCAGATAGAGGATCAGAATGTCATCGTAGTCCTCAACGGTAAGGGCAAAGAAGTCTACCGCTGGAAACCATTTTAATTTCCTCTACACAAAATTAGCATTATATGTTAAAATATGAGCATAATTTTTTGTATTTTAAAAAATTTATGAAAAGGATTCCGTACTTTATTAAAAAAAGCACTGAAAAAAAAAGAATACCGGCTCTTGGTTTTTTTCATAAGCTCCTTTTGTTTCCTTTAGTTTGTTTTTATACTTTTGCGCAGGCTTTCAGCCTGCTTTTTTTAAGCTCTTATCGCAGTTTTCATTTTGAAGCCAAACGGCACAGAAATGGCACATATAAACATTCTTATCATAAACATCTTCAACTAAAAGAAAGCGTGCAAGCGTACGCTTTATGTTTTGGCTTAGCCATTATCGCTTTAATATACATCGCTGATTTTTCCGCCGTGACTTTTTATAGAACTCCTTGGTTTACCAAGTCCGCTAGCGCGGCCGTTAAAACTTGGGATGGCGGAGGAATAGACAATAACTGGAACACTCCGGAGAATTGGGATTTGAATACGGCACCGCTTACAACCGATACCGTAGTTTTTGATGGCACTACTTCAAGTAAAAGTGTCACCATTAATACAGCGGTTACGATTGCAGGGATTACCATTGATTCAGATTATGGTGGCGTTATAACCCAAGCGGCTACTTTAGCCGTTGGTACCAGCGGTTTTGTGCAAAATGGAGGAACTTTTACCGGCGCCACGCAATCCATATCCGATACAGGTCCGTTAACTTTGAATACTGGCAGTACATTTACTTCCACATCAGGCACGCTTACTTTGTCTGGCGACCTTACGGTTCAGAGCGGGGTAACTTTCGATGATAACGGCGGCACTTTGGAATTCAGCGGAACTTCCAATACGGGCGCTGATGTCAACACCAGCCTGACATTGAATAATATTATAGTTCATAAAACAACCAGCCTCCGTCGAGTCACTATTGCCACAGGGGACACTTTAGTGGCGGAAGGAGTTTTAACTTTAACCGATGGCGCTGTTTATACCGGAACCATCGAAGCACAAACCACTATTAATAATACCGGGGCAGACGATTTCGACGGAGGAGACGGAATAATTCATTGGACAGGAACATCCACTCAAACCATTACACTAGCCGAGAGCGGAGATTTTCTTCCCGGGTTGATTTTGGATAATCCAAACGCCACAATTCAAGGCACAATGGGATTTCAAGGTGACGTGACTCTTAATGCCGGAGAAATAGACAGCGATACTTATTCAAGTATGAGATTCTATAAGGATTTAACCTTAAATGTTGGAGGAACTTATACTGCAGCGGAGACCACGTTATTGGGAGAAAACTGGGATAACAACGGCGGAACTTTCGATGCCAATGAAGGAACGGTTGTCCTCGCGCAGTTTTCCACTCAAACTCATAATAACCATGTTATTACCGGAGATAATACATTCTATAATTTTACCAGAGATTATTCTGATTATACCGGATATATCCAATTCGGCGCCGGCGACACGCAAACATTTACGCGCGAGGCAGTAATCGGGCTTGGCGTTTCTTCCACGGATGGCATTACGCGCAGCACCAGGCTGCCGGTTTACAGCACTTCATCAGGCACCCCGGCGGAATTACATTTTGATGGTGATGTGTTATTTTTTGATGCCGCCCTTACCGACATTAATAATACCAGCGCGGAATTTGATTGCCGCTTGCGCTGTGTGGATATTAGTGGAAACACGAATATCGATTTTTCGGAAAGTATTGAAATCTATGTTTCTGAAATCAGCAGCGAAACATCGGAAGACGGTGATACGGCTACATTCACTGTTTATTTAACCAGCCGTCCGCAAAATGATGTTACTATCCCCGTGGTCAGTTCGGACACCAGCGAAGGAACGGTTTCCACCGCGCTATTAACTTTCACCTCGGCCAATTGGGAAACCGAGCAAACCGTAACAGTGACCGGGCAAAATGATGCTGATAACGACGGTCTAGTTTCTTATACCATTCAACTTGGTTCAACTTCTTCTACTGATACGCGTTTTAACGGTATCAATCCAGATGATGTAGCTGTGAAAAACCAGGATGACGATACCGCGACTACGGCATTTGAATTTGAACAAATCTCGGATTTTGACGAGGAAGATATTAAAGATACTACCAGCACTACCATTGGTGCGTTTTATCCTTGGGGAAACGGGCTGGTAAGTTTTTACCATGACATGGATGATTATAACAATAGTATCTATATAGATCTTACTGCTTCTAAAATAAAACCGGGATGCAAAATAGATATCGGCGGAACAGTCTATACTTTTGTTCAAGTAGTTGATGAAGCCACACTTGGTTATAGCGCGGAACTAACAAGAGACAATATTTTGCCGTTGGATATTTACGATGAATTGGCTCTATTGGATGGAGAAATAACTGTTGATTCTATAACTTGTATGGAAAATCAAGACGGCACTGTTAAGCTAAACGACGATTTTATTAATGTGGAACAATTTGTTGATACGGAAATATACGCGAAGACCGCTGATGCCACCAGGGAACACATATTTTTTCCTAACGCCGCTGATAATACGGTAAATATTTTGGATGTTGCGACTTCCACTTTAATTACCACTGCCGTGGGCAATGACCCGCGTGGTATTGCTTTAGATTCCAGTAGAAACAATTTATGGATAGCCAATTACGATGATGATACGATAACAGTTGTTGATGCCGATACCGGCAGTTATCATTTTGGCACCATTGGAGCCAGCACTTTTGCCGCGAGTAATATGCCAATTACTGTTGGATATGATGTGGCACACGATGCCATTTGGGTGGGATCTTATTTTGATGATACTTTATTGCAGTATGACCCGAGCGACGGGTCGTTAGATACCACGCTTGACCCCGATGCAGCAATCAACGCTATTACTTACGATTCAACGCACGAAGATATTTGGGCAACATGGAATTATTACGGTTATATGGTGAAAGTTCACGATACTGCTTTTGCCAATGGTACTGTAACTGATAGTAAGTATCCATTGCCAATAATCTATGAATGGGCGGATGAAACCATTTATGATTCGACCAGAGACATGCTTTGGACTGTCGACGGTGCGTTATTAAGCGCGGTAGAAATCGGTTTTCTTACGGCCGTCAGAACTTCCGACGGCGAACCCATGGGGCTTTATGAAGTGGGGCAGCATCCATTGGATGTTCAAGTGAATACCGCTCGAAATGAAATTTGGACAGTGCAAGACGAAGAAGGTTCTTTTTCTATTGTGGATCCGACAAACGGCAGGCTGAAAAAAGAAAAATCAAACACCGTGGAATACGCCGACTCATTAATTTTTGACGCGGATGGCGCAGCTTGGGTGGGGGATACTTGGAATCAAACTCTGGATAAAGTAATTCCAGACGGTGTTCCGGCTGATACTTACTTTACTTTCAGTTCCAATGCCACCAGCCAATTGGATGTTTCGGCAAAAACAAGTATAGATGCCGCTACTGTTACGGAAACTTTAAACGGGCAGCACGCGTATTACTCGGTTTCCTTTGATGGCGGAGACAGCTATAAAGTTTGGGGTTCATGGAGAGCCATCGCTTCCAATAAAAATTCAGATCATGGCGGCACGGAAGGAAATTGGTATTATCGCGATAACGCCAGCGTTTGGACAGCGGCATCTCCGAACAATAAAAGCGCGGCCATTTCCGCGGCCGTGGCAGCGGGCGCCAATAACCAAATGGATAGTACGGAAATGAGCGCTTTGGTCAACACTGATTGGGCAGCCAGCGGAGGCTTTGATGCAGGCGTCACTGCCACTTTGGATTTAGCTGCAACTTTATATACCGACGATCCTTTTGATACTCCAACTGTTGGGAAAGTAGCGTTTACGTTTGATGGCGGCGGCGGTCCGGCAAATACCGCGCCCACAGCCGCTTCTGTTACCGCTTCTCAAGTAGCGGATGATAGCGGAGATGTATCCTTTTCTTTTCAAGCGGACGACGCAGACGATGACGACACCGTAGAAGCTCTTGTAGAGTATAATATCGGCGCGGGCTGGGAAAAAGCTACTATTTCTACAACCGACGATAATACCACGGCCACCTTTGGCGATCCGGAAATAGATAATACAAATGCCTATCCCATTGGTGAGGCTGCGGGATATATTTTAACATCAAGTGGCGCGAACACGGTTTCGTCTATATGGAATTCCATGACTGATGAACCTGCGGCAGATGTGCCCGACGCGCTAATACGCATTACGCCATACGACGGCACCGACATTGGAACGGCCGTGGAGAGCGCGGCTTTCGCGCTGGATAACACCGCCGCCCCTATTGATGAAACCAATACCGCTCCGACCTTTTCCGGGTCACTTTCAAGCGTTTCATTTTTTGCCGGCGATACCGTAGCTAATGTTTTTGACTTAGATAGTTATTTTTCAGACGCGGAAGATCCTATCTTATCTTATTCCGTCACCGGTAATACGGATATTACAATTACCGTTAGCAATGGAGAAGTTACCATGACCAGCAGTGAAGATTATATTGGTACGGAGGAAGTGTACTTTGTTGCCACAGACTCCGGAAGTTTAACCGCCCAAAGCAATGCCGTGTTGGTTTCCGTAACCGAGCCAGACGATGATTCCGACAGCGAAATAGTGCATTACAGCACGGGCACTAACAAGGGAAGGGGTATAATCCGTTTATTCAACCAAGATCATCTGCTAATGGCCAGCTGGGAAGCTTTCCATGTGGGCGGGGTACTTCCCAGATTAGCCGAAATCAAAAACGACATTTATGTTTTTGCCGTAAAAAAGCGCTCTGGTTCGTCTGTGCGCGTTTATGACACTCTTGGCACTTTAATCACATCAAAAAGATTATCTCCCAAGTTGCATTGGAGAAGAATGGCCGTGGGAAACTTGAATACCACAAAGAACACCGAAGAAGTGGTAGTCTCTTCCAAGCGCGGTTCTTCCATATACCTAAAAGCTTACAGCTTTAATATTGAGGATAATAAATTCCATTTGTTGAAACGAAGCATGTATAAATACATTCGCCGAGATTATCGCTTGAAGATAAGAAATAAAAAAATTATCGCCATTATTAATGGCAAGGGAAAAGAAGTTTATCGCTGGGAGCCGTTTAAATAAATTCATCCCCACAGCAATTTCCCCTCTCCAGACATGGAGAGGGGTTAGGGGAGAGGCGAAAATATTGCCAAAAGCGCGTATTTTGCTTATAATCATAGCATGAAATTAACCGAGAACGAAGTACAAAAGATCGCTAAATTAGTGCGTCTTTCGCTTTCTAAAAACGAGGTAAAAAAATACCAGAAAGAGCTTTCTGCCATTTTAGATTATGTTGCTCAACTTAAAGAAGTAAACACGAAAAATATCGAAGAAACCAGCCAAGTAACCGGGCTTACAAATATTAAACGCGCAGATGAAGTAGATTACCATTTTTCCCGCGAGGAAATTTTATCTTCCGCGCCGGAAACGGAAGAGAATCATTTAAAAGTAAAGAACATTTTCTAATGGGCCAGATTTTAAAATTGCATAATCAGCTAATCAATAAAGAAATTTCTTCTTTGGAATTGACCAAAGAATATTTAAAGAATATCAAGAAGAAAAATAATCTTAATGCTTTTATTACTATTTTAGAAAAAGAAGCTTTAGAGGCGGCTAAGGAAGCGGACAAATTATTAGCGGAAGAGGATTGCAATATTTTAACCGGCATACCTTACGCGCTGAAAGATAATTTTTGTACGAAAAATATCAGAACTACGGCCGGCTCAAAAATATTAGAGCCGTATGTTCCGCCTTTCAACGCTACTGCGGTAAATAAATTAAACGATGCGGTGTTGCTGGGCAAAGCCAATATGGATGAATTTGCCATGGGGGTTTCCGGCGAGTCTTCGGCTTTTGGTCCTACTAAAAATCCTATTGATGAAACCCGCGTACCCGGCGGTTCTTCTTCAGGCGCGGCTTGCGCCGTGGCTTCAAACCAAGCGGTGTTTGCTTTGGGTACCGATACCGGCGGCTCCATCCGCCAGCCCGCCAGCTTTTGCGGCTTGGTTGGTTTGAAAGTTACTTATGGTAGAGTGTCGCGCTACGGAGTTATTGCCATGGCTTCTTCTTTAGACACTATCGGCCCCATTACCCAAGACGTGGAAGACGCCGCTTTGGTATTACAGGCCATTGCCGGAAAAGATAAATTCGATAGCACCACGCCCGACGTTATCGTTCCTGATTATATTAAAGATATGAAAAAAAGCATCAAAGGCATGAAAGTGGGCATACCAAAAGAATTTTTTTACGTGGAAGGTTTAGATAACGATGTGAAACAAACGATAGAGCAAGCTATTGAAAAAATAAAAAAGCTGGGAGCAAAAATTACGGAAGTCAGCCTGCCGCATACAAAATACGCCATACCGGTTTATTATATTATTGTGCCATCGGAAGTCAGTTCTAATCTGGCCAGGTACGACGGCATAAAATACGGCTTTAAAGCCGCCGGCGCGGAAGAACTGCTCGATGTTTACGAAAAATCACGCGCCCAAGGCTTTGGCGATGAAGTAAAAAGAAGAATCATGATCGGCGCCTACAGTTTATCCGCCGGATATATCGATGCCTATTACAGGCAAGCTTCTAAAGTGCGCACGCTTATCCGAAAAGATTTTGAGAATGTTTTTAAGCAAGTTGATTGTCTGGTTACCCCAACCGCGCCAACCACCGCTTTTAAATTAGGCGAAAAATGCCAAGATCCTATTTCCATGTATTTGGCGGATATTTTAACCGCACCTATAAATTTAGCCGGAGTTCCGGCGCTTTCTATACCGGCTGGTGAAGTGAAAGGTTTGCCAGTGGGTATGCAGATTATCGGGGATCAATTCAGGGAAAGCGATATTCTGCGCTTAGGTTATGCCTTTGAAAATGCCTAAATTGCTGGTGTTTTTTAAATGTGCTATAATATAGCAGGTTTTAAAAATTAATAATTACATAAATTATGCCAAAAATTCTCTTAGTGGAAGACGACGAAATGCTCCATAGCATGTATACGCAAAAATTCAGCCAAGACGGCTATAAAGTAATCTCCGCTTATAATGGCTCGGATGGCCTGAAAAAAGCCAAAGAAGAAAAGCCGGATTTGGTTTTATTGGATATTATCATGCCGAAAATGGACGGGTTCGTAACTTTAAAAAGAATAAAAGCGGATAAAGATTTACAGAATACTCCGGTGATCATGTTAACCAATTTGGGCCAAGACGAAGACATAAAAAAGGGCAAAGAACTTGGCGCGGACGACTATTTTATTAAAGCCAATCATACGCCTGCGGAAGTCGTTTCCAAAGTAAAATCATTGTTAAAAAAGAAAAAATAATATGGAAAGAACATTGATTATCGTAAAGCCTGATGCTTTACAGCGTAATTTATTGGGGGAAATTATCCATCGTTTTGAGCGCAAGGGTTTGAAATTGGTTGGTTTAAAAATGATGGCCATCGACGATTTAAAAATAGACGAGCACTATTCTCATCATAAAGATAAACCGTTTTTCAAGAACCTAAAAAAATTCATGCAAGCTTCTCCGGTTGTGGTTATGGCTTTGGAAGGCGTGGAAGCGGTCAGCGCCATTCGCTTGATCGTGGGCCCCACCAAGGGTAGGGAAGCCGATGCCGGTTCCATTCGCGGAGATTTTGCCATGAGCACGCAATGCAATATCGTGCACGCTTCCGATTCCGCTGAAACCGCCAAAAAAGAAATTAAACGCTTTTTCAAGAAAGACGAAATTTTCGAATATAAAAAAATGGATTTTGATTGGGTCTACGGAGCGGACGAAAGATAATCATCATTTATTATGGTTAACGAAGGAAGAGTACCATCACCGCACGCTGAAGATAGAGAGGGTGAAATTTTGGATTTTAGTGATTTTTATGAAGCCATTGGTGCTTGTGATTTGCGTATGAATCATTTTTTGCAACCATTAATAGTAATGACTGATGATTTTTTAGAGAAAGGCCCCGATTTGACCGAAGATGACTTTGAAAATTTTAAAGAGGCTATAGTTGATTTAGAAGAACCCCTTGATAAATTGCGTGATGGTTTGCCAATGTTACGAGAAAAAATTTCGGAATTGGATCAAGACGACGAGCATATGACCGCATTGCTTGAATTATGGGAAACAATGAAATTGGTAATAGAATCCATGAAAAAAATACAAAATACCAATAAAATGACCACTGAAATGTTAAGAGTATTTATTAGAAGGTATTTGAAAAAACTAGTTGATGAAATATCAGAATACGCGGATACTGTGGGTCGCAATTCCGCCTATTTGGCCTATCGAGATAGCCGTCCAGGAGGGCTAAACGAAGTCAGACCTAAATAAAAATATATGAACGAAGTGGAAAAATTAAGAAAAGAAGTAGATATAATTGATAAAAAAATTATAGAATTGGTAGCCGAAAGAACCGATGTGGTTTATACTATTTCCCGCGTGAAAGGAAGAATGAACATTCCCACGCCTGATGCTAAACGTGAAGAAGTTGTTATTAAACAAGTTAGGGAGTTAGCCGTAGCAAACAACATAGAGGAAGATTTTGCCGAAGAACTATTTCGAAAAATTATTGCTTATTGTCGTGAGATACAAAAAATAAAACAATAATTATTATAAGTTATCTAATTTATCAATTTTTTGCTGGGCGATATAATAAGAAGGCCGCTCCAACAGAGCTCGTTGCCAGGAATCCCTGGCTTTTTCTTTATCACCTAAAGCTAAATAAGCGTCTCCTTGGTAATCCAGCATTTTCGTTAAGTTTATGGAAATGCTGTTTTTTATTTCCCATGTCGGCTCCGGCCTGTTAACGCTATAAATAATAATATAGGGATCTACTTCATCAACAACGATTTTATAATTGCCTAACATAAAATTTGTTTCGATAGAATCCAATTTTATTTCCGAATTCGTATAAGGGGCCAGGATTAACGCTTTATTAAATTGTTCATTGGCTTCAACTAATTTATTTTGCGCTTTGAATATTCGCCCGAGCAATTGGTAAGCCGAGGGATCGTGGGGGCTTTTTTCTATCCATAGGAGTGTGGTTTTTTCCGCCTCCGCGTAGTTTTCTTCCGTGTATTGCAGAATGCCAATTTTAGCTAATAAATCCGGATCTTTGTCGTATCGGTAAGCTTGATTATAATAGCTAATCGCGGTTCTGTATTCACTTAATTCTTGGTAGCGTTCGCCTTGAATTTTATTATTATTGTTTAAAAATATTTGCACCCCGCGCGCGAAAAATGTAAGGGATAAAATTATAAAAATAAAAATTATTATTTTACGGGATGCATTTCGTAGTAGTGGCGACTCTAGAGTCGCCACTACGGAGTTTTTATTTTGCCGCAAATAACACCCATACAACAACCCGGACATAATAAAAAAATGCACAATAATAATTTTTATTTGCCAGGCAAAATCCACGGCCCCGTAAATCAATAAACCCATCCATCCTAAAAATAATCCCAAGCAATATAAATTATTTTTTAATTTTAAAAATTTAATAAATAAAAATAAAATAAATCCGCCAAAGCCGATAATGCCTAATATTCCCATTTCAATAGAAATATCCAAATAATTATTGTGCGTGGAGCGGGGAGTTTCCACGATATTGGTTTGTTTTTTTTGGTAAGCCAGCTTTAAATTATTAAGCCCGATGCCGGTTAGCGGATGTTCAGTGAAAATATTTAAACCGTTTTTTAAAAAATCTAAGCGCTGGCTGCCGCTGTAACTGGCGTGAGTTTTGGTAATGCTTTTATAAACCGCCACGCCCTCTGTGGCAGAATTAGTATTGTAATAACGCAATAAGGAAACATTAGTAAATATCAATAAACAGGCTAATAAAACCCAAGCCATGAATTTTATATTGAATATTTTTTTTCTAAAATATATGATCAAGAATAATATAATCGGCACAATAGCCGCCCACGCACTGTAAGAAACCGTTAAAACAAAAGCGCTTGCTATGATTATGTTTAGAATATAGAGCAGAATTTTTACTTTTTTTGCAGAAGGTAAAAATAATAAAGTTAAAACAATAGGCCAGATACCAATAAGATAGCCGGATAATAAATTCGGATTGGCCAAAACCGATTCTAATCTGGATTCATCATTAAGAAAAAAAATAATAAAACCGGCCACGGAAACTATGGATCCCATACTGATAAAAAACCAAGCAAATTTTTTTAAAATGCCTTCGGTATTCAATTGGGAGAGAATTATAAAAAGAGCGATTCCGGCAAGCCACATAATAGACTCCGACCAACTGTTGTATGAACGAATAGAAAAAATAGAACTTATTATTCCGGCCGCGATAAATAAAAAAAGAAAAATAAATATAAAAGGCTTTTTTTCTGATATAAATGGCTTTTTTTCCACGATAAAAACCATGCCGAATAAAAAAAGCGATAAAGCTGTAAGAATAAGAATGATTTGGTAAGAGAAGTCCGGTAGTAATCCGCCTCCGAGCCAAGGGCAAATAACCATAATAAAACCAAGGCTGATTAACGCTATTTTGGCGCGTAAAGATAAATTTTCCATGGCAAAATTATAGCATTTTTATAGAATATTTGGTAATATATAGCTATTATTAATCTTAAATAAAATAATATGAAAAATAAAGGGAGCGCAAAAATCGGCCTGATCATAGGCTTGGTGGTTTTGGCTTTAGTTATCGTCTTTATAATTTTAGCTGCCGTGGCCGTGGCTTTTTATTTTAGCCAAGGTGAAAAAACCGTGGAAACCGTAACGGAAACAGTTACGGAAACAGTTACGGAAAGCATTCTGCCGCAAGAAGCCGAGGCTTCGCAATTCGCCGCGTATAAAGAAGTGGAAGTGGATATTGATCCGCAAGTGCCTGCCTATGAAGTAGAGGCGAACTTAAGCAACGTGGTGAATAAAGAACGCTTCACGCTTACTCCGGCCGCGGAAAAAAAGTTGTCCGAAAATAATTTTATAGTGCTGCCTGGTTATCGCTCGGAATTTTTTCCCATTTACGAAGAAAACCGGTACGATAAAATTCCCAATTTCGTAACGACAGATTCCATCGTGCACAATTATCATTTAATGTTTGATGATCTTCTTAAAAAGCTGGAAGAAAATAAATTAATACCCGAATTAGAGAATTTGAACTCTTTAATGCTGGCGGAATCCATGGCTCAATACGAAGAATTGCGCGATACAGAATGGGAGAATGCCGCTAAAAGAAATGTCGGTTTCTTCAGCGTGGGCAGCAAATTATTGGATAGCAACGCGGATGTGCCGTCTTACGTGGCCGATGTAATGAACTCGGAATTAATGCTGATAGATGCTCATGCCGGCATTGAAGCTTCACCTTTATGGATAGAAGGAGGGGGAAGCGAGCTGTTGGAAGATTACACGCAATATATTCCGCGCGGCCATTACGATAAAAGTGAAGAACTTAAAGCATATTTTAAAACCATGATGTGGTATGGCCGCCTGACTTTTCGCTTGAAAGAAAATGAGGAAACAAAATCCGCTGTTTTAATAACCATGGCTTTGGATAAAGCCAATAATCAAGATAGCTGGGATAAAATATACGAGCCCACGAATTTTTTTGTGGGGAAAAGCGATGACATAACTTATTACCAGACCGAAGAAATATTAAAGAAAGTATATGGCGGATCTCCGAATTTAGACACAGTAATTAGCGATACAACCAAAATGGATGAGGTGATTACGGAAATGCAGGCTTTAGAGCCTCCGCAAATTAATTCCATGCCGATTTATAACGCCTCTATCCAGCCAAACAGGGAAGAAGAGATAAAAGGCTTCCGCTTTATGGGCCAGCGTTTTACCATTGATGCTTCCGTAATGCAGCGTTTGATTTATCGCGAAGTGGGAGACAAAGAATCCACTTGTGAAGACGGCGTGGAAAAATGGAACGCGTCGCAAGCGCGCTATTTACCCAAGGCTTTGGATGTTACCGCGGCCATGGGGTCTGATGAAGCTTTAAGTATTCTAGATGATCAGGGCGAAACTGATTATGCATGTTATACGGAAAATATGAATAACATGTCTACTTATATAAAAGGTTTAGATACAGATACTTGGACGCAGAATTTATACTGGGGCTGGCTGTATTCCTTACAACCGCTCACGCAGGAGAAAGGGGAAGGCTATCCGCAATTTATGCAAAATCAAGCTTGGGTCAGGAAAGACCTGAATAGTTATCTGGGCAGTTACACGGAATTAAAACACGATACGATTTTATACGCCAAACAGGTTTACGCCGAATTGGGCGGCGGGCCAGAGCCCACTTACACGGATGACGACCGCGGTTATGTGGAGCCTAACGTTTATGTATACAGCCGTTTAGCCGGCTTGCTTGCCATGACCAAAGAAGGCTTGGAAGCCAGAAATTTATTAAGCGCGGATTATTCGGAGAATTTATCCACCCTGCAGGAACTGGTTCTACAATTAAAAACCATCTCGGAGAAAGAACTGAACAATGAAACTCTGACGGACGATGAATATGAGTTGATTCGTTCTTATGGCGGGCAAATCGAACATTTCTGGCTCGATATAAATCAAGACGAGATGGAAGCGCAGGGTCTGAGCGAAGATAGCTACCTTTCCGCCAATCCTTCGGCTTTGGTTTCCGATATCGCCACGGACCCGAACGGTTCCGTGCAGGAAGAAGCTACCGGATATATTTCCGATATTTACGTGGTAATGCCCGTAGACGGCGTGATGAAAATATTAAAAGGAGGCGTTTATTCTTATTACGAATTCAGCTGGCCTATGGATGACAGATTAACCGACAGCAAATGGTGGGAACTGATGGATTCGGAAGAAGCGCCAGACAGGCCAACCTGGACCGATTCGTTCATGGCTTATGAATAAATGGAATTAATTTTAATCGCGTTGTATTTTTTATTATCGCGTACGGACATGCCATGGCATGTCCGTACCGTTGAATGTATGGCAGGCGTTTGTTATTCATTGCAAAACAATATTTTCACCATAACGAAAAACGATAAACATTTATGGCAGACGCCCAAAGAATGGCATGTGGACCAATTTATTTTGGCGGACAGCAATAACGACGGCCAAACCGAGATAAATTTATTGGTTTGGAAACCGGGCGATTACGGTTCGTCCAAGCCTTTTTGGGTGCGGAAGAATGATGATTCCATAAAGAATCATTTATTTCTTTATCAATTAGATGGGGAAACGGTAAATTCCGTTTGGCAGTCTTCTAATTTAAATAAACCGAATTGTTCCGCGGAAATAAAGGACATAGATAATGATGGTAAGAACGAGTTGGTGGTATTAGAAGGAGAATACACCAAAAAATATAAGTGCAAACCAAAATATCAAGCCATTTGGCGCTGGAGCGAGTGGGGATTTTATAATATTGATCGTAAAAATTTGACGGCGCTATAATTTATTGTTAGTATCTTTTTATAGCTCTTTAAGAATTAAAACTATCAAGAGAAGCACGAGGGATTAGGCCCGATGACTGCTCGCCAACCTGTCTTTTGGATAAGGTGGCAAAACCTACCCTAAGGGAACGATACGGCTCGCGCAAGTGGGCAAAAGCAAGAAGGCTTTTTATCCGAACTATTATTGGGGTAAGAAGCCTTTTTGTTTTTGTCAGGGGGTGGATCATGGTAGGGATTCTGGTCCTTCGGTTTTGGTGCGTGGGCGGTCGCAGTTTCTACGAGGGAAAGGACCTTGCTACTGGCTTGGTCTGGACCTTCACCCTTCGTCGAAGTGCCGACGGCATCAGCCGCTGGCACCGTATCTGAAGGGACACCGTCGGCTGCGCGGACTCGATTTCAAATCGCGTTCGTGCGGTCGGCGGTCACATTTCACTTAACAGTTTGCTTTTCTCATATAAATTATCTAAAATAGGCTTTGCCGGGGTATAGCGCAGTTGGCTAGCGCGCATGCATGGGGTGCATGAGGTCGAGAGTTCGAGTCTCTCTACCCCGACCAAATTCATAAGTAATATGCCGAATAAAATAGTATCCGTTCACAATATTCATAAATTTTACGAAAGCGGGCATGTAAAAGTACACGCTTTAAAGGGGGTTTCTTTCGATTTGCACGAAGGAGATTTTTTAATTATTAAAGGACGCAACGGCTCCGGCAAATCCACCTTGCTCAGGCAATTAGGTTTATTGGATAAACCCGATTCCGGAACCATACATTTATTAGACGAGGAAGTTATTCAGATGAAAGAAAAATTAAGAGCGAAAATGCGTTTAACAAAAATTGGCTATATTTTTCAGGAATACGCTTTGCTTTCCGAACTAACCGCTTTGGAAAATGTCATGCTTCCCGCCATGCTTCTTAATAAAAAAATAGAATGCGAAAAAAGAGCGCATCGTTTATTATCTAAAGTCGGAATGGAGAGAAGAATAAAAAGTTTACCGAACCAGCTTTCCGGCGGAGAAAAACAGAAAGTGGCCATTGCCCGCGCTTTGATCAACGATCCTAAAGTGATTTTCGCGGACGAGCCCACGGCCAATTTGGATACCCAGGCCGCCAATTCTGTTATGAAAATTCTAAAAGAATTAAATAAACACGATAATCATACGATTGTCATGGTCACCCACGAACCGGAAGAAGAGGTATTCGCCAATCGTATCATTCATTTAGCCGATGGAAAAATAATATGAAGCAAGAATTTAAAATTCCTTTTTTTCTGCTTTGGTGCCATTTGAAAAGAGGCAATAAGTGGACTTTGTCCTTGATTATTTTTTTAATGTCCATTGCGTTTATCAATTTGATTTTCGTGAATTCTTTATTCGCCGGCGTTATCAGTAATACCAATAAGCAAGTAGTTAATACTTTTACCGGCAATATCATGATGCTTCCGCCGGACGGGGAAGATTTTTTCAAGGAAACGAGCCAGATAAAAACCGATTTGGAAAGCATCGATAAAATTGAAGCGGTCAGTCCGCAAATAATCGTTCCCGCCAGCATGAAGTATAAGAACGTGAAGGGCAACTGGACTATTTTAGCAGTTGATCCGGAATTAGAAAAAGGGGTGACAAACATCTACGATAACATGACTGAAGGGGAATATTTAAGCCCGGATGACACTGATCAGATAATAATCGGCCGGCAAATAGCGGGCGGAGAAGAAGTGGAAATGAACGCCTTCTCTTTTCAAGACGCGAAAGTGGGAGACAAAGTCACTCTAAGCTTCGACAGCCAAAGCAAGGAATTTACCATTAAAGGAATTTTTTATACCAAATTTTTAGAAACGGATAAAAGAGCCTTCATCACCAATAAAGCATTCAATGAAATGTTCCCCGGTAGCGAAAATACAGCCACCAGCTTTATCATGAAAATCAGCAAAACCGGAGAAGAAGCAAAAGTCATTGAAGAAATCAAAGCAAAGAACATAAAAGGTAAGTTTTACGGCTGGGAAGAAGCGGCCGGCATCATGAAGGCCATCACGAAAAGCTTTGTGAGCATTAACGTTATCATGTCTATTGTGGGCATATTAATCGCGGCCGTAACCATTTTTATCGTGATTTACATTGACGTAACCAGCAAACGCCAGCAAGTGGGCATATTGCGCGCCATTGGCGTGCGCCCGTATTTAATTAACGCCACTTATATTTTGCAAACCGTTGTTTATTCTCTTTCCGGCATAGCTATCGGCACGGCCATTTTCTTTGGTTTGATAGTAACTTATTTTAAAGCTTACCCCTTTTCTTTGCCCATTGGCGATGTTACTTTGGTGCTGGAATACGCCGATTATATAATGAGATTGGAAATATTCGTCTGGGTTTCCATGTTAGCCGGCATTATTCCTTCTTTATTAGTAACCAGAGTGAAGATATTAGACGCGATTTGGGGGAATAAGTAATGTTTGCGGGATTAGTATAGTGGCTATTATGCATCCTTCCCAAGGATGAGAGACGGGTTCGATTCCCGTATCCCGCTCCAAATTTTGTTCACTTTGCTTCCCATTAAAAAATCTGTTATAATATTATTTAAGAAATATAGTTTTTTTTATTTTTTCATATAAAAAAATGGCTGATAAAACAAAAAGAATATTAGTAGCGGAAGACGACAGGCCGATTTCCAAGGTTTTAACGTTAAAATTACAGCATTCCGGATACGAAGTGGTCCAGGCTTTTGATGGCGAACAAGCCATAGATTTGCTATTTAAAGAAAATTTCGATTTGGTTTTATTAGATTTAATAATGCCTAAGAAAAACGGCTTTGATGTTCTAAGAGAACTGAAAGAAAAAGGAAAAATGGTTAATGTTATTGTTACATCTAATTTATCTCAAGAGGAAGATAAAAAAACCGTGATGGAATTGGGCGCCAAGGATTATTTCGTGAAATCAAACACTCCTTTGGCAAAAATCGTGGAATACGTGGAGCAAATGTTAAAATAAATTTTAAAGGAGGAACATGAAATTTTTTAAAACAATAGCTCTCCCGGCCGCCCTTTTTATTATTGGCATTAGCGCTTCTGTTTTTTTCTATTTCTTTTTTGAAAATAATATACATCTTAAAGCCCGCCAGAATTTTGAGAATCAGGCGGAAAAGCAAATAGTAGACATTGAACACAATATAGAGATATATGCCGGAGCTTTATACGGAGTGCGCGGATTATTCGATGCCAGCGAAATTGTAGACGCAGATGAATTCCAGCAATTTGAAGAGGCGTTGAATATTGTTGACGCTTATCCGGGCGTAGATTCTGTGTATTTCATAGAGAAAAGCCAAACAGAGCAAACCGAACAATGGCGGATAAAATACGCCTATCCAGAAGAAAAGAATATTGGCGTTCTTGATACCGATTTAAAAGCAGATCCGACAAGGGCAGCGCTCATGAAAAAGGCTGCGGATAATGATAATGTGCAAGCATCTGGTATGGTTACCCTGTATAGCAATAATAAACCGGGTTTTTTTATTACCATCCCCATTTATAAAGAAGGGGAACTCATTTCCAACGCGCAAGAACGCAATAGAGCTTTGATCGGGTTTGTTAATACACCCATAGATGCGGATATTTTTTTATCTAATATTATAAAAAACGCGCATGGGAATGAAGAAAATTTGTTTTTTTCCATCAAGGATGCCAGCTTAAGTTCCACGATAGATAATAGCAATTTATTATTCGAAAGCGAGAAAAATTTAGCAGACAGCGCAGCGCAAAACCAATACATGGAGTATCGAATAGAACGAAACCTCTACGGGCATCCGTGGTTATTTATATATTACGCAAACAAAAATTTCGGTTTGACTGGTCCGGAACAGTATTTACCATCGATAGTGCTGATCTTCGGCCTTCTCATGAGTTTTGGCACTTCTTTATTAATTTATTCTTTTTCTTCTTCCCGCAATCGGGCGCAAAACGCCGCGGATAAAGCAGCGGCGCAATATAAAGACAGCGAAGAAAAATTTCGTTCTATCGCCACAGTGGCCAAAGACGGCATATTCATGATAGACGAAGACGCTGAAATTACTTATTGGAATGAAGCTGCTGAAAAAATATTCGGTTATTCGAAAAAAGAAGTTATGGGAAAAAAGCTGCTTAGTTTGATAGTGGCCAAAAAGGATAATGAGAAATATCAAAAAGAGATAAAGCAATTTGAGGGCGGAAGCAACATATGCAGTTTGAATACGACGATGGAATTAGCTATGAGAAAAAAAGATAATAGTGAAATATTAGTGGAGTTATCTTTGACGGCCACGGAAATAAGAAACAAATGTCACGCCGTGGGTATCTTGCGCGATATTACACAAAGAAAGCAAGAACAGGAAGAATATAGAAAAAGATCGGATATCATGGAGCGCATGAACAAATTGATGGTCGGCCGAGAATTAAAAATGGCGGAACTGAAAAAAGTTATAAACAAAAAAAAGAAAAACGATGGCCAATAGAAAGTTTTCCAGAATTAATATTTTTATATTCCTTTTCGGGGCTCTGGTTATTGTTGGTGTCGGCTTTATGGCCGCGGAAATTTATATGAAAAATCTGGAAAATCAAGAAAAAATTAATTTGCTGGAAACAGGAGAGTTTATTAAATCCGCGGTAAATCCACGAAGAATAGAAAATTTATCAGGAACTGATGAAGACCTTCAAAACCCGGATTATGTAAGATTGCGGGAGCAACTGGATCTGATGCAAGAGCCGTTAGTGAACATGGGGTATCGCTGGGCATATTTGATGAGTATAAAAGATAATGAAATTTTTTTCTACGTTGATTCCATTCCGCTTGAGCATCCTTTCCATACCACGCCGGGTTTGGTTTACGAAAAGCCCCCCGCGGAGCTATTCAATGTTTTTACAAATAACCAAGCGGTAATAGCCGGTCCGTATTCCGATGAATACGGAAATTATATTTCGGTTTTTATTCCCATAAATGATTTAGAAACCAATAAAACTGTGGGAGTATTGGGGGTAGATGTAGAGAGCAGCCTATGGGAAAAGCGGATACAAGCGAAGATGTATTTTCCGGGAAGTTTAATAGCCGCATTTTTGTTAATATATTTAATCTCTTTCTATTATTATTTAAGCCAAAGAAGAATAAAAAGAAGACTAGCAGTTCAAGCTGAAAATTTAGCCGCAACAGCCAAGCAAGCCAAGTGTCTTTATGAAATTTTTCATTTTATTTCGGAAAAAAATATTTCTTTTGAGGATATTTTTACCAAAGTCGTAAATACTCTGCCATCTGGTTTTCGCTATGAGGAAAAAATAATTGTTGCTTTAACCGCCCCTTATAAAAAATATACCTCCGGGCGCGCTGATGAAATAAAGAAAAGCATAAAAGGGCAGATTAATGTTCATAATACTAATTACGGGCAAATTGAAGTTGGCTATAACGAAGAAATAAAAGATGATGGGGAAGAAATTTTTTTGAAAGGAGAGCAGCAAATGTTGGATTCTATTGTTGATCGTTTGGGAAAAGTTATTGAGCGCCTACAAGCGGAGGAAGAATTGGTAAAAAATAATTTTGAAGCGGAACAAGCGCAAAAAGCCATGATCAATGTTTTAGAAGACGTGGAAGAAGAAAAAGAAAAAACGGAAAAATTGGCGCATGATTTGGAAAAATTTCAATTAGCCGTGGCCAATGCTTCGGACCATATAGTAATCACGGATCCCGATGGCCGTATTTTATACGCCAATAAAGCCGTGGAAACCATTACCGGTTTTAGTAATAAAGAAGTGCTTTGGGAAAAGGCCGGCTGCTTGAAGTTATGGGGAGGATTGATGCCAAAAGAATTTTACGAAAAGATGTGGCGCGCAATAAAACAGGAAAAGAAAGTATTCAAGGGAGAAATAAATAACCAGCGCAAAGGCGGAGAAAAATATATTGCTGAAGCTAATATATCCCCGGTGGTCGGTGAAAATGGGAATGTAACCTTTTTCGTGGGCATTGAACGCGATATTACGAAAATAAAAGCGGTAGACCAAGCGAAAACAGAATTTGTGTCTTTAGCCAGCCATCAATTGCGCACCCCGCTTTCTTCCATTAATTGGTATACGGAAATGTTGCTGGCCGGAGACGCAGGAAAAATAAATGAGGAGCAAAAGCAGTACTTGGAAGAAATATACCACGGCAACCAGCGCATGGTGGATCTGGTGAATGCTTTATTGGATGTATCCCGCATAGAGCTTGGCACTTTCATGGTGGAACCGGAGCTTTTGGATATCAGCATTTTTGCCGAGGAAATTCTTAAAGAGCTAAGCGCCACGATTAACGCGAAAAAACAAAAAATTATAAAAAAATACGAAAAAGATGTACCGCAAATAAAAGCCGATCCAAAATTAACCAGAATTGTTTTTCAAAATTTACTTTCCAACGCGGTCAAATACACTCCGGAAAAAGGAAATATTTCCGTAGCCATTTCCAAGAAAGGGAAAGATATTTTGATAATGGTGAAAGACACCGGTTATGGCATACCGAAATCTCAACAAGGCCAAATCTATAACAAACTATTCCGAGCCGATAACGTGCGCGCCAAAGATACGGAAGGCACGGGCTTGGGGTTGTACATTGTAAAGGCCATAGTAGATCAAGCTCAGGGCAAGATTTGGTTTGATTCCGAGGAAAACAAAGGCACGGCTTTTTATGTATCCCTGCCTATTAAAGGCATGGTAAAGAAAGCGGGCACGAAAGCTTTGGGAAGTTAATTAATATTTATTTATATTTATGAAAAATTATACCATCCTAGTAGTGGAAGACGAACGGCCATTGGCTGAGGCCATTAAAGCGAAATTAACAAAAAGCGGATTTGAAGTGGTAACGGCCAGACAAGTAAAACAAGCTTTAAATTATTTGGAAGATAAAATGAAAATCAGCGCCATTTGGCTGGACCATTATTTGATTGGCGAAGAAAACGGCCTGGATTTCGTGGCGAAAATAAAAAATAATGAGCAGTGGAAAAAAATTCCCGTTTTCGTGGTTTCCAATACGGCTAGCGCGGAAAAAGTAAAAAGCTATTTGCGTTTGGGCGTCAATAAATATTACACCAAAGCTGATTTTCGGCTGGAAGATATTATTTCAGATATAAAAGAATATTTAGAACACCCTAAAGATTAAAATAAATATTATATGAACGAGCGCAACCTCATAATAAAAGATATTCTGATAAAAGGAAGCTATGCCACTCCGGAGGACATGCAAAAAGCGGAAGAATGGTCTGATAAAACTAATGGCTTGTTGGAAGAATATTTTTTCAATGAAGGCTTGATAAACAAAGATTTATTTGGCCAGGCCGTGGCGGAATATTATGGCATACTTTATGCCGATTTAAACTCTAATATTCCTACTCCGGAGCAAGTACAGCGCATCAATGAAGATGTGGCCAGGCAATACCGCGTAGTGCTCTATTCGGAAAGCGGGCCGGAAGTGGTGGTAGCTACGGATAATCCCTGGCAGCCGGATTTGGCTTCTGTTTTGAAAAGTGTTTTTCCCACCCAAAGAGTGAACATCGCTTACTCGCTTACCGAAGATATCGACGCCAACTTCGTGCATTATAGAAAAACATTGGAAACGCGCTTTAACGAAATTTTGCAGGCCAAGAAAAAAGTGGCGCCGGAAATCATCGAACAGATTATCAGCGATGCTTTGGGGTACCGCTCTTCCGATATCCATTTCGAGCCCCAGCCAGAGGAAGTTATCATCCGCTTCCGTATCGACGGCGTGCTTACTGAAGCCGGGCGTATTAAAAAAGACAACTATGATAATATTTTAAATTTAATCAAAGTGCGGGCCAATTTGCGCATAGACGAGCACGCCTCCGCGCAGGATGGCGCTATCCGCATGTCGCACGAAGGCAACCAGGTGGATATCCGCGTTTCTTTGGTGCCGACTTTGGGCGGAGAGAAAGTGGTGTTTCGTTTGCTCTCCACTTACGTGCGCGGCTTTACTTTAAGCGATTTGGGTTTGTCTGAAGAAGATAGGGATATTTTTACGCAATCGGCGCACAAGCCATTCGGCATGATTCTGGTAACGGGCCCTACCGGTTCCGGAAAAAGCACTACGCTATACTCTTTACTGAAAATTTTAAACAATCCCGGGGTGAACATCACTACCATTGAAGACCCGGTAGAATATAAAGTGGACAACGCCAACCAGATACAAGTAAATGCGGCCACTAATTTAACTTTCGCGCGCGGCTTGCGCTCTATCGTGCGCCAAGATCCGGATATAATACTGGTTGGAGAGATCCGCGATGCGGAAACAGCGGAAATTTCCGTGAACGCCGCTTTAACCGGGCACCTTTTACTTTCCACTTTCCACGCCAATGATTCAGCTACAGCCGTGCCCAGATTGTTTGATATGGGCATAGAGCCATTTTTATTGGCTTCCACCTTGGAACTGATTGTAGCGCAAAGGCTGGTGCGTAAGATTTGCGAAAAATGCCGGTACAGTTATACCGGAGATTTAATGGGTGAAAAAACAGTTTTGTATAAAGGCAAAGGATGCACGAGCTGCAACCACACCGGGTATAAAGGCCGCGTGGCTATTTTTGAGTTCATCCGCATGACGCCGAACATGAAGCAACTGATTTTAAAAAACCCTTCGGCTCCGGAAATTTGGGAATTAGCCAAGAAAGAAGGCAGCCATTCGTTTTTCTACGACGGCTTAAATAAAGTGAGAACCGGCATAACCACGATTGATGATTTAAAACGCGTTGCGCCGACCGAATAAAATTATTAGACGATATTATATGAACGAAAAAAAACATAGAACCGCTTGGCAGTCTTTCAAACTTTCCTTCTATCGCTTGGGCTTGCGCAAACAAGTATATGATTTTTTGGAAAATTTTACCGCCCTGCTTTCTTCAGGTATGAATATCAGCGAAGCATTAGGTTCCATTTCTTCGGACACGAAATCAAAAAGAATGAAGCGCATTATTAATGATATTAAAGATGATGTCGATAACGGCGTGGCTTTTTCTCAGGCTATATTAACTTGGGAATTTTTGCCCGACAGAATGGTATCTTTGATAAAGCTGGGAGAACTTTCCGGAAAATTAGCGGATAATTTAGGCGTGATTGTCACCCAAAATGAAAAGGACATGGTTTTTCGTTCCAAAGTGCGTTCGTCTTTGATCTATTCTTTGATCGTATTAACTTTGGCCATCGTGGTCGGCGCTTTTACCGCTTGGTTTGTGCTGCCGAAAATGACGGAAGCGTTTATATCTTTCGGCGCCGAGCTGCCGCTGATTACCAGAATAATGATACAAATCGGAAAAGTTCTAGGGGATTTCGGGTATATTATTGTTCCATTTTTTTTCCTGTTCGTAGCGAGCATGACATATTTCCTTTTCAGTTTTCCGAAAACAAAATTTATTGGGCATTCTTTGCTTTTTCATATTCCTTTCGTGAAAACCTTAATAAGAGAATCGGAAACAGCGCGCTTTGGCTTTCTTCTGGGCACCATGTTGAACGCTGGTTTGCCCGTGGTGGAAAGCTTGAACGCCATGCCCGGTACCACCACTTTTCGAAATTACAGAGAGTTTTTATGCTTTTCTACGAGACAATGTGGCTGAAGGAAACTCATTTAGAAAGTGTTTAGATCTTTATCCGAAAACCACCAAATTATTTCCGGTTTCCGTGCGGCAGATGATTATTGCTGGAGAAAAATCCGGCCACTTGGGAGACGCGCTGTTAAAAGTCGGGCGCATTTATGAATTTAAAGTGGAAGAAACCGCGAAAAGCTTGCCCGTGATTATGGAACCCATCCTCCTGTTTATCATAGGCATGGGAGTGGCGCTATTGGCTTTAGGTATTATTATGCCCATTTATAAATTATCCGAAGTGATTTAACCATGAAAAAAGGGTTTACTTTAGTAGAAATATTAATCGCCGTGGCCGTGATGGGCATACTTTTGGGATTGTCCTTTTCCGTTTACCAGGCTTTATCTAAAAACAGCGATTTAAATTTGGCCGCGGCAACTTCTGTGCAAACTATTCGTCGGGCCCAGCTGCTTTCCCAAGCCATGAAACAAGATGACACTTGGGGAGTGAAGCTGCAAACCGGCGAAGCAATAATATTTAAAGGCACCAGTTTTTCCGGACGCACGCAGAGCTATGATGAAATCTATTCTTTGCCCGGAACCGTTTCCATAAGTGGAGACACGGAAATTGTGTTTACGAAATTTACCGGCTTTCTGCCCAGCGCTAAAAGCATTACTTTAACTATTGGAAATAAAACTAAAACAATAAATATCAATGTCCAGGGAAAAATCGAATATTAAAAATAATGGATTTGCCGTGATAGAGTTGTTGATTGTGGCTTCGGTTTTCGCTTTGCTAGTGACGGCGCTGGTAGGAATTTTTATGCTCACGCAAAAAGCGTTTGTCAGTTCCGGTAACGAAGATAGAGCGCTGATGGTGGCCGAAGAAGGCTTGGAAGCCGCCAGAAATATTCGCGATTCCGATTACACGCTTTTAACCGACACTCCTCATGGGCTGTCTACCGCCGGAAATCAATGGTCTTTTTCCGGCACTTCTGATAATACCGATATTTTTCAAAGAGTGGTCACCGTTTCATCCGCCGGCACTGATAGAAAGCAAGTGACATCTGCGGTTTCTTGGACGGAAAAAGGAGTAGCGCAGAGCGTTTCACTTACATCCTATTTAACTAATTGGAGAGCCGCTAAATCTAAGAAGGGCGTGACACCTTCTCTTTGGTGCTCTTTTGATTTAACGGTGGCCAATAGCACAAACAACGTGGCCGATGCCATTTCCATAGCCGTTGCTGGCAATTACGTTTATCTGGGCCGCGCGACCAATCCGGGCAGCGAATTTTTTGTCTTCGATATTTCCAATCCCGCTCTGCCGGTATTAAAAGGTAATTTGGCGCTCGCCGGCGCGCCCAATGACATAGCCGTTAGCGGCAATTACGCCTATATTGCCTCCAATGATAATTCCGGCGAACTTGCCGTTATTAATATTTCCAATCCTTTGGCTCCGACTCTTGCCGCCACCTTTAATTTAACAAACGCGAACAGCGGTAACAACAATAATGACGGCCTGGCCGTGGTGATGGGAAAAACTAATTATCTTTATTTAACCAGGGTGACTAGCACTGGCAAGGAATTTTATGTTTTTAACATAACCACGCCCACCGCGCCAACGCTGACAGGCCAAGTTGATCTTCTCGGCGACTTGAAGGAACTTTCCGCCAGCGGGGATTACGCATACGCGGCGTCCACCGAAAACACGCAAGAATTTCAGGTGATTAATGTAACTACGCTGGCCAGCCCGGCACTGGCAGCTTCTTTGGATCTAAACGAGGGAGCGACAGCACCCGACGGTCTTTCCGTCACCTTGAGCACTAATACTGCTTATGTGGGTCGCGACGGTTCTGCGGCCGCCCCGGAATTTTACGTAATCAACACAACAACGCCGACCGTCCCCTCTATAACTAGCACTGTGGATATTGGAACGCATGTTCTTAAATCTCTTGATTATTCCGCGCTCTGGCAATTAGTTTTTTTAGCCAATGTGAATCCGGTAAATCCTGATTATTATTCCATAGACACAAGCGTTCCGGCAACCCCTGTGCTCCTTACCAGCCTTAATTTAGATGGCGTTCCCGGCAAACTTGTTTATGACACCACTTCGGATATAGTATACATGGCTTCAGGTTCGGATACCCAGGAATTACAATGTATCGCACCATAATATGAAAAACAATAAAGGAATTTCTATGGTTGAGTTGGTAATTTATATAGCATTGCTTACTATTTTGCTTTTGTCCGTTACTTTATTCATCACTTCTTTTTTAAAAAGCAAAGCACAGAATCAATCCATGGCCGAAGTGGAACAGCAAGGCACACAAGTGGCGCAAATAATTTCCCAAAGCATTAGGAACGCGGAAAATATTACTTTGCCGATTACCGGAGGAACCGCGGCTTCGTTAACTTTGGATGTGGTGACCGTAGCTAATGATCCCACCATGTTTTCTTTGAGCAGTGGCGTGATAAAAATGCAGGAAGGGGCGGCCAGTGCCGTTGATCTAACCAACAGCAAAGCAACCGCTTCCGGATTAAGCTTTTATAATGTTTCTCGTACCAGTACGCCCGGCGCCATTAAATTCCAATTTACTTTAACTTATAATAATTATAGCAAGACATTTTATGGCTCCAGCAGTTTGCGCTATTAACAAAAAAGGCTATGTCGCTTTATTCGGCGTAATAATTATCGGCGCCTTAGCATTGGTAATAGGCCTTTCCTTTATGGCTTGGGCTTTAAACAGCACGAAAAGCAGCCGTGATTATAATTCCAGCCAGCCAGCCAAAGCTTTGGCCAACGCTTGCGCCGAGCAAGCTTTGCTGGAGATATCGAATTCTACCAGTTATACGGGCTCAACCACTTTAACAATCGGGAGCGGGCAGTGCACTTATGTGGTAAGCAATCTCGGGGGAAGCAATCGCCAAATCAATGCCAGCGGCACCATAAACAGCGTTACCCGCCGCGCTAAGATTTTAATAGACCAAGTAAGCCCGAGCATAAACATTACGTCTTGGGAGGAATTAGCTGATTTTTAATTTTATTTAATAAATATGACAAAAAAAATATTAATAGTGGAAGATGAAGCAACTTTGGTTCGCGCGCTTACGGATAAGTTCACCAAAGAAAATTTTTTAGCTCTTAGCGCGAAAAACGGCAAGGAGGGTTTGGAAACAGCACTTTTGCACAAACCCGATATTATTTTGCTTGATATCGTGATGCCCGAGATGGACGGAATTTCCATGCTCGGAGAATTGCGCAAAGACAGCTGGGGCAAAAAAGTGCCCGTGATTATGCTGACGAATTTAACCGATGCCGAACAAGTGCAGGAAACCATGAAAAACGGAGTGTTTGATTATTTAGTAAAAAGCGATTGGAAGCTGGAACAAGTGGTTAACAAAGTAAAGGATAAATTAAATGTTAAGCAATAAAGCTGTTTTTTATTGATTAATTGAAATCTAATTGTAGAAGCAGTATACTGTAATAATATATGCGAATTTTAAACGATAAATGCAATAAATGCGGTTCAACCGACATAGCCGGTAAAAGTAAAGTAAGCTTTTACTTTGTTATTTGGGTTTTTATCACGGCTGGAATGTGTTTGTTAATATTGCCGTTTTTAGCGCGGCGCTATCGCTGCAAGAAATGCGGGCATATTTGGAAAGCTTGCAAATAAATTAATTTATATAAAAAATATGCGAAAAATTATTTTTTTATTCGTCGCGGCAGTATTAGTGTGTTTGCCGCTGGCTACCAAAGCGGCACTAGATCAGGACGCCTTAATAGTCGGCTCAATCAAAGACGCGGATAAAGATCTGGCCCAAGGAATTATTAAAGCTTATGATGTGGAAAGCGGAGATGAAATTTTTAGTATCACGGCTTTTGAAAGAAATGTTGGCGTGAAAGTGGCGGTGGGAGACATTTACGAAGACAGCACTCCGGAAATAATTGCCATGCCCTTTAAAAAAACCAGAAATCCGCACCTTAGATTTTTTACGGCAGAAGGCGAAATGGGGCTAGACCAAAGAATATTCGCTCAGAATTTGCTCAAACCGAAGAGTTTTGATTTAGCCGTGGGCGATATCAACGACAACGGAGAAAATGAAATTGTTTTAGTCAGCTCCGGAAAAGATAAAATAACTTTCATTGTATTGAAACTGCAAGAAATGGAAGGAACCTTTAAAATATTAAAAAGGCAAACTTTGGATATTGCCGGCTATACCGGAGGCGCTTTTGTTTCCATAGCCAATATTGATACGGCTGATGACGCGTATGAGATAATCACATCGCCCATAAACGGCGAAGCGCGCATTGATTTATGGAAATTCACCGATGAGGAGATGGTTTTTACGGCCAATGCCAGTTTTGGCACAGATGAAGAATATACCGCGGGTATGCGTACCACTGCCAGAGGAGAGAAAGTTTACGGCTACATGGATGTGAGTAACGGCTTGATAGGAGATTACGAATACAATGCCACGGACGCATTTACTCCCGGCACTTATAATATCGCGGAAGTGGGCCAAATTGGCGAACTTTGCAAAACCGCAGATTTTCTGGCAGTTTCCATGAGGTCGGAAAAAGAAGTGGTGCTATACGATAAAGATAAAGAAGAAGCCGATACTATCAATGTTTTAAGCAAAGGTTCCAGCTTGGCATATTTTGAAATTTAGTTTGATAATGAAAAAACTATTATTATTCTTACTTTTCGTTTTCCCCTTAGCCACCTTTTCCCAAGAAGAATACAGTTTATCTTTGTTTGAAGAGTTTACCGGCGAAGCGGCAAATAATTCTGCTAGCATTTCTGTTTCTCCCGCCGGAGATGTGAATAACGATGGATATAATGATATCTTAATCGGGGCATGGGGTAATTCTGATTATGTCGGCGCCGCTTACCTTATTTACGGCCAAGAAACACCGTATTCCGGCACTATCAGCCTTTCCGAAGCAGACGCGAAATTTACAGGAGAAGCAACTTATAATTATGCCGGCTATTCTGTTTCTCTCGCCAGAGATGTGAATAACGATGGCTACGATGATATTTTAATTGGAGCATATGGCAATAGTGATGCCGGTTCTTTTGCTGGCGCCGCTTACCTTATTTACGGCCAAGAAACACCGTATTCCGGCACTATCAGCCTTTCCGAAGCAGACGCGGAATTTACAGGAGAAGCCGTCAGCGATCGAGCCGGTAATTCTGTTTCTTTTGTCGGAGATGTTAACGGAGACGGATATGATGATTTTTTAATTGGGTCATATATGAATAGTGATGTTGCTATGTACGCCGGCGCCGCTTACCTTATTTACGGCCAAGAAACACCGTATTCCGGCACTATCAGCCTTTCCGAAGCAGACGCGGAATTTATGGGTGAAGCAGTATTTGATTTTGCCGGCAATTCTGTTTCTTCCGCCGGAGATACTAATAATGATGGTTATGATGATTTTTTAGTTGGGGCAAGTTATCATAGTTTTGTCGGTGCCGCTTACCTTATTTATGGCCAAAGTACGCTATATTCCGGCACTATCAGCCTTTCCGAAGCAGACGCGGAATTTACAGGAGAAGCCGTCAGCGATCG
>JBAZVM010000007.1:0-85596 GCA_041660885.1 Patescibacteria group bacterium | reverse complement strand
CTAACCTTAAAACAATATCAAGATAATTATTATTTAGCCCTGCACCCTAAAGCCAAGAAATTAGCTTTAATAAATATTAACACCTTAACTGTTTTATCAAGAAAAACTCTAGCTAAAAAGAATTTTAAGTATAACTCTTTAAAAACTTATACTCTAAGAAACAAGAAATGGGCTGTGGTTACTGCCAAGAATAAAAAAGGCAAAGTGAAACTATCTCTGGTTAAAATATTATTAACTCAAGAAAAACTGGGTAAAAAATTAGCCACCTCGCTTGTTAACAAGAAAATAAAACCCGCCAAAACGAAAAGAAATAAAAATACTATCTTGCTTAGAAGTAAAAAAAATAAAATATTAGCTAAGTATTTGCTCACCAAAAAGATTGTTTTAAAGAAACTGCAATAATTTGCCAAAAAGGCTTAAAAATACTAAAATTAGGGGGCTAAATCAGCCCCTTAATTTTTTTACATAAAATATGGATTACATTCTATCTAAGGATTTAAAAGCGCATCTTAATAAGGAGGTTTTGCTAAAAGGCTGGGTTTATAATTTTCGTTCTTCGGGAAAATTATTCTTTCTACAATTTCGCGACGGCTACGGCACTTTGCAGGCCATTGCCAATAAAGATCAAGTTCCGGAAGGTTTAAAATTAGAGACTTCTTGCGAAATAGTAGGTACGGTTTCTAAGCATCCCAAAAAAGAAGAATACGAATTGCATGTGAAAGAATTTAAAGTTATTCAAATTCCCAAACAGGATTACCCCATATCCAAGAAAGATCACGGCCCGGAATTTTTATTGGACAACCGCCATCTTTGGCTGCGCTCCTCTAAACAATGGGCGGTGATGCGCGTGCGCGATACCATTATCCGCGCGGTGTATGATTTTTTCCATGAGCAAGGTTTTATAAAAATCGACAGCCCCATCTTAACCCCCAACGCTTGCGAGGGGACTACCACCTTATTCCCCGTGGAGTATTTTGATCTGGGTAAAGCTTATCTTTCCCAATCCGGCCAGCTGTATTTGGAAGCGGCGGTAATGAGTTTGGGAAAAGTTTACGATTTCGGCCCCGTGTTCCGCGCGGAAAAATCCAAAACCAGGAAGCACTTAACCGAATTTTGGATGATGGACGCGGAAATGGCTTTTTACGAGCATAAGGAAAACATGAAAGTGCAGGAAGACATGGTTTGCTATATTATAAAAAAAGTTTTGGCGGAAAATAAAATAGAATTAAATATTCTAGAAAGAAAAATAGAAGACTTAGAAAAAATCAAAGCGCCTTTTTATCATATTGATCATAAAAAAGCTTGCGAAAAGTTGGGCGCCGATCCCAGCGATGATTTTGGCGCCGAAGACGAGCTTAAACTGGCCAACTCCTACGACAAACCTGTGTTTGTAGAAAAATATCCGGCCAAGGTAAAAGCTTTTTATATGAAACGAGACCCGCAAGATGAATCGCGCGTGTTGTGCAACGATTTATTAGCCCCGGGCTTGGGAGAAATTATCGGCGGCTCGCAAAGAGAAGACGATTACGATAAATTATTAGCTCGTATAAAAGAACAGAACTTGCCGGAAAAAGATTTCCAATGGTATTTGGATCTTCGCCAATACGGTTCTGTGCCGCACGCCGGCTTCGGCTTGGGCCTGGAGCGCTGCGTACAGTGGCTCACCGGTATTGCGCACATCCGCGAATCCATTCCGTTCCCGCGCCTTATTAACCGCTTAAAACCTTAATATGGTGTTTCAAGAATCGGCAGCCACGAGGAGGGCAAAAAAGGCGGCTTATGGCGGCATGGCGGCTTTTGGTTTAGCCGGAGGAGCTGATCTAGCCAGTCATTATGAAAAAAATGTTGAGGTCACGCATGTTGAGCAAACGCCAGTTGCAGAGCCCGGTCAAAAAACAACAGAAGAAGTATCGCCGGAACAAACAGATACCGGAAGAGAAGATCCGTTATGCGCGCTGGATAAACTCGCGTTCCAACGAGTAAAGTTTTTACAGGAACAAAAACGCGCGGAATTTTACGGTGAAACATTTCATCCTTCCGCTGAATTGGAACAAGCCAATCAAGAATTTACTTTATTATTGGGAGAGGCAAACGCCAGCGAATGGGATTTTGTGCCGCGCATGCATGTGGGCGTCAATTATGACGCGCAAGTGGAATCTGGATTAGCTCGAGAGGGTTTTAAAGGTGAAGAAGCAAAAGAATTAAGAGAATTTTTTTTAGCTTTAGTCGTAGCCGAAAGTTATGACGCGGATAAAGACAGGCTGATGACTAATGAATCTTCACAGGGCGCGCAAGGCCATTTTCAGCTTTTGCCATCCACTGCTGAAGCTATTGGCAGGGAGATAAATGATACCAGACCGCTAAATATTGCCTTGCATTATTTTTCCGATTTGTATAGAGATTATGGAGAAAGCCCTTGGGTGGCCGTGGCCGGTTATAATTCCGGTGAATCAAAAACATTCTTAAGAAAAATAAAGCCGGCTTGGGAAAGTATGGGGGATAATGCCAACCCTAATGAATTTTTGCAGAAATTGCGCAATAAAGATGTGCCCGTGGAAACCAGATCCGAAGTTATTAAAGTCGCTTATATTTTGGGGTATTTAAATGATGGCGATCAATTGATTAAAGATAATCCCGATATGGCAGAAAAATACGCTAAAGCCATAAAGAAATATTATCGAGTGGATGAATAGACTTAATCGTTAAAATTTATTATAATAATCGCATGTCTGGAATAAAAAATACTTATCATTATGCCCGATAATAAGGAATTATCATTTGAATATTGCGATTCAATAAGCGAGATAATGGCGCGATTATTGGAATTTAAAGGGACAAACGCTAAATATACATGGGGAGACTCTGAAGAATCAATCGAATATATTGCCGAAGCCATATACGAAACCTTTCGCCGTGTTATTGGCGAACAAAAAAAAATACAAGAACATAATCCGGAAATAAAACGATCAATAATGCGAAGAAGACTTGATGATTTATTAGTTACTGTAAGCCGTAATTACGGCCTTAGAGGCGCTCTTGAAAAAATATTTGAAAAGCAGAACTATGATCCATATCTGCCCGAAGCCTTGGCCAGAACCGCTATGGGAGGGGAAAGATATGCCGCAATAAACGGAAATAACGAGCCTAGGGCTGAAATAAATTATTCGCGTTGTGCAGATTTGCATGAATTAATGGCCATGGTGTATGAGCAGGAAATGCAACTTCGCACAAATTTAAAAAGAAGTGGTCGCGAAGAAATTGATCTTGGCAGAATAAATCAGCATGGTTCCCCATATTGGCTTGCTAATTATATAGTACAAACAGCCAAGCGTTATCATGGTAAGCGCGCTTTTATGGACCATAATTTTACAATTACAAGACCAATTCACGCTGATGATATTGCCCCTTTGCCTCGGAATATGAGAAAAACAGCGGAAAGAATTTTTATGCATTGCAAAGATCTTTCTGCTGATACTACTGTAAGAGATTTAATATGCAAGCCATATGAAGAAGCATCGGAAAACAGGGAAAATAGAACGGTAATGTTGCCGTCAGCGGCAAAGCGAAGAACAGTTGTTCGTCCGCGGGTGCCGCTGGAAACACGGCCGCCGGCTAAGCCGAATTTTGTAAAAAAACTATTAATCGGAACCGGTGTAACCACAGGCGGAGTGGTTAGTGTGGGCGTGTTAATTAGCATATTTTTAGGTGCTTTTTATTACGGATATACAAAAACTCGGGGAGATGATGCAGAAGAAACACCCACAACCGATACGGGTGTAGATAAAAACGCCATAGGCGAAGAAAAAAGGCAAGAATTAATTGGATTAATGGATTTAGCCGGGCAATATTATTTGCCGGTGGCGCAAGACGTAGTAAGAGCTTCCGATACTTTTGTAATGACTAAAGACGGCACGGTTTATAAAAATCCAACCGACGAACAAAAGCAAGTGGCCATAGATGAGCTGGCGGACATGTTCGCTCGATTATCAGAACACATGAGAAGCGGCAGGATCAGTTTATATACGGAACATCACGGAGAAGCGCGTGATTTAGGCTATGGCGTCAGCGTGGCTCGTTGGAATAACGCCGGCACGCCGGATGATCCGACGGACGACACTTTAAAAATAAATAGAGCATTCTTTGATCGTCAGCGTTATAAACAAGGAACTTTTTTTCATGAATACGGGCATGCTTATTCAGGAGGGGGTAGTCACGAAGACAATATTGAAGATTTAGACAGAAGCAGCGCCGCTTTTTCGAATAAAGTGGAAAAAAATCGTGATTATTCATATTATTTAACCACATTGTTCAAAGTACCGGATGATATAATGCGTTTTCATATTCATGAAATGCATAATAGCGGTTCAAACAAGTATTTTTTACCGGATAATCAAAGAAAATTGAGTGTTTGGCAAAATAACATGGCAGAATATGTTGATGGTTCGTGCCATGATTTACAATATTTGGGTATTACTCATAAAGAAATAGAAAAAATAATTAAAGATAATAACCTCTGGAAATTGATGAACGAGTTAATGAAATTTGAAGTAAACGATCCGGAAGGAGAATTTTATAAAGAAAATAAAAGCCCAGTTCCCAGTGAGCTGAAAAAAAGACCTAAATAATATAATTTTAATTAATCTCATGAAACGAACCAATACCATTGAAAGCGCAGAAAAAATCGGTCAGGAGGTGTTATTAAAAGGATGGGTGCACAGCCGCCGCAATATGGGCAAGCTGATATTTATCGATTTGCGCGATAAGTCAGGCCAAGTGCAAGTTGTTTTCTTGCCGAATAATAAGGAATTGATAAAAAAAGCGGACCAACTTGGCTTGGAATATGTAGTTGCCATAAAAGGCAAAGTTAATGCCCGGCCGCCAAAGCAAGTGAAAAAAGAAACACCGACCGGTACGGTAGAGATTGAGGCTTTAGATTTAGAGATTATCAATAAAGCGGCAGTAACGCCTTTTGAAATTAAAGACCAGTTTAAAGAAGAAGTTAATGAGGAGTTAAGGCTGAAATACCGGTATCTGGATTTAAGAAGAGAGAGAATGAAAAAGAATCTGGTGTTGCGCCATGATGTTGTTCGATTCATGAGAGAGTATTTTTACAAGCAGGGATTCACGGAAATTGAAACTCCTTTTCTCTCAAAGTCTACTCCCGAAGGCGCGAGAGATTTTTTAGTGCCTTCCCGCAATTTTAAAGGAAAGTTTTACGCTTTGCCGCAGTCTCCCCAGCAATATAAGCAGATGCTGATGGTGGCCGGCATGGAAAAGTACTTTCAAGTGGTGCGCTGCTTCCGCGATGAAGACGCGAGGGGAGACAGACAAGTGGAATTCACCCAGCTTGATGTGGAGAAAAGTTTTACCGACCAAGAAGAAATTTTAAACTTGATAGAAAAATTAATAATAGAATTAGTGGCCAAGGTTTGCCCGGAAAAGAAAATCGCGCAAACGCCTTTCCCGAGAATCAGCTATGAAGACTCCATGGCCAAATATAAAAATGATCGGCCGGACATGAGAAAGGATAAAAAAGACAAAAACGAGCTGGCTTTTTGCTGGGTCACGGATTTTCCCATGTTTGAAAAGAAAGACGACGGCACCTGGGGAGCCACGCATCATCCTTTCACCGCCATCCAAGAAAAAGATCTGCCGAAACTTAAAGAAAGAAAATTGGAAAGCATAAAAGCGCAACAATACGATTTAGCTTTGAATGGCAATGAGATATTTGGCGGATCCATTCGTACGCATGATCCGGAAATATTATCCGAAGTGTTTCAAGCTTTGGGCCACAGCAAAGAAGAGATCCAAGCCAAGTTCGGCCATCTGCTGGAAGCGTTTAAATATGGCGTGCCACCGCACGGTGGAATCGCCTGCGGGTTAGATAGATTAGTGATGGTACTGGCCGGGGAGGAAAGCATCCGCGAGGTGATCGCTTTTCCAAAAACTTTGGAAGGCCGGGACCCGCTAATGGATTCGCCATCAAGTGTTGATAAGGCGCAATTAAAAGAATTAGGCCTCTAGAATTAATAAATAATATTATGACTCTTTCCGCCCTACAGAAATACATTCTCATGGAATGCCTCGGGGCTCGGGAAAAAGTATTAAGAGGCAAGTTGCTTGATTTCTATAAAAAAAGAAAAGGTAAGGAACGCACACGTGCGTTCCCGACAAAGAAAGATCAGATAGATATTATCAGCCGGAGTATAAATAGATTAATAGATAAAGGATTACTAACGGGTTACGGCAAAAGAACAGCGACTAAATGGTTTTTCACTTTCGTGAAATTAACGCCGCAAGGCAAGAAAGCCGCTTTAAAGATTTACAAGGCACGCCAGCAAAAATTATTTTAAAAAATTTATTCATGCCAGCAAGAAGAAGATTAGGAAATAAACATGAAGGAACATTACCAGTGTTCGCTGAAGACAGAGATATGGAAAAAAGAGAAGAAAAAATATTCTCTGGGTTTTTTGTGGAGTTTTTACAAGTTAATTCCGCGGAAGAAGCCACAGAAAAAATACACTCCATGGATTCTGAACAACTTATTGGAGTAATATCCCAATACTGGATTTGGCTTAAAGAAAATCAAGCGAGAATGCCAAAACAGATTAAGGAAATATTGGAATTGGATTTAAGAGAAAGAATGATCGTGCGTTTAGTGGAGGCGGGTATAATTGAACAGAGACAAAATCATAGATTGCATCAAAATAATTATCTTTAAATAAAAATATGAAAAAAATTATTCTGTTTGTTTTCTGCCTGAGCTTATTATTGCCGTTAGTAACGAAAGCCGACGGGGGACTAATTCCTCCGGACAATTATTATATCTGGGAAACCCAGCAAAGGGGAGCGATTTTTTACGAATCCGAATCGCAAATGGAAACTTTAGTGCTTTCCATGACCTTTCAAGGAAACGCCAAAGATTTTGCCTGGATTATACCCACGCCTAATCAGCCGGAAGTAACCCAGGGCACGCAAGATTTGTTTGTGGAATTGGAAGATCTTACCGGAGGGTATTATTACCCCGCGTACGATTATTCTGTGGGTTTAGGTGCGGAATCGACTGAAAAAGACAGCGGTGTCACGGTATTAGAACAAAAAACCGTGGATTATTACGATATATCCGTGCTTTCGGCTACGGATTCAACCGCGCTCTCTAAATGGCTCACGGATAACGGGTATAAATATCCGGAAAAGTATAAATACATTTTTACCGATTACATAAATAACGGCTGGTATTTCGTAGCCGCGAAAATAGTGCCAGAGATGGCGGAAGACACAGATGTCGCCAGTGAATTAAGCACGGGCACGGCTACTCCTCTTGCTCTTACTTTCACGGCCGAGAACATTACTTTCCCTTTAAAAATTTCCCAGATATCCGCGGACACGCAAAATGTTCCCGTGACCAGCAGTGATTACTATTCCAGTTATTATACCAGCCCCTACATGAGCATTTATCTTTATGTTATTACCGATCACAAACAAGAGCTAAGCGGCTTTACCACGGAATACGCCGATACTATCAAGAGCAAGGAAGTAAAAAAATTAGCGACCAATTCAAACGGCGATTATTGGGTTGATCCTCAGCAAAATAAATATTGGCTGACGAAGCTGTATCACAGTTCTTATTATGTGGCTGATATGAAAAAAGATCTTTTCCCGAAAGACGCGGACAAAGACACAAAAGTAAAATCCGGCTATGAATGGGACGGGGAAGACACAGCCAAGATGATATTTTACACCGTTATCATGGCCGTGTTTGGTTTGCTCGGCGCTTTATTCACTCCGTTTTTTCTCTTCTTTTTAATTTTTAGCTTGGTTTATTACTTAACCTCTCGCCCGGCTGTACGCACGGTAATGAAAGTTTTTCAGATTATCGATGTGGTTGTTTCAGGGTTGCTCGTTGTCGCGTCTATAATTTTTTCCGTATACGCCATGGTTAAGCTGTTTAACGGTTCATCCTATTATTACGCCATGGACGATGAAATGGCGCTGGCCTCCGCCGGTTTAGCCTGCATTATAATGTACGGCCTATTATTCGCGGGAAAAATTATTGCTTTGGTGATTCAAAAGAGAAAGGCTAAAAAGAATAAATAATATGGCTATAGCAAAAAAAATCATTAAGTATCTGGAAGACAATAAAATAAAATATGAGGTGGTGGAACATCGTAAAGTTTTTACGGCTTTAGATTCCGCTTGCACGCAGCGCTTAAAGCCGAATTTGGTGGTGAAAACTTTGGTGATGAAAATCGACAAAGGATACGGCCTGGCTTTGTTGCCGGCCGGCAAGAATTTAGACAAAGCCAAATTCAAGAAAGCAACCAAAGCCAAGAGCGTGGATTTTGCCAAGGAGCCATGGATGAAAAAAAATGTCATGGGCAAAGTGGGAGCCACTCCGGCTTTTGGCAAGCTGTTGAAGCTGCCCGTATATATGGACGCCGCTTTATATAAAAATAAAGAGCTGATACTCAACACCGGAGAATATACTCAATCGTTCATCGTTAAAACTAATCAATTCGTAAAATTGGAAGAGCCGCGTAAGGCTGTTTTTTCCAAAGCAAAAAAATAATCATGGCGTATCAAGTAAAACTTGAACAATACGAAGGACCTTTTGAATTGCTTCTGAACCTGATAGAGCAAGAGAAGCTTAAAATAACGGAGATTTCTTTATCTAAAGTTACAGAGCAATTTATTAAGCACTTATCCAGCGTGGAAGAATTATATCCCGAAGAATTGGCGGACTTTTTAGTGGTGGCCACAAAATTATTATTGATCAAATCAAGAGCCTTATTGCCGTATTTGCAAGTAGATGATGATGAACCTGAAGGTAATCTGGAGGAACAGTTAAAAATATACCGCGAGTTTCATGACGCGGCCATTAAAATGGAAAGCAAAATCAAAGAACGCAACTTCACTTACGGCCGCGTGGATTCGCGCTATTTGGCGCCGGAAATTATTTTTACCCCGCCCGCGGATTTCGACCAAGGGGATCTACGCAATTATTATCAGGATGTGTTAGATTCGCTGGAGCCGATTATTAAATTGCCCAGCGCGGCTATTGCCAAGTCCGTCACCCTGAAAGAGAAAATTTCTCATTTGCAGCAAACTTTGGCTTCCAAACTGGAAATGAGCTTTAAAGATTTAATAAATCAGGCGGAAAATAAAACTGAAGTAATCGTAACTTTTTTAGCGTTGCTTGAACTGGTAAAACAAGAATTTATTTGCGTAAAGCAAGAAAATAATTTCGAAGATATAAAAATTCAAAAAATATGAAGTTAAAACAACAATTAGAAAGCGTTTTATTTGTCTGCTCTAAATTTTTAAAGAAGTCTAAATTAAAAGAAATTTTAAATTGTAAAGAAGAAGAACTGAAAGCCGCTTTAGCCGAACTTAGCAAAGAATACGAAACAAGAGAAAGCGGGCTGGCTTTGATGCAAGACGGCGACCGCGTGCAAATGATAACCAGCCCCCAGTGCAGCGAGATTGTGCGCCAATACATTAAAGACGAGCGCACCGGAGAATTAACCCGGCCATCTTTGGAAACTTTAGCTATTATTTCTTATCGCGGCCCCATAACAAAGGCGGACATAGAAATGATCAGGGGAGTGAACTGTAGCTTGATTCTCCGCAACTTGATGATCCGCGGCTTGGTAGCCGAGCGGCAAGATAAAAAGAAAGGCGTGCCCGTATATCAAGTGACTTTTGAATTCATGCAGCACTTGGGTTTGAAGGAATTAAAAGAATTGCCGGATTTTGAAAAATTAAACAGAGAATTAAAATTAGGCGAGGTGCTTTTAGCGCAGAATAAGAACAAAGAAGATTTTTTTCAAGACTTAGAAAAAGTGGAAGAGAAAAAACATGAATAATTTTTTATTAAGCTTATTCATCTTAGCCGAACTTACTGGTTTTTCCGTCCCGCAAATTATTGAAGACGATTTATATTTAGTTCCAACTTACAGCGCGGATAATGAATATAGTTTTGGCATGGGAAAAATTAAAAGTGACTTGCCGACTATAAAAGAAGCAACTCCTCCCCGGCCAAAGGGACTAAACGCGGGTCCGGAAGATATTCAAGCCAAGGCCGCTGTCGTTATGGACGCCAAAACAAAAGAAGTGCTTTGGCAAAAGAACCAAACCGCTTCTTTGCCTATAGCGAGCATGACAAAATTAATGACTGTTTTGGTTTTTGCGGAAAATAATCCGGGATGGGACGCAAAACATAAAATGACATCAGGAGAAAACAGCTTGATCGGCGCCAAGCTGCAAATCGACAGCGACCAAGAGTTGAACATGCTGGATCTTTTGCGCGTTACTTTAATAGGTTCGGCCAATAATACGGCTATGGCGCTTTCTCATAGTATTGGCATGAACGATGAGCAATTTAAAAAAGCCATGAACAAGAAAGCCGAGCAATTGGGTTTGCAGAACAGCCATTTCGTGGAACCAACCGGCTTGGATGAAAACAACAAATCAAGCCCCCAAGATATGGCCATAATTTTAGGAGAAGTGATCAGCCATAAAGAATTAAAAGAAGCCATGGCGATGAAGGAACATAAAATGCTTATTCCTCCGGATAATCATGAACACACGGTAAAAAGCACGGTTAAAATAATGCTCGACGAAGAAGTAAATGTGATTGGCGGTAAAACCGGTTTTACTTATGAGGCCGGTTATTGTTTGGCTTCAATAGCAAAAAATGCTCAAGGAAACGAAATAATTACCGTAGTTATGGGCTTGCCAGACGAAGTTTCTCGCGACGCGGAAAGCAAAGAATTGATTCAATGGGCGTTTGATAATTATGAGTGGAAAAAGTAAGCGTAATTGCCTTGCTTTTAGTTATTTTTGGCGCTATAATGGCGCCGTTCGTTAATTATTAATAAAGTATTGTATGGTGAAAATTGCCATAAACGGCTTTGGCCGTATCGGGAAAGCTGCTTTCAAAGTAGCGATAAAAAGAAACGACGTAGAAGTCGTAGCTATCAATGGATTATCTTCTGTTCAAGATTCCGCGCATTTATTCAAGTACGATTCCGTCTATGGAACCTACGAGGGAACCGTGAGCACTGAAGGAGAAGATATTTTAGTGGTAGACGGTAAAAAATATAAAAAATTAGCAGTGAGAGAACCCAAAGATCTTCCTTGGAAAGAATTGGGCGTTGATATCGTGTTGGAATGCACCGGCCTTTTTACCAAAAAGGAAAAAGCCAAAGCGCATTTAGATGCCGGCGCCAAACGCGTGATCATTTCCGCGCCAAGCAAAGGGGACGACCCGGTAGGCACTTATGTTTTAGGCGTTAATCAAGATGAGATGGACCATGAGTCAGAACAGATTATTTCTAACGCTTCCTGCACCACCAATTGCATCGCGCCAGTGATGAAAGTAATGCAAGAAGTATTCGGCGTAAAAAAAGCCATGATGACCACCATCCACGCCTATACCGCGGATCAAAATTTAGTAGATGGTTCCCATAAAAGCGGGGATATGCGCCGAGCGCGCGCTTCCGCTTTGAACATCGTGCCCACTTCCACCGGAGCGGCCAGAGCCGTGGGTAAAACCATTAAACATTTTAAAGGTATATTCGATGGCTTGGCCATTCGCGTACCAGTGCCTTGCGGTTCTCTTTCCGATATCGTGTTCATTACGGAAAAAGAAACCACCAAAGAAGAAGTGAATGCCGCCTTGAAAAAGGCCAGCGAACAGCCGAAGTATAAAGGCATTCTTACCGTTACTGATGAACCTATTGTTTCTTCCGATGTAGTGGGCAATCCCGCTTCCAATATCGTTGATTTGGCGTTAACCAATGTGGTTGGCGGCGATTTGGTAAAAGTAATCGCTTGGTATGATAACGAATGGGGCTATTCCAACCGCTTGGTGGAACAAGCCGTGGAACTTGCCAAATATATAAAATAATATATATTTAATAAAATTGTTTGTTTTTGAGGCGCATAACAATGCGCCTCTTATATGCCGGGTTCGTCTAGTGGCTAGGACGTCTGGTTCTCAGCCAGATAGCATGGGTTCGATTCCCATATTCGGTGCGGCAATGATGCCAATAAAAAACGAGGATACTATGCGGCAGAACTGGGTGACGTTTATTGGCTTTTGTGTTTTTATGTTGGTGGTCGTGTTGTTCCTTTTCTTGGCGGGTATCTACGGCGAGGAAACACCGTCATCCCCATCGTTTTCAACGGGCGGTAAGAATCCGTATTACTATTGCCCTAAGAATGGTCAATGTTGTTTGCTCGTCGCGTCGGACAAAATGGCTAAATCCAAAGAAGCTTATAATGAAGCGCTCGCGATGTGCAACGCGGAATTCAAACAAATGAGACCCAAGGGTGAATGTACATGGATACCGAGTATGGAGGGGCAAACTCGGAGAGTAGAATTGTACATTACACCTCTGAGTTGTAAACAATTTTTTCAAGATCCCAGTAGAGCGCCGATGTACAACGTAGAGTCGTTGTAGGAGGTACGATGATCAGTTGGACGGGAACTGATCATCGTAAAATAGTGTAGATGAAGAAGAGACGAGTTTGTTTATCGAGTATAACAATTATTAATATGCCGGGTTCGTCTAGTGGCTAGGACGTCTGGTTCTCAGCCAGATAACACGGGTCCGATTCCCGTACCCGGTGCTTTATGAAACCATATAAATATTTCGATATTATTCTTGGGCTGTTCGTGGCCGTGTTATTGATTTCCAATATCGTTTCAACGAAAATAATGTTATTCGGGCCGTTTACTTTTGATGGCGGAACGCTTTTATTTCCCTTAAGTTATATTTTCGGCGATATTTTAACCGAAGTTTACGGATATGCCCGTTCGCGTAGAGTGATCTGGACGGGCTTTGCTTGCGCCTTGTTAATGTCCCTTACGATCATTATCGTAGGCAAGCTACCTCCTGCCGCGGATTGGCCGAATCAAGAAGCGTATAACGCTATATTAGGTTTAACTCCAAGAATAGTAGCCGCGAGTTTAATAGCTTATTTGGTTGGCGAGTTCACTAATTCTTTTACTCTGGCGAAATTAAAAATAAAAACTCAAGGCAAGTTTTTATGGCTGCGCACCATCGGCTCAACAATAATAGGCGAGGGGTTTGATACCGCGATTTTCGTACTCGTAGCCTTTTGGGGTGTTTTGCCCGCTTCTTTATTGCTGACGGTTCTAATTTCCAATTATATTTTTAAAGTCGGCTTGGAAACTATATTTACGCCGATCACTTACAAAATTGTCGGCTTTCTAAAGAAACAAGAGCAAGAAGACTATTACGATAGACATACCAAATTCAATCCTTTTTCCATAAAAAATCAGGATTGACTTAAGTGAAATAAGCTTATACATTGTTAGCGTACTTCAACCAGAGAGAGGTGGATCTTGAGACTTTTTTTGGTGCTTTTGTTCTTAGTAGGCTGCCCCAAGCCTCAGGAGCTTCGGGGCTATAACGAAGATGCGAATGCTTGTGTGGTCGAGTTCGATACGACCACAGAACGAGGATTCGCAGTCTGGATGGAAGGGGAAGTCACCCTTTTTCCAGATTTCTTCCAGCCGCGCCGGATGTGGGGTCAGGTTCATCTGTACCCCTCTAGAAGCGGCCAGTTTGCGGCCGAGTGTTGGGATCCGGATGCGGGTCCCTACTACACGCCGCGAGTCGCAGACTACGGCTGGATTCCGAAGGAATGACTGAGGAGGGGACAAGAGATGCGCGCGGTTCAAAACGACTACCGTTTCGCGCATCTCCCCAAAATTTATCATCATCTTATATATAACAATCTCCCCTCTCCAGACATGGAGAGGGGTTAGGGGGAGAGGACAGAATTAGCACTCTTGACAGGGGAGTGCTAATTACGTTATCATACCAAAGTATGAAAGCTTTGGATAGAAAAAATGCCTTATTTCAGGCCATAATCAAGGAATATATCAAAACCGCGAAACCCGTGGGTTCGGAATTCCTTGTGGAAAATTGCGGGCTTGATTGCTCTTCGGCTACGGCCAGAAATTACATGGCCGAGCTGGAAAAAGAAGGTCTCATCCACCAGCCGCATACTTCGGCCGGTCGTGTTCCTTCTTCTAAAGGCTACCAATATTATTTGGATAATTTTTTCAACAAAGATATAGAACTGCACAAGAAACATGTTGATGCCTTAACAGGCTTGGCTAAAACAGGCAAAGATCCGGAGCAGACTTTAAAAAATATCAGCAAGGCTATCGCGGAACTGGCGAACGAGACTATCGTTCTCAGTTTGCAGGAAAACAGTTTTTATTACACGGGCATTTCCAATTTATTTCAGAAACCGGAATTTCAAGATATAAAAGTTATTTACAATTTATCGGAAATTATCGATCAATTCGACGAAGTAATGGCGTCTTTGCACAAGAAAGAATTAAAAGCGCCGGAGATTTTAGTGGGGGAGAAGAATCCCTTCAGCCCGCAGTGTTCCTTGGTGGTGGCGCCATATAATTTTAAGCACGGCTTAAACGGCGTATTCGGCATTTTGGGCCCAACGCGCATGGATTACGGTTTAAATTATTCTTTAATAAAATATATAAATAATTTTAATAAATAAATGTTTAATAAAAACGTAAAGACGCATGGCAATGCGTCTCCGCAACAAATCTGTAAAAAATGCGAAGAATATTTGGCCGGATGGAAAAGAGCCAATGCCGATTACCAGAATTTGCAAAAGGAAACCACCAAGCAAATGGATGAATTCAGGAAATATTCCAATGAAGACATGTTAATGCAGTTATTGCCCCTGGCTGATTATTTTAATCACGCTTTTAAGCAGATTCCGGTAAAAGAACAGAATTCCCCGTGGTTAACCGGCATCAAACATATTCAGAATTATTTCAATAAAATATTGCAGGATAACGGAGTAGAAGAAATAAAAGTGCTGGGAGAAGAATTTGATCCAGCCAAGCACGAGATAGTGGCGGAAGAAGAATCGGATCAAGAAGAAGGCAAAATAATTAAGGTTAACCAAGCCGGCTTTACTCTGCAGGGTAAAGTAATCAGACCGGCCAAAGTTATAATAAGTAAACAAAAGAAAGGAGGTGGAAAATAAATATGAGATTAATTCCATGGTCACCAATGATGAATTTGGATGAATTTGAAAACTTTACTCCGGCCTTGGATATTTACCAAACCAAGGACGCGGTAGTGGTAGAAACCCCGGTTGTGAAGATGGACCCGAACAAAGTAAACATATCCATTGAAAACGATGTGTTAACCATTGAAGGGGAATCCGAACAAAAGAGCGAAGTGGACGAAAAGAATTATTACCGCAAGGAAGTGCGCTATGGCGGCTTTCATCGCTCTGTGGCTTTGCCCGTAGCGGTGGATGGCGAAAAAGCGGAAGCCGAATACAAGGAAGGTTTATTGAAAATAACCATTCCCAAGGCGCCGCAAGCCAAAAAGAAAACAATCAAGATTAAGGCGAAATAATTTAGATAGTTCACATACCTGGCGTGAACCCTCGCGCCGGGGAGTGAGACATCTAGACCGGTTATCCCACACATTAAATGTGGGGATACCCTGCTAAGATATCCAAAGGAGTAACCCCATGTTTTATACATGTGGGTTACGACAATAAGACTTATTAATTAATAATCAATAAATATGTCTAAAACAATCGGAATTGACTTAGGAACAACCAACTCATGCGTGGCCGTAATCGAGGGAGGCCAGCCCAAAGTGTTGGAAAACAAAGAAGGCGCCAGAACCACTCCGTCCGTGGTGGCCATGACCAAATCAGGCGAACGCCTGGTGGGCCAATTGGCTAAAAGGCAGGCTGTCACCAACCATAAGAATACTGTGTATTCCATTAAAAGGTTGATCGGCCGAAGATGGGACGATGCCGAAGTAAAAAGAGACAGAGATGTGTTTCCTTTTGACTTAGTGCAAGACGGCGACCGCGTGAAAATAAAAATGGGAGACAAAGAATACACGCCGCAAGAAATCTCGGCCATGGTTCTGCAGAAGCTGAAAGCCGATGCCGAAGCAAGGCTGGGCGAGAAAGTAGACAGCGCCGTAATCACGGTGCCGGCTTATTTCGACGACTCCCAAAGGCAAGCCACCAAAGACGCGGGCAAGATCGCGGGCTTGGAAGTAAAAAGAATCATCAATGAACCAACAGCCGCGGCCTTGGCTTACGGCTTTGATAAAAAGAAAGACGAAAAAATATTGGTCTACGATTTAGGCGGCGGCACTTTTGATGTGTCTGTTTTGGAAGTCAGCCAAGACACGGTAGAAGTGAAAGCCACCAATGGGGACACACACTTGGGCGGAGATGATTTTGACCAAGTTTTGATTAAATGGATTTTAGAAGAATTCAAGAAACAAGAAGGCGTGGATTTATCAAAGGATCCGGCGGCTTTACAGCGTTTGAAAGACGCGGCGGAAAAAGCCAAGATCGAGCTTTCCACGGCTATGACTTCGGAAATCAATCAACCGTTTATCACTCAAGTAGATGGCAACCCGAAACATTTGGTGCTTACGCTTACCCGCGCCAAACTGGAAGAATTAGTAGGCGATTTGGTGAATCAGACTCTAGGCCCGGTTAAAAAATGTTTAGAAGACTCCAAAATAGATAAAAGCGCGTTAAGCGAGATAGTACTGGTGGGCGGACAAACCAGAATGCCCATGGTCATTAAATTAATTAAAGACTTTTTCGGCAAAGAGCCGAACATATCCGTGAACCCGGATGAAGTAGTGGCCATCGGCGCCGCGGTACAAGCCGGCGTATTGAAAGGCGAAGTGCGCGATGTGCTCTTGCTGGATGTTACTCCTTTAACCTTAGGGTTAGAGACTTTAGGCGGCGTACGCACACCGTTGATCAACAGAAACACCACCGTGCCTACTTCCAAATCGCAGATATTCTCGACCGCCGCGGACAGCCAAACATCGGTGGAAATCCATGTTTTGCAAGGCGAACGCGAAATGGCCGCGGACAATAAAACCTTAGGCCGCTTCATATTATCCGGCATACCGCCGGCTCCGAGAGGCATGCCTCAAATTGAAGTTACTTTCGATATCGACGCCAACGGCATCTTGAATGTAAAGGCGCGCGATAAAGCCACGGGCAAAGAGCAGTCTATCCGCATTGAAGCTTCCACCGGACTTTCTAAGGACGAAATAGCCAAAATGCAGAAAGACGCCGAAATCCATGCGGATGAAGACAGAAAAAAGAAAGAGCTCATAGAAACCAAGAACATCGCGGAAACCTTAACTTATACCACGCAAAAAGCGCTGGATGACGCCAAGGATAAAGTTCCGGCTGATGAGAAGAAAAAGATCGAAGAAAAAATTGAAGCTCTTAAAAAAGTAAACGCTACCGATAATGTGGCCGACATCAAGAAAGCCACGGAAGAGCTTTCCAAAGCCGCCCAAAAAATCGGAGAGATTTTATACAAACAGCAACAGCAAACTGCGCCAAAGCAGAATCACGGAGACACGAAGGGCTCGGAGAAGAAGGATGATAAGAAAACCGAAGACGCTAATTTTAAGGCGAAGAAATAGCCTCTCCCCCTAACCCCTCCCCGTTTTCCGGGGAGGGGCGTATAATGGGGTATTGAATTACTACGAAGAAAGCGTGGCTCTCTAGCCGCGCTTTCAGGTAATAATTTAATAAAGAATAATATTATTTAAATTAAAAATATATAATTAATAATCTCTTCTCTCCAGAAGTAGAGAGGGGTCAGGGGGGAGAGGATAAGAGGTATGGGTACAATAGAATCAAAAACACCTGGAATAAGACCAAATCAGGAACGCAGAGAAGGCGAGCCGAGGATTGAAATTACTTTCTTTTTTTCCGCGCATCGTAGTATGGAAGATTTTGCTTGTCTGCAAAAGTTAATCGCACAGGCTGATATTTATATTCCAGAGGCTTATGGTTGGATGCAAGAAGAATTAGACTATTTGCGAGAAATTGCCAAAGGAGAAAAGAAACCAAAAAATATTGAGGAAAGCAGGGGGCCAAAAGATGCTAAGGAGCAAGAAGATGCAGTATTGTATAATTCAAACAAAGACATTTATTTTTTTGATGTACCGAAAGAACATGAATTAGTTAATAAAAGTGATGGAAGTGATGAAGAAAATAGAGCAATGAATGAATTTATTTATGGAGATTTTGATGAGGCGATTGCTTTAAGAAAACAAGCAGTATCAATAAATTCAGATTATAATCGGCATAGAGAAAGCTATATTAGAAGTAAGATTGAAGAAGAATTGCCAGTTATTATTGGTAAAGATCCAAAATATAAAAGTCATCCAGTAGTTAAAGTGTTAGTTGCTTTAGGTTCTTATCATACTGATATAGCGAACAAGATAGAAAGCGATTATAATGTTTCAAAAAAATTTAGTTCTAACAGCCCATATATTTATAGTTATGGTGATGAATTAAATAGAAGAGATAAATATCATAAGCCCATCGATGATTTATTGGTAGTCAGAGCATTGTTGGAAGATAACATTTTCCATTATTTCAAAGAAAATTTTGCCGATGTTATTTCGCACGATATTTTTACTCGAATTATAAGGATTATTATTGGTAGTATTAAAGATATCAGACAATTTCGTCAAATTAGCAATGAATGTTTTCAACAAGGATTAATAGATAATTTTGCACAGGGATTTGAAACAGTCGCACTTAAAAGAGCTATACTTGGAATGACAGGATATAAATTACCACAGTCACAAGAAGAATTAGACCAGTTATTAGTTCAATGTGGTATTAAAAAATAATTTAATAAAATATTTACCCCTCTCCAGACATGGAGAGGGGTCAGGGGAGAGGACGAATGAGCAATAAAGACTACTACAAAATTCTCGGGGTAGAGAAAGGCGCGAGCCAGGATGAAGTGAAAAAAGCTTTTAGGAAGCTGGCGCATAAATACCATCCGGACAAAGCCACGGGAAGCGAAGAAAAGTTTAAAGAGATAAACGAAGCTTATCAGGTTTTGGGTAATGAAGAAAAAAGAAAACAATACGACCAATTCGGCAGCAGCTTCGACCAGCAAGGCGGGTTCGGCGGCGGCATGAATTGGGAAGACTTCATGAAATACGCCAGAGGCCAGCAAGGAGCCCAAGGAGGCGGGCAAGGATTTTCCGGATTTGATGGCCAAGGTATTAATTTTGATTTTGGCGAAGGCGGAATTGGCGATATATTTAGTGAAATTTTTGGGTTTGGTGGTGGCGGAAGAAGAGGCGGCCGGGGGAGAAGATCCCAGCACGGCCAAGACATCGAAGCCAGAATGGAAATTAGTTTTGAGGAAGCCTATACAGGCTCCAAAAAAGAAGTGGAATTTTACAAGACCGTAAAATGCCCGAATTGTTCGGGCAATGGCGCGGAACCGGGCACGCCCATAAAGGATTGCGACAAATGCGAAGGCACGGGGCAAATAGCGCAACTACAGCGCACCATTCTTGGCGCTATCCGCACATACGCCGCTTGCGATAAATGCCATGGCGAAGGAAAGATTTACGAGAAGCCCTGTAGCGAATGCGAAGGCGCGGGCATTGTGAAAAAATCTATCAACACCAAAGTGGAGATACCCGCTGGCATAGCCGACGGCCAAACAATGAGGCTCGATGGCGAAGGAGAGGCCGGAACCAAAGGCGGCAGAGCCGGAGACTTATATCTGCATATTAAAGTAAAAAAGCATCGCGATTTTAAAAGAGAACAAGACGATATATTAAGTGAAATAGAAATCAGCCCGGCGCAAGCCGCGCTCGGTACCACCGTAGACATACAAACCATAGACGGCGAAGGCGAGTTAAGCATCCCGGCCGGAACCCCAAGCGGGAAAGTGTTCAAGATTAAAGGAAAAGGCATGCCTCATTTGCAAAGAGGGGGCTCTGGTGACCAGCTGGTTACCGTTATCGTGAAAATACCAAAGAAGCTATCAGCCAAAGAGAAAAAGCTCTATAAAGAATTGGCTGAATTAAAAGGAGAATCAGTGGATAAATCAGGCTGGTTTGGCGTGTTTTAAAATTTGTGGTATAATAATACCATATGGAGGAAACATTGGTTCTAGCCAGCCAGCCCACACAGCTCGCGGTTAAGAACAAAAAAAACAAAGAGGCCAAGAATACCAACACGAATCAAACCACCACAGAAGAGGCCAATGCCAATACGAATCAAACCGCCACCGGCACAGTAAATGCCGGAAACTTAATGGCGGAAGCGAAAAAATTGAATTTAGATTGGAATAATCCCTCGTGGGATCTTTTCTTAGCCGCGTTTTTCGTGGTTGGCGCTTTGTTGTACGGCATGTCTTTGGGTAAAGATAGAATCATCGCCATATTGGTAAGCATCTACATGGCTTTGGCCGTGGTAAACGCTCTGCCGGATTTTGTTTTGAATATTAAAATCAATGAAAATTTTTCTTTGCAAATAACCGCTTTTATTTCCGTATTCGTGGTATTATTCTTCCTGCTTTCCCGCTCCGCCATCTTAAACAGCATGGATACTTCCTCGCAAGGGAAGTGGTGGCAAGTGATAATTTTCAGCTTGTTGCATGTCGGTTTGCTTATTTCCGTGTCTCTCTCGTTCATGCCCGCCATGTTCTTAACCAAATTTTCCGCGGTCACGCAATTCATATTCACCAATGAGTGGACCAAGTTCGCCTGGATTATCGCTCCCATTATCGCGATGATTTTCTTTGGGCGAAGAGATGAGAATGACGATTAAAATCCCCCGGTTTTAAACCGGGGGTTATAGACGCCCCATTATTTTTCTTACCTCTCCCACGCTAGTAACGCGCACTAACTCGGCGCGTATTTTTGTGGCATCAGGCAAGCCTTTAACATAAAAGGCTAAATGCTTGCGCACTTCAAACATGCCTTTCTTGCCTTTGGTTTTGTGCAGCAATTCCGCATGGCGGATAGCTATAGTTGGAATGTCTGGTAAGGAACGCACATGTGCGTTCCCCACACGGCCAACCATAGCGTTCTTTATTTCTCTAAATAGCCACGGCTTACCATATAACCCTCTGGCCAATCCCAGGCCATCGGCTCCTGTCTTTTTTAAAGTTATTTGTGCTTGCTCCACGGAATTGATATTGCCGTTAGCGATTATGATTCCCTTAAAATATTTTCTCGCTTGCTTGATCATTTTATAATCAATTTCTCCTTGAAAGGGTTTTTCGTAGGTGCGGCCATGAATCATCACGGCAGATATATTTAAGTCTCGCATTTTTTTTAAGAAGTCTATAGCTGTAACATCACCAATGGATTTTCTGATTTTCACGGATACAGGCAGCTTGGTAGAGGAGAGTACGGTTTCTATAATTTTATGGCAGTGGTTTAAATCTTTCATTAAAGTGACGCCGCCGCCATGGCGCACCACTTTCCTGGCCGGGCAGCCGAAGTTAATATCAATGCCGGAAAAGCCGGCTTTTTCTACCATTTGGCAGGCTTTGGGAAATACATCTACCCTTTTTCCGAATAGCTGGCAAACAACGGGCTTTTCCTTTTTATTAAAGCTCAGCATTTCTTTGGTTTTTACGGAATCGTAAAACAGGGCGTCGGCCGAGGTCATTTCAGTGTACACCACATCCGCTCCATATTCGTGGCACAGTTGCCGAAAAGCCGAATCGGTTATTCCGGCCATGGGCGCCAACACGAGAATCGGTTTTTTTAATTTATGCCAAAAATTCATATTATTGTCTGGCACATAACCCCCCATTTTAAATGGGGGGTTATGCTCATTTTTTTATATGATAGCCATCCTTCGCGTCTTCGATGTTATATCCCAATTTGTTGATTTTTTTTCTTAATTTATCCGCTTGCGCCCAGTTCTTTTGTTCGCGGGCTTCCAGGCGGTCTTCAGCCAGTTTTAAAATTTCATCTGGTATTTCGGCTTTTTCCTCTTCGGCTTTGTCAAAGCTTTCCTGCAATTGGAGGCCCAATACTTTATCAAACTCAAATAAAGTAGCGGACTTTTTGCCGGTTTCCATATCGGATTTAACCAATTCCCAAACTAAGGCCAAAGCTTGCGGCATATTCAAATCATCGTTGATTGCTTTCATGAATTTTTCTTGATATTGCGTATCTACTTCTGTAGGATCATCGTAATCGTAAATGGTTTTATTAAGATTGTTTAAGGAATTTTGCGCGCCCTGCAAAGCTTTTAAGGAAAAATTCAGCTTGCTTCTGTAATGCGCGCCCAAGCAGAAGTAACGGTAGGCGAGCGGGCTGTAACCAGTTTCTTTTAAAGTGTCCAGGGTGATGAAATTACCTTTTGATTTTCCCATGCGGCCTTCGTTAATAAGCAAGAATTCTCCATGCAGCCAATAGTTGGCAAACTTTTTACCCGTGGCTGCTTCGCTTTGCGCCAGCTCGTTCGTGTGGTGTACGGGCACGTGATCAACACCGCCGCAATGGATATCGATAGTTTCACCTAAATATTTCATGGCCATGGCCGAGCATTCTATATGCCAGCCCGGAAAGCCCTTTCCCCACGGAGATTCCCATTCCATTTGCCTTTTTTTGTCGGTCGGGGATAATTTCCATAAAGCGAAATCCGTAATACTTTTCTTTTCCGAATTTTTAGCTACTCTAGCCCCTTCTTGCATGCCTTTAATATCGAGCTTGGCTAATTTGCCGTATTTTTTAAATTTTTTAGAGTCAAAATAAACGCCGTCGCTTGTTTTGTAAGTAAAACTTTTTTCTTCCAGCTTTTTTATTAAACTGATTTGTTCTTTAATATGATCCGTAGCCTTGCACCAAATCTCGGGGGATAGGAGGTTTAAATCAGACATGTTTTGTTTAAAGGAAGCGATATATAATTTGGCTAGTTCCCAAACCGTCTTTTTTTGATCAAGAGCTCCTTTTTCCATTTTGTCTTCTCCGGTATCGGAATCGGAAGTTAAATGGCCAACATCCGTAATGTTCATAACATGTTTTACCCGGTAACCGTTATATTGCAGAACGCGTTTTAGAATGTCTTCAAAAATATAAGTGCGCAAATTGCCAATGTGCGCGTAGTTATAAACGGTCGGTCCGCAAGTATAAACACCGACTTTTTTATCGTTGATCGGTTTGAATGTTTCTTTCTTGCGCGAAAGCGTGTTTAATAATTTTAAAACCATTTTTTCCTCCATAAAATAGCTATTAATACTACCGAAGCGATTAAAGTAACGCCGGAAAATAACCAGAAATCATACGATGAACCGCTGAAAGGGATGTGCTCCGTGTTCATGCCGAACAAGCTGGCCACGAAAGTGGCGGGCAGCATTACCACGGATATAAGAGTCAGCACTTTCATGACATAATTTAATTTATCGGAAATCAGCGATTCATTGGTTTCTTCCAAAGCTTCAATGGCTTCTTTTAAAGACTCCAGCTGATCCCATGTTTCTTTGGTATAATCTATTAGGTTTTCATAATCATAGAAGAATTTTTTTTCAATGCCGTAGTGGGTTTTTATTATTTCCACGTCCGAGTGTTGTTTCAGCAATTTTTCCAGCGTAGCTTTGTGCGACTGCATGATTTTACGCGTATCCGTGATATTGCGCCGGATGAATAGAATTTGCGCCACCATTTTTTTCTCATTACCCGTAAAAATTTGCTGTTTGATATTATTAACATCCACACTAATGTGGTCTAGAATCGGATAGCAATAAAGAAGCAGCATATCTAATTGTTTGGCAAGCATATCTTGAGTGCCATTTTGCATAAACTTTTCCTTGGCTGAAGCGGATTTATAAATTCTGGCCGCAAAATCGTTCAAGGGGGGTAAGTTGCCGCGATGAATGGTAACCAAACATTCTTTGCTCAATAAAAAATCCACTTCTGAAGATTCTATCTCCCTGGTTTTTCTGTTAAACACCGGAAATAAGAAAATGAGAAATATATACTTTTCGTATTTATCTATTTTTGAGCGTTGCGAAGGAGCGATGATATCGTCTAAATCATGGGGATTGATTTTGAAATTATCATGTAAAAAATCAATATCCGCTCTGGAGGGGGAATTAACCACTATCCAACGGGAATTTTTATGTTTAATATCTCTGATATTATTATTCATGCGGCTATTTTAACATATTGACGCGAAGAAATCAAAGTTGCCTTGGTTTTAAAAAAATGTTATTATTTAGCAAATAGTATAAACAATATATGCCAGTTTTAAAGACTTCAGGCAAACCTCTTACTTTGGAAAAGACGCCCAAACCAGTAATAGAAACCGCGCCTTTGCCAGTACCGGAGAAGCCGGGTTTAGAAAAAGAAAAAGCCGAAAAAGAATATTATAAGGTCGACGCCGATCATCCGGGGCAATCTCCGTATGTTGTTAAAAACGCCAAAGCCACTCCCAGTACTTCCGTGGTGATTCCCAAATCGGAAAGCTTGATCCGCGTGGAAGAAATTCTCTCCGAGCATTTAGATACTTTCTACGGCTCTTTGGATGAAAAAAAGAAGGAGGTTTTCAGGAAAAAAGGGGAGGAAACAGCCACGGCTATCGATACCATGATCCGCCAATTTAAAGTAAGGGCGAAAAATCTCCTTACTTTAATAAAAGAATGGCTATCTATCATTCCCAGCATTAATAAATATTTTTTAGAACAGGAAGCCAAAATAAAAGCGCAGAAAATAATGGATTACGCGCGCCAATATAAAAAAGAAAATAAAAATAAATGGTAGACGTTATTAACGAAATATTATTTCAAGCCGGAGATTTTATCGCTTCTCCGCTAATGATTTTAGCGGTTTATATTTTAGTTTGTCTGGTTGTCGGTTTTGCTATTTTATCGATAGTGCGAAAAATAGTGCAAGCCTGGATGCGCAAGCTGGATAATTTTAAAATGGTTACTTTGCTCATTAAAGTGCCGAAACAAGATTTAAAACAGCAGGATCAAGGCATGACTTCCCAACGCAAAGAAACTCTGCAGCAAAAAATCAGCATCGCGGATACATTTTTTTCCGCCATGGGAGGCATGCAGCCACAAACCGGTTTGCACGCTTGGTGGTTTGGACGCAACGATCATTTTTCTTTGGAAATAGTAGCGGACAACGATCAGCTCATTTCTTTTTACGCGGACGTGCCGAAATTTTTACAAAGGTATTTTGAGCAGCAATTGCAAGCTCAATACGATGCCGCGGTAATAGAAGAAGTGGATGATTACAATATTTTTTCCCCAAAAGGCGCCATTGTGGGAGCCACTTTATCCTTAGCCAAAAGAGACATCTTTTCCATTTTAACCTACGACAAAATGGAAAATGATCCCTTAAACGCTTTAACCAACTCGCTTTCCAAATTCGAAAAAAACGAAGGCGCGGCCATTCAATATGTCATTCGCTCCGCGCATTCCCGGTGGCATCGCGCTCCGGCCAAGGTAGCCGCCATTATGCAACAGGGCAAAAAGCTGGATACCGCTATCCATGAAGTTTACGGCAATATATTTTATCAAGTGTGGAATACTTTCAGAAGGGGCGTTTCTTCCAAAAGAAAGAAATCCGAACAAGGCATCGATGTCATTACGGAAAAAGAGTATCGCTTGTCTCCCATGCAGGAAGAAATCGTTAAGGCCTTGGAAGATAAAACTTCCCATGCCGGTTTCGATGTAAACATCCGCGTAGTGGTTTCCGCGGCCAATAAGGAAATCGCCGGTTATAAACTGCAAAACATTTTAAGCGCCTTTACCCAATATTCTTCTTACGAATATTTAAACGCTTTTCGCGCTCCGAAAATCCATTCTGATGCCAAATTCATCAATCAGTTTATTTATCGAGAATTCGATGAAAAGAGAAGTTTCATTTTAAATACCAAGGAAATGACTTCTCTTTTCCATATGCCCTTGCCTTCCACGGAAACTCCGAATATTCGCTGGTTGCTTTCTAAAAAAGCCGCCCCGCCGTTTAACATGCCGAAAGAAGGCGTGCTGCTCGGAGAAGTAAGCTATCGCGGCATTCACATACCCGTGCGCATGAAGAGGGAAGATAGGAGACGCCACATTTATGTCATCGGTCAAACCGGTTCTGGTAAATCCGTTTTATTATCTTCCTTAGCCATACAAGACATTCAGAACGGCGAAGGCGTGGGCATTATCGATCCTCACGGCGATTTGGTTAACGATGTTCTGCCGCACATTCCCAAAGAAAGAGCGGACGACGTAGTTATCTTTAATCCTTCGGACATCGAAAGGCCCATTGGTTTGAACATGCTGGAAGCGGATAACGACGCCATGCGCGATTTCGCGGTGCAGGAAATGGTGGCTATTTTCTATAAATTATTCGGCCAAGAAATGATCGGCCCCATGTTTGAACATTACATGAGAAACGCCATGCTGGCTTTGATGGAAGATAAAGAAGCCGGCGCCACTCTTATAGAAATACCGAGAATGTTCACTGATAAAAAATTCCGCCAAGGAAAATTAAAAAACGTGAAGAATGTAATAGTAAAGAACTTCTGGCAGCAGGAATACGAACAATCCCAAGCGGGCCAGCAAGCAGCGGATATGCTTTCTTACGTCATTTCCAAAATTGGCCGCTTCCTAACGAACGACATGATGCGCAATATCGTGGGGCAATCTAAATCCGGTTTTAACGTGCGCGATGTCATGGATAATCAAAAAATATTATTGGTGAATCTTTCCAAAGGCCAAGTGGGCGAGGTGAACAGCAGTTTGCTAGGCTTGATATTGGTTTCTAAAATCCAAATGGCGGCCATGGCCCGGGCGGACATGCCTAAAGAGCAGCGCAAAGATTTTTACCTCTATGTTGATGAGTTCCAAAACTATACTACTGATAGCATCGCCACCATATTATCCGAAGCGAGAAAATATAAACTCTGTTTAATTTTAGCTCATCAATATATTAGTCAGTTAGTAAAGCAGCAAGATACCAGCATTCGTGATGCCGTGTTCGGCAACGCCGGCACCAAAGTGGCGTTCCGTATCGGCGTGGAAGACGCGGAAACTATGGCCAAAGAATTTGCGCCGGTGTTTGATGAAAACGATGTTATTAACGTGGAAAAATACACGGCTAATATTAAATTATTAATAGATAATACGGTGTCTCGGCCGTTTAATATGCGCACCATAATGCCCACTCCGGGGAATCCGGATTTGGCAGACAAGCTAAAGCAGCTTTCCCGCTTGAAATACGGGCGTGAACGAGCCATTGTGGAAGCCGAAGTAAAAGAGCGCGGCCAGCTGGAAAATCTCTCCGCCAGTGAGAAAAATGTCATGCCTCCGGACACCTTTATGTAGATTGACAGCGGGCTTAATCGGTGCTAAAATAAGAAAGCTAAAAAAAATAATAAAATAAAAAAAACATGGCAAAAAACAATGATCAACTGCTTCTCTTAACGCAATATCTAGAGAACGCGCAAACCAATATCAATCTCGCTCACCAAATATTAAGCGAACTTTCACCGGACGATATCCCGGAAACCATAAAAAACAAGGCTAAAACCGTAGCCAAGGAAGATCTAACCAAGAATACCAAAGTGGTAGAAGGCGTATTCGACGGCCAGAACATGGTCGGGCCCGATGGCAAAATTTACACCATTGCCCCAAATTACGCTTCAAAATCGAAATTGGTGGAAGGAGATATTTTAAAGCTAACCATAATGCCCGATGGTTCCTTTGTTTATAAGCAAATCGGCCCGGTTGACAGGCAAAGATTGGTAGGCCAGCTTTCCAAAGACGAAGAAACCAAAGAATTCCGCGTACTCGCCAATGGCAGAAGCTATAAAGTGATTATGGCTTCGGTAACTTATTATAAAGGCGATACCGGCGATGAAGCCGTGATTCTCGTACCGAAAGATCAAGACAGCCGCTGGGCAGCCATAGAAAATATTGTTTCCGATAAACAATTAACCACAGGAGCGGAGGGGGAATTAGCTTCCGGCAACGATTGGGAGCTTAGTTCCGGGCTTGATATGGAACTTAAGGAGAAATAATGTCCCAAGCTTTATACCGTAAATACCGGCCGCAAACATTCAAAGACGTCATCGGGCAAGACCACATCAAACAAACATTGCTCAACCAGCTGAAAGGTAAAAAAACCTCTCACGCTTATTTGTTTTGCGGGCCTCGCGGCATTGGCAAAACCACTTTAGCGAGATTGATCGCTAAAAGCGTAAACTGCCTCAACCAGAAAGAGGGGGACCCCTGCAACGAGTGCGCCAATTGCCGGATGATCAACGAGAATAAAGCTCTTGATATAATCGAGATCGACGCCGCTTCCAATACGGGCGTGGATAATGTGCGCGATAATATTATCAATAACGCGCTGGTATCCCCGAGTACTTTGCCTTATAAAGTTTTCATTATAGACGAAGTGCACATGCTTTCCGCTTCGGCTTTTAACGCTTTGTTAAAGACCTTGGAAGAACCGCCGGAGCGCATTACCTTCATATTGGCCACCACGGAAATTCATAAAGTGCCGGCCACGATTATTTCCCGCTGCCAAAAATTTGATTTTAGAAAAGTAAGCGGCAAAGAAATTATCGGCAAATTAAAAAAGATTACGGAAGCGGAAAAAATTCAGGTGGACTTGGCCGTCCTTCAACAAATCGCGGCTAATTCCGAAGGATCGGCTCGCGACGCAGAAAGTTTGCTCTCTCAGGTGCTGGCTTTAGACGATAAACACATCACCGCGGAGCTGGCGGAATTGGTTCTGCCCAAGACCAGATTCAATTTGCTGGTAGATTTTTTTATTTTATTGGCGGAAAAGAATACGCGCGGCGCTTTAGAGCAGATAAACGTAATGGTGGATAATGGTATTGATCTTAATGAATTTTTTAAGAATTTTTTAGAGTTCTTACGCAAATTAATGCTCTTTAAAATAATGGGAAAATTATCCGATTTTGATAATCTCGATTTTGATCAAAATATCTACCAATCCGTTTCCAATGCTTTGCAAAAAATCACCGCTTTAGAAATTGCCTCCATGATTAGCTTATTTATACAAAAAAACGAAGAATTAAAAAATAGCTTAATAGTGCAATTACCTTTGGAACTGGCTTCTGTAGCCTGGTGCGAAAGAAAAAAAGAAGTGGCAGTCGCCCCGCCTATGGCCGAGCCTAAAAAAAAAGCGCCTTTAAGCGAGATTAAGCCTTTATTTTCCGCCACTTTACCGCAAAAAAAGAGCGAGCCTCAATTAAACGGAGCAAACGCTAATTTAGAATTGGATGAAGCTAGTCTTGCCGCGGTAAAAGAAAAATGGCCAATAATCATTAAAAATCTGCGGGAAAAGAACCATTCCCTGGCTTTAACTTTGAGCATCGCGCAAATCGTTTCTTTCTCTAAAAACAACACCCTGACTATAGGAGTAAAATATAAATTTCACCGCGATCGTTTATGCGATCACACCAATCAAGGCTATATTGAAGAAGTGGTATCCAAAGAAATGGGGCGTACGGTTACGCTAGTGTGCCTGGTAGACGATAAATACGAAGCGAAAAGAATCTTGACGGAAAACGCGCAATCCGATAATTTAGATAATGTCACGGAAGAAGACGCGGCCAATGTGTGGGATTTAGCCGTGAATTCTTTTGGCTCTGACGCCAAACAATAGTGGGGAGTCGCATCTGCTACGTCCTCACTCCGTTCGGACTACGCAGGATTGAACGTAATAGATAATATTATATTTAATCCTGCGAAGTTCCGCCGCGGCGGAACGAAGCAGATGGGGAGTCGCCAAGCGGTAAGGCAACAGACTCTGGATCTGTCATTCGTAGGTTCGAATCCTACCTCCCCAGCTCTTCGACTTGTCGCTCATTTTATTCGCTCCTCGCTCAGAGTTATAACCCTGAGCTTGTCGAAGGGCTATAGCCCTTTCCTTAAATTAGTATTGAGTAATTCCAACGCCCTGTATAAAAAATAAAAAACAGTCTGGTCGGAAACATAAAGTAAAAAAATAGCCGGGCTTAACTTTCTTTAGTGATGGTGAAAGTAGTGATAGGATGGGTGATCAAAATATCATCACCTACAATTTTAACTTGTAATCTATTTGCTGATTGCGCCAGAATAGAGGTATTTAATTGAGCAATGGATTCTTCAGAAAGGCCTTTACTCTTAAATCTGTCTGTAAAATTGAAAGGAAATTCAAACTCAGATTGGGCCATAATTTTACCATGTGCTGCCTGCACCATCTCTCCAAACTCCACTGTCGTTGGGATGTATGGCGTATCATTTCTGCCATCTGCTTCTGCAATCTGTAACTCCAGAGCATTAACGGCTATCTGTGATTGTTCATCTATTGGAAAATGATCTTGAACAATCAATACTCCATCTTTGGCTAGAACTCGCAGCAGTTCTTGAAGAATGGGAACATACAGGCCTTTTTCAACATTGTTGAACCCTGCGCGAACTACCAGTAGATCAAAAGATTCATCTTTAAAAGGTAACTTTTCAGCAAACGCCTGAAATTTTTCCAAAGTCGTCTCAATGGCATCTAACATCTTCTGACTGCCATCAATAAAAACCATTTTTGTAATCTTATCTGCCCCAATAACCTCTAAGAGGTGCTTTCCGACAATGCCTGTTCCACACATTACATCAGCAATTCGCAGGTGATCCTTTTTTTCTAAGTGAGACAATCCGGCATCTATTTCTTGAAATGATTTTGGAAGTCGAAAACCCTCATATCCTTCAAGATATGTTGGTGGACGACGGTCAAACTGGTTTGAATTATTTTTAGCCATAATTATTAGTGCTTAACGCTTTCGTTCTAGACCGTACTGTGCAAAAACACGTAACCAGTGATTAGGTGGTAAGTTTAACTCATTCATCAGTGTTTTGGCTTGTTCCATATATTGTTGCATAAGTTGCTTACAATGAGTAACTTTCTATGCCCATATATCTTTTTTATATTATTATTGGAATAATGTCAATTTAAAAAATTGTATTGTTTTTATAAAAGTATTATAATATTTATTATATACGTTTTTTATTAAAAATAATTAATATAAACAAAAAAACTATGTTCAAAAAAACATTTCGGTGCTTAATGAGCGCTGTTGTTTGTTTTGGCGTGTTAAGCTCAACCGCGGCCGTGCAAGCGGAAGATGAAGTAGTGCCGGAAGCGCAACAAGGCGGTATTTATACCAGCTTGGGCTTATATGGCGGAAATACTTGGGATATCGCCATAGACGGAGATTATATTTATACCATAGCCAGCGGTACTCCGAATGGCTTTTTTTATTCACAGGACGCAGGCGCCACTTGGCAACAACCGGCCGGTAATAACGATTTCGGCTCCGGCCAATCAGTGGATGTTGATCATGCCACTGGTACGGTCTATATCGGATTAGGCGGAGATTTATATTCAAGCACTGACCATGGCGCTACCTTAACTTTAATTCAAGAAAACGCGGGCAATCCTTTGGTTTTCGGCTCCGGAACAATAATCGGCGGATGGAACAACGAAGTTAAAATCAGCACGGACAACGGCACCACTTGGACAACCGCCACTGTGGACGCCACCAACTCCGTTTCCTCTTTGGCCGCTTCAAAAACAGCCGGTATTTTTTACGCCGTTGCTTATGATGGCGATACTTTAGCCAGCACTCTTTATGTGAGCACTAATTACGGCGCTACATGGGCTGCCGTAACCACCGGTGCCACTTCATTTACCGCGGTACGCACCAATCCTTATAACGAGAACTACCTGACAATAGGCAATGACAATCATTTATGGCTATCTTCGGATAATGGCGTAACTTTTACGGAAATTACGAACGCGCCATCTTCTTGCAACACTATAACCAGTTGGACATCCTTAGGCAGAATGTACGCTTGCAGCAGCTTCACCGATGACGGGGGAGTAACTTGGACGCAAATGGATTTTACGGATATTGTCCGCGGTCCGGGAAAAACCATTGAAGTAAATTCAGCGAACGAATTAGTTTTATACGGAGACAGCATGAGCGGTGTTACCAAAAGCACGGATGGCGGCGTTACTTGGCAAAATTCCTACACGGGTATTACCGCCGTGAATGTAGAAGCCATCAGTTATACAACGGATAAAACCACGGCATGGGTTTCATCTACCAATGGTTTGGCTAAAACCACGGATTTTAATTCTGTCGCCCCGACTTGGGAATTTCCTGTATTGCCTTGCGCTCCGGAGCGCTGCGACCCCAGCGGCATCGGCGAATCTGTTTGGGTAAAGCCGGATGATTCCACTATAGTATTAGCCGGCTCCATCGGCGGTTTTATATTCCGCAGTGCCGATAGCGGTGAAACTTGGGTATTGGCAGACGCGCCATCCATTGATGTAGACGCGTATATTGATGCGGACACGGGCATGAACATATTAAGGCCGTACCAATTTGTGAATGATCCGAACGATCCCACGATAGTATACGCCGCGTTATCCAGCACCACAGTTGGCGTGCTTCTAAAAAGTACGGACAGTGGAGAGAATTGGACGGATATGGGCTTGATAGATGACGCTCCGGCTCATTCCATCGCGGTCAGCGAAACCGGCATTATTTATGTCGGCGCGGGCAATTCCGGTACTGAAACAAAAGGAGTATATAAATATTCCAACGATACCTGGGAAAAATTAACCGGTATTTCCGAAATTGTGAATATCAACAGCATTATGATAGATCCGGATGATGAGAATATCCTATATGTGGCTGCTTCGGGGGATAGCACGCAAGGTAAAGATGGTTTTTATAAATCAATCGATGCTGGCGCTAATTGGACAAAGATTGATGGCTTAACGGATTATTATGAATTCAGCTCTATCACCATTCAGAACTCTACCACTCCGAATACTTTGTATGTTTCTTGCCGCGATGATGAATCCCATGGCATATTGCTGAAATCCAGCGACCTTGGGGAAACTTGGGGCGTGCTTTATACCGGGCTAAAATCGGAAACTTTCAACACTTTGGTTTTTGATGGCTTAGTGGTGGGCAGCGAGCATGGTTTGTTTTCCTTAAAGTCTAAAGCGCATTTTAAATCCATGTCTAACAGGCATGTGAGCGAGGGCGCTGCCGTGAGATTATCTTCTACTTTGAAGGACAAAACCACCAAGAAACTTTTAAAGAATAAAAAAGTTATCTTGTATCAGAAACATGGCACCAAATGGCAGATAAAATCCATTAAAAATACCAATAGTTTGGGGAAAGTACATTTTTCTTTTGCTGCTAACAATACTCATAAATATCGCATGACATGGAAACCGCGCCATAAATTCGCTCATGAATACGCGCGCACCGATTCCAAAGCCGTTACCATTACCGTAAAATAGTAAAACTTTTTCTAAAAAAACAGCCTTGATATTCAAGGCTGTTTTTGGTAGTATGAGGTATATGGAAAAAATGTCTGCAGGTGAAAAATTAGGAAGAAGATTAAGAAAAGCGGCGATAGACGAAAGAAAAAAAACTTGGGTTTTTCTTTTTAATAATTTGCAAAAAGAATTGGATTATAAAATAATTATCAACGGCAATACCATTATTGCCAAAGACAATAAAGATAACACCATGGGCCGCATGACATTTTCTGTGTTTAATGACGCGGAAGAACGAGTTTTAGAAGGGGAACTTATAAGAGTTATGGATAAAGAAGCGGCCGTGGGCACTTTAATGCATTTGCAGGCTTTAATAAATAATCCGGATATCACCATTATTACCATAATATTGGGCGAAGAAAGTTCATCGGCATATCGATCTGCCAGAGAAAAAGGTCGCTCTCATCTGGAAGCTTCAAAATCCACTTCCGCTTACAAACAATTTTCCGCGTGCGGGTTTACGGAAGTCGTTACCAATAAGGCTCTGGAAGAAAATGAGATGTCCTTGCCAAGAGTGACGCTTAGATTACCGCAATATTAAAATATTAAATAAAAAAAGTATGAAAAAATTAAAAAAAATTGTTCTTTGCAGCGTCTTAATGCTGGGCTTGGGATTAGTTGCTCAAGCGGAAAGCCTGGTGGTAGGCAGCGACGCTTCGGATGATTATCATACCATTCAAGCGGCTCTTGATAATGTCCAAACGGGAGATTATGTCAGCATTGACGCGGGTACATACGAAGAAGATCTAACCATTCCCGAAAATATAGAAGTTGTCTTAACCGGAAATTCTCTAAATAATACTGAAGTTATCATAAAGGGAAAGGTGCTTGTTTCAGCGGGAGCGGACTTGGAATTGCAATATTTGATTTTAAACGCCACGGATAAAAATTACGGAGTGAGGGTGTTAGATGGCGGTATCGCGGATATCAAATATGGGTTTTTAAGAAACGCGGATAGATACGGCGTTATTTTGGAAGAAGGAGCTTTTGTTGAAGTTTGGGAGCAGACTATTAACAATAGCGAAGTTTACGGAATATTCGCTCATGAGAACAGCACACTTGATGTAGGTAATTCCATTATTAAAAATAACACCAAAGCCGGAGTGCGCGGCTTAGACACAACAGGCCTTTCCGTAAAAGACAGCACCTTGCGCAGTAACGGGCGAGGCATCAGCTTGAAGGATTCAGCGGCAGACAATGTTTGCTGGCGCAATAATTTTATTAAGAATGGCACTGCCATCCGCTTAAAGAATTCCGAGATTAGTTTGCTCGATAATACTTATTCCGGAAACACGCATAGATTGGTCGATCTGCCATAACAATCGATCATTCTAAATAATTTTACTCATACCTCAACGCCTCAATGGGGGAGAGGCGGGAGGCTTTGATGGCCGGATAGAGGCCGAAAAGGATGCCGGTTAAAATGGAAACCGTGCAGCTTAATATTACGCCGATCCAGGAGATGGAAAGAAATACTCCCCAATCGGGCATGGCCAAATTTACGATAAATACGGTAATGGCGGAAAACGCAATGCCGGCGATTATGCCGATAACGCCGCCGATAATGGTGATGACTACGGATTCCACCAGAAATTGAACAAGAATATTAGAGCGCTTGGCGCCAATGGCTTTGCGCAAGCCGATTTCTTTGGTGCGCTCCTTCACGGTCATAAGCATGATATTCATAATGCCGATGCCGCCCACCAAAAGCGAGATGGCGGCGATAAGGCTTAAGAAAAGCTGAATGCCGAGCAGAACATTATTGAATATAGATAAGAAAGAATCCATACTCTGCACTTCCACTGGCGCGTCTTCTCCTTTGCCGGTTGGATGCCTTTGGTTTAAAATATTTTTCATGGCGGCCACGGTGGACGGTATGTTATTTTTATCATCTACTTTAGCCAAGATGTAAGTAACGTCTTTGGAATTATTATTGAATAACGATTGAACCGTGGTTAGCGGAACGACCGGCTGGATATAGCCCATAGACGGCTGCATGGAAGATTGTTTTTCTAGCACCCCGATTATAGTGAATTTTTTATCATCAACTTTTAATTCTTGCCCTACGGCATTCTTATCTCCGAATAGGGTTTCCGCGTCGTTTTCCAATAGCACCATCACTCGGGCGTTTTGATCGTATTCCGCTTGAGTGAAAAAACGGCCCTGGATTAATTTATAATTGCTGACAATTTTACCATCCGGATGCAAGCCGGAAAGATAAACATCATAAGTTTTTTTGGCAGATTCATAAGTGGCTTTGCCCGTGTAGGAAACCATGCCGGAGACGGCTTCCAAATGGGAAGCCAACTCGGATTCGCGCAACGCTTCCACGTCATCCATAGTTAAGCTGAAATCTTTCTGGCCCACGGTTTCGCCTTCCATAACGCTGGTGGGCATAACCATAATAGTATTGGTACCGATCGATTCAATTTGCGATATTAAAAAGTTTTTCACGGATTGGCCGATGGTCATCATATAGATTACGGAAAAAATGCCAATAATAATGCCTAACATGGTTAAAAAGCTTTTGCCTTTATTCAGCATCAGCTGGTGCCAGCCGGTTTTTATATTTTCTGCTAAAATCATATAATTTTTCCGTCTTTAATTCTTATAACGCGGTGCGCGAATTTGGCCACATCTTCGCTGTGCGTAACCATAATAATGGTGCGGCCTTCTTTGTTAAGCGCGATGAAGAGCTCCATAATATCGTAGCCGGATTGGCTGTCTAAGTTGCCTGTGGGTTCATCCGCAAAAATAATTTTCGGGTCGTTTATTAGCGCGCGGGCGATAGAAACGCGCTGTTGTTGCCCGCCGGAAAGTTCAGCCGGCGTATGGTAGAGGCGGTCGGAAAGACCGACTTTAGCCAAAGCTTCTTTTGCTTTAATGATCTGCTTTTTCTTAGAAAGGCCGGTGTAGATCAGAGGCAAACGAACATTATCTATGGCCGTGGTGCGGGGGAGCAGGTTATATTGCTGAAAAACAAAGCCGATCACGGAATTGCGCAGCTCGGCTTGGTAGTCTTCCTCAAAGCTGGTAATGTTATTGCCCCCGAAATAATACTTGCCAGAAGTGGGGTAATCTAAAAAAGCCAGCAGATTCATTAAAGTGGACTTGCCCGAACCGGATGGCCCCATAATGGCAATGAATTCACCTTCTTTAATTTTCAAATTGGCGGATTTCAAAGCATGCAGGCAATTGGTTTCCGTCAGCCAAAAGCTTTTGCCCAAATTTTCGATTTCTATCAAATAAGGATGCTTCATATTTTAAAACATGGAAGAATTGGTGCTTAAGTCTTCAGCGGAGAACATGATGATTTTTTCTCCTTCTTTCAAACCTTCTAGAACTTCCGTATTCTCATCTCCCTCAAAGCCAAGCTTAATATCTCTTTTTTCCGTAGTTGTTCCGTTTTTAATATTCACATATGCTTGCGAGTCTTCCCATTTAACGGCTGCCAAAGGAATGGACAAAGCGCTTTTCTTTTCCGCGGCGACTATTTCAATGTCGCAGCTTAAGTCTCTTTTTAAAATTAAATCGCTTGGCTTGCTGTAATCTAATTTGATTTCATAACCGCTGTTGCCGGCACTCGCTGCGGCGCTCACGGCCATGCTGGAGGCTTCGGTTTTTTCTTCAGCTACGGAAATTACAGTGGCTTCCAAAGAAACATCGGGCAAGCTGCCAAAAGTAATAGTGGCCTTTTGCCCGGCTTTTAAATCAAGCACTTCATTCTCCGAAGCCGTGGCTGATATTTCCGTCTCCTCGCTAGATAAAGTAATGGCCGCGGTTTGCGGAGTTACCAACATATCATCGAAAATATTAATGTTTGTTATTACACCGGCAAACGGCGCTTTTATTTCTTTAGCGCTGGCGGGATATCCGTCGGCATCGATTTTAGCTAGCAATTGATCTTCTTTCACCACATCGCCGATTTGTACATGAGTTTCGATCACTTCTCCACTTGCGCCAAAATATAAAGCCACTTCTTTTTTTGATTGGATTTTTCCTTCCAAAGATACGGTTTTAACTAAGTCCTTAATCTCCGCGGTCGCTTCCTGCTCTGAATTGGAATTGGCGGCATTTTTTACTTGTTGCATAGTGTAATAACCGCCATACGCGCCCAAGGCGACTATCAATAAAAACACCATAATAAGCCAAAACCACCATTTTTTATAGAATTTTTTCTTTTGCGGTTTGGGAATGTTCACCATAATAAAGCTTTAATAATAATTAAGTTTTTTAACCTGATTATTATAGCAAGAATCCGCCTATAATAAAAGGAGCGGATATATGCTATAATAATGGTGTTATCAATATATTATTTTCATGAATTTAATTATAAGTAATTATAAAAAAGATCAGCTCTACATGGCATTAGCTGATTATAATTTTTTTAAACAAAAAAAGTTTGTTTTGCGTTTTGATGAAGGGGAAAAGATATTATATTTGGCGGATAAATTTTTAAAAGAACACAAAGTCGTTCCATCAGATATTACGGGATTAGTTATCTATCAAGGGGAGGGGACATTCACATCCCTGCGCTTGCTAGCTGTTTTTGTTAATGCTTGGGCTTATGCTTTGAAAATACCGATTTATAATTTATCAAAAAAGCAATTTAAAGATTTGAAAAAAACTTTAAAGAACATCAAGAGAATAAAGAGCGTAAAAGCGATCAATCCCGCTTATAAAAGCGCTCCAACAATAACAAAACCAAAAAAGAAATTATGCTAGATAAAAAGCAAGCCCTGCTTTCCACTTTACGCCGCATCGTCTTAAGCCGCTGGGCTATACATACGGGCTTGGCTTTGCTGGGCGTTCTGCAGATTACTTTTTTAAATGTGGTTCATTTCGATCTTTCTATTTTTTTATTGTTGCTTATTGGTTATGGTTATAACGCCTGCTTTTATTTTTATTTGAAACGCGATAAAAAGCATTATTCCGACAGGCAATTATATATTGTTAGCGTTATGCAGATATTGATAGACCAGATAATGTATACGGCCTTGATTTATATGACCGGCGGAGTGGAAAGCTACGCCTTTTTATTTTATTTCATTACCATTGCCACGGCTATTTTATTATTCAAGGCGCTGGAAATTATCATGTTTTCCCTCACCGCGAGCATGCTTTATATTGTCATGATTTTCTTGGAATATGAAAGAATCATTCCGCATTTTTGGCGCTTTAGTTTGGACCCCGGTTTTTATTTAAATCCGGCTCTTACCATACAGAATTCCATGATCGTGGTGGCTTTGATTATTATTGTCTCTTTATTCGCGGCGTTTATCGGGCACTTGATGCGCTTGAGGGAAGACGAAATAGTAGAGGAAAGCGATAAAGTCAGCGTCACTTTGAACAATATCACGGATGGAGTTATAGCTTTAGATTCCGCTAATAAAGTAATTTTGATAAACGATGTCGCTTCGGTAAAAATATTCGGCATAAAACCGGGTTTGATTGATAACAAATTAATAAATGCCGAATTGTTTAGGCCGTGTTTTAATCCGATATCGGAGTTTATCATGGCGTCCATAGAAAAGAAAAAAAATACCAGCCAAGAAATTACGATAAACGATGATATTAATCATTACATTTATTCCGTGCATTGCCATATTCTTCATGATCGCGCGAAAAAAATTAATGGCTACATCATTCTGATCAGGGATATCACGGCGGATAAAGAACTGGAAATAATGAAATCCGATTTTATTTCCACGGCCGCGCATCAATTGCGCACGCCCCTTTCCAGTATTAAATGGATGATGAAAATGCTCTTAGACGGCGATGTAGGCAAATTAAGTACCGAGCAGAACGATCTTCTAAAAAAGGGATTCCAGCGCTCCAATGAAGTGATCAGCATGATGAATAATCTGCTCGGCATCACGGAAATAGACCGCGATAAACTGCCTTTCAAAATAGAACCCACTTACATCGATAAAGTTTTAGAAAAATTATACGATCATTACGTGGAAAACGCCAAACAAAAAGGAATCACTTTGATTCTGGAAAAACCCAAAGGTGAATTGCCCTTGATCAGGGTTGATTTGCAGAAAATAAATATGTGCGTCCAGAATTTACTGGACAACGCCGTAAAATATACGGCCAAAGGAGGAAAGGTAATTCTAGGAGCCTATACCAAAGATAAGAATATTATCATTAAAGTGGCGGATAGCGGCATCGGGATCACTGATGAAGAGGGGGTAAAATTATTCACGCGTTTTTATCGAGGAAAAAGAGCTATCAATGAAGAGCCAACCGGTTCCGGCCTCGGATTATATATAGTTAAAAGCATCATACTCAAACATGGTGGGGAAGTGTGGTTTGAATCTGAAAAAGATAAAGGAACCACCTTTTACATAAAATTGCCCATAAAAGACTGAGTTATCCACAAAATTTGACATAATACCCCTAAAAAGGGGTATTTTTTTGTGGTTTTAAGTGTTTGACCTGTTTATCAAAGTGGTGTATAATGGGGATACTTACTAAAAAAGTGGATAAAAGTGGGGACAACAACCCCTAAAAGTGCATAACTATAAAGAGAAAATATGTTTATTGGCGAATACAACCATAATCTAGATGAAAAAGGCCGCTTAGCGGTACCGATTAAGTTTAGAAAAGATTTCACCAAAGGAGCAGTAGTTACCCGAGGGCTTGATAACTGCTTATTTTTATATACCAAAACAGAATGGCAGAAATTAGCGGATAAACTGGCCACTTTGCCTATTTCCAAAGCCAATACCCGCGCTTTTTCCCGCTTAATGCTAGCCGGCGCTATGGATGTAGAGCTGGACGGCCAAGGAAGGATCATTCTGCCGGAATATTTGCGCCATTTCGCGGCCATAAAAAAGAAAGCCGTTATCGCCGGTTTGTATAATCGTCTGGAAATATGGGATGAAACGAAATGGGAGGCTTATAAAAAGGGTACGGAAAAAGATAGCAGCGATATTGCCGAAGCATTGGGGGAGATAGGCGTTTAAAGCCATGCTATTCCAGCACACCCCTGTTCTTTTAAAGGAAGTTCTAGATTATTTAAATGTTCAACCGGGAGATATAGCAATAGATGGCACCATTGGCGGAGCAGGGCATTCTCGGGAGATATTAAAAAAAATAAAACCGAATGGTTTTTTACTGGGGCTAGACTTAGACAAAGCGGCCATCAAGGCCAGCCAGGAGAGGCTAAGCCTAGTCAGCAACCAGTTTAAATTAATTAACGATAGTTTTGCCAAGATCGAATTTTATGGGAAGCAACTGGAATTTTTATCAAAAGTATCTGCTATTCTACTTGACCTTGGGGTATCTAGTTATGAAATCCGAGACGCAGGACGCGGTTTCTCATTTCAAAAACCTGATGAGCTCTTAGATTTAAGAATGAATGAGGATGGTCCGCTAACAGCGGCGGACATTCTGAATACTTACCGCGAAGAAGAAATATGCAGTTTATTGAAAGAGTATGGAGAAGAACCGCTGGCTAAAAAAATCTCTCGTCGTGTCTGTTTATATAGAAAAACAAAAAAAATAGAAAAAGTATCGGATCTTTTAAAAATCGTGGCCGAGGCTTACCAAGGGCAGAGGAAGCCGAAGAAAATTCACATGGCCACTCGCACTTGGCAAGCCTTGCGCATAGCCGTAAATGACGAACTTTATAACCTGCAACAGTTCTTGCCTTCCGCCTTAAGGCTTTTAAAACCAGGGGGTCGGTTGGCGATAATTTCTTTCCACTCGTTAGAAGATAGAATCGTAAAGAATTTTTTCCGGCAGGAAAGCAAAGACTGCCTGTGTTCGCCCGATGTTCCCATGTGCGTTTGCCACCACAAGAAGCAAATTAAATTATTAACCAAGAAACCTGTTACTCCCAGCCCTAAGGAAATAGAGGATAATCCTCCATCCCGCAGCGCTAAATTAAGAGTAATAGCTAAAATTTAAAATAAGATGTCTAAATTTTTCCGGTTTTCTAAACTGAATTGCCAAAAAACAGCCGCACCAAAGGCCCAGCATTGGTATAATAGGATTTCTTTGAATTATTTTGTTTTAAATATCGCTTTTGTCGCTATTATTATCGCGTTATTCGTTTCTTATATCGGCTTGGTGAATGATACTTCGGCCGATGGTTTTGCCTTGGATCAATTGCAGGATCAGCTGGCCGCGGTTTCAAGCCAAAATAAGCAATTAGATTTACACGTGCAAAGCCTGCAATCAATGGACAATATAAAGCAAGTCAGCGAAAATTTTACTCTGGAACCGGTAACAGATGCGGAATACCTCTCTGGCAAACCTTCCGTGGCTTTAAGTGAATGATCAAAAAATTTTTTAAAAATAGATTTCATTATTCTTCTCATAAAATAAAAAAAGCGCCGGCCGCGGCTGATCGTTTGAAAGTGCTCTGCGCTATTTTTTTTATCGTCGGCGGCATTATTATTATGCGTCTGGCTTATGTGCAAGTTTGGCAGCATAATTTTTACGCGGCTTTGGCTTCGCAAAATCATGATTTATATAAAGATTTATTTCCCAATCGTGGAGAAATTTACGTGCGCGATCCGTTGAGCGCGGAAAGTACCTACAAAATAGCGGCCAACCAAGATTTAGCCGTTGTCTATGCCAATCCGTGGCTGATAGAAAACAGCGAACAAGCGGTAAAGGATTTAGCGCCTTTGCTTGGCATGAGCCAGGATGAATTAAATAAAAAGCTTGAACCGAAAATGCTAGATAACGACAGAAAAGACACCTATGAAGTTTTAAAGCGCCGCGTTTCCGATTACGAGAAAAAAGCCATAGAGGATTTGAAAATAGAAGGGGTTGATTTTACCAGCGAAGCTTGGCGCTATTATCCGAACGCGGAGTACACCGCGCATCTTACGGGTTTCTTGGGAGTGAAAGACGATGCCAGGGTAGGGCAGTATGGGCTGGAAGGATATTTCGAAGATGAGTTGAAAGGAACGCCGGGATACTTGCTAAGCGAGAAGGATGCTTCCGGCCGTTTCTTGGCCATTGGCGATAAAATTACGGAAGAAGCGCAAGACGGAGATGATTTGTATTTGACCATTGATAAAAATATTCAATTTTACGCTTGCGATAAATTGCAGCAGGCCGTAGAGAAACATGGAGCCAAACAAGGAACTGTTATTATTATGCAGCCTACAACCGGCGCTATTCTCGCTTTATGCAATTTTCCGTCGTTTGATCCGAATAATTATTCCGATGTGGAATCAGTAAGCGTATTTATGGACAGCGCGGTATCGGATCAATACGAATCCGGTTCTGTTTTTAAATCTTTTTCTTTGGGCGCGGCCATAGATATGGGAAAAATAACTCCTTATTCCACCTATGAAGACAAAGGTTATGTGAAAATCGCTAATTACACCATACGCAATTCCGACACCGCGGAAAAAGGCGCGCATGGCGTGGTGGATATGAAATATGTACTGGCGAAATCATTGAATACAGGTTCTATCTACGCGGTGCAGCAAATTGGCAATGAAGCTTGGTATCAATATGTAAAAAATTTGGGTTTTGGCGAAGAAACGGGGATAGAATTAGCCGGAGAAAATTCCGGCAACATTTCCTCGCTGGAACAGCTAAAAGATATTTATTCTGCCACATCCTCTTACGGCCAAGGTATAACAGTTACGCCTATTCAACTTATTACAGCGTATAATACCTTAGCGAACGGCGGAAAATTAATGAAGCCTTATATTATTGCGGAAAAAGTTAAAGCAAATGGCTATAAAGAAGTAACGGAACCGACTGTTGTGCGCCAAGTTTTTTCCCAGCAGACAGCTTCCACTATATCTGCTATGCTGGTCAACGTTGTGGATAACGGGCACTCCTATATGGCGGCTATACCGGGCTATTATATAGGTGGAAAAACAGGCACGGCGCAGATTGCCTTGGAAGACGGCTCGGGTTATTCCGGTTCTCGGCATAAGGATACTTTCGTGGGCTATGCCCCCATATCCAATCCGCAATTTATTATGCTGGTAAAAATGGATGAACCGCAAGATGTTTCTTGGGCTGAAGGTTCTGTCGCGCCCATATGGCACGATATCGCTGAATATATTTTAGATTATTATCAAATACCGCCCGATAGGGAATAATATGAAGAAAGCATTAGAAATAATACTATACTATCTCGCTAAAATAATTCTCTGGCGTTATAAGCCGCAGATTATTGGCGTTACCGGCAGCGTGGGTAAAACTTCCACCAAAGAAGCTATTTACGCCGTGCTTAAAGAAAAATTTAAAGTGCGCCGCAATATTAAAAACTATAATAATGAAATAGGCGTTCCGCTTACCATTATCGGCGCTAAAGCCGGCGGTAGGAATATTTTTTTATGGTTAGCGGTATTTTTTAAAGCCTTGGTTGTAGCCATTTATTGGCCTTATCCGAAAGTTATTGTTCTGGAAATGGGAGCGGACAAACCCGGAGATATAAAATATTTAATCAAGCTGGCTCCTTGCCATATCGGTATTATTACGGCTGTCGGCGAGAATCCCGTGCATTTGGAGTTCTTTAAAAACGTAGAACATTTGATCAGGGAAAAAGCCAATATCATCACCCATCTAAAGAGTAATGATTTTGCCGTTATTAATACGGATGATGCCTCATTAAAACTGTTAGTTGAAAAAACCAAAGCTTCTTTATATACCATTGGGCAAAACGAAAAAGCGCTCATCAGAGTTTCGGATATTAATTATACTTTGGATTTGGAAAGAGCCATGGCCGAGGAAAGCGCGGGCATAAGTTTTAAAGTAAATTACCAAGGCCATACGGTTCCGTTTAAAATTATGAATGCGCTGGGCGAGCCCCAAGTTTACGCGGCTCTTTGCGCCATCGCCTGCGGATTAATTTTAAAAATGAATCTGGTGGAGATTTCCGCGGCGCTAAAAAATTATAAGCCGCCTAAAGGCCGGATGAATTTATTAAAAGGAATTAAAGATACTATAATAATAGACGATAGTTATAATTCTTCACCTTTAGCCTGTGAAAAAGCTTTAGAGGTTTTATCTAAGGTACAAGTAACCGGCCGCAAGATTGCGTGTTTGGGAAACATGGAAGAGCTGGGGGATAATTCAAAAAAAGCGCATCGAGAACTCGGCCGTTTCATAGCGGAGAGCGGTGTGGATATATTGATTACCGTAGGAGATAAAGCTCTAAATATGGCCGAGGCAGCCAAAGAAAAGAACATGACAGCGGGGACGGTTCTTTCCTATACCACTTCCAATGAAGCCAGCCGTCCGGTGCAGGATGAGATCCACCGCGGCGATATCATTCTCATTAAAGGCTCGCAAAGCGCGCGTATGGAGATAATTACCAAAGAAATTATGGCTAATCCCGAATTGGCGGAAGATTTATTAGTGCGCCAAGAGAAGAGCTGGGCAAAAAATAATTGATTTGCTAGAATACGAAAAAGAGGCAATGGAGTAAAGTTTAAGCACTTCCCGTTGCCTCTTTTTTATTTAAATTTTAAATCCTTAATAAATAAGTATTGGTATTTTCAGAACCACTAATTGTAAAAAGAGTCTCCCCATTAACTTCCATGGGATCAAAAGTTATAGCATTTTCGCCACTAGCCACTTTAGTGAATTTTTCACCATCCGTACTCTTATAGATTTTATAGCTAATTTCTTCGTCCGTTAGAGTGTTGGTTATTAAAAACAACGCAGAGTTAGTGGCATCAATAAAGCCCTTTTTATTTGAACAAATTTTGATAAAATGGTTGCTTTTTAATTTAAATAAATCAGATTCGTTGTTTTCGTTTCTGTTATTAACAAACAATTTGTCTTTATAAACCATAATGTTTGTAACACCGGAAAATTGTCTATTTAATTTATGCCAATCCGCGCCATTTTTTGTGTAATAAATCGTATTATCAATTCTGGCATATAATGTATCGGTAGTGGCGATAAACTGTTCCAAAGTTTTATTATTCGGCAGCCCGGTTGTTTCTACGGTAGTCCAATCAGTGCCATCGGACGATTGAAGCAATTCTTCCAAAGCCGTATAGGTATATAGTTTATCTTCAAAAGAAACCAAATTATATATTAATGGAGTAATATACTCTCCACTTTCATTCGTTATGGTTATTACTGTTTCTATTTTTTTCGGGTTTTCATCTTTAAATCTAATAATTCTATCGAATGTTTCATCTTGCGAATAACCGTTGTTATATATGTCTCCACCGATAGCATAAGTATAGTTTTTGAAATGAACGGCTTCTCCCTGAATTGAATCAAAGGTGGAGCTTAACTTATATTTTTTCCAATCTACTGCGATTTCAGGAGTCTGCGAGTAGTAGAAATTTTTTTGTTCATGCGTAAAAATCATGGCCCCTGTTTTCATTGGAAGGTAAGTAAATGGGTGTTTGAAACTTTGCGTAACTTGCTTGCTGGCAAACGTAGAAAAAGGCATGATCATAAGCGATAAAAACATCGCTGACAATACAATTTTTTTCATAGCTTTATTTAATTATTGATAAATAGAGTCGGAACGCAGAGGCAAAGGAGTAAAGTTTTAAGCACTTTCCTTTGCCCCTGCGTTTTGTGAGCGAACATATCGTGCATCTCTAGTGGATGACGCGATAGCTCGGCGACGACACGCACATGGCCTGGTCCTGGTTCGTCCAGTCGTACCAGGGGTCCTTGGTCCAGTAGCGGGAGCCGTCGTGGCCCCAGATCATCTGGGCGTGGTAGCTGCCGCCCATGCAGGAGGACTTGCCGTAGACCACCACGGGAACACCGGAGGCGATCTTGCCCCAGAGCGAGGCCAGGCTGATGGTGGAGTAGGAGGCACCGACCTTGCTGGCGATGCAGGAGTTGATCACGAGATCGCCGGAGAAGCAGGTCTTGTAGGCGTTCAGCTGCTTGGGCGTGTAGCACCCGTGCCCGTTCTTGCAGATCTCCATGGCGTAGCTCGAGAGCAGGCAGCCGTATCCGCCGATGGTGGAAGTGCTGCTGTTGCCGAGGAGGTCATACTTCCAGCTCGGGTCGTTCTGGCTGTAGAAGGTGATGGACGACGGGTTGGCGATGCACAGGGGCCAGCCGGACGGGCAGGACGTGTAGTAGGACGCCATGACGTCTTCCGGCAGATCGACCTCGTTCATGGTCGGGATCTCGTGGTAGGCGTCGATGTCCTGGAGCAGGGTGCCGTCGTTCCCATCGATGTAGCGGAGGATGATGTGGTCTCCACCGTTGACCGTGACCTCGTACGCGGGAATCCACTCGTTGCGGTACTGGAGGGGGCCCACGATGGTAGAAGTGGCTGAGTAGATGTCCTCGTCGAGGCCGAACATGGCGCTGCGCTTGGCCTCGTCTTCCGAGATCGTGACGGTGTAGTTGCCGTCGGCGACGCTCTCGGTGTTGTCGTAGGCCGTGTCGAACGCGAGCTCGGTGTTGTCGTCGGTGCTCTCGGGCACGCAGCCCGTGAGCGCGAGGCTCAGGAGGATGGCGATGTACGTTTTCAAGGTTCGTTCGCTCCAATGAACTAGATGCTAATACCCATTCCCTCCGAACAGCCGGAGAGTGGAGCAGAAGCATCCCAGGTTGCCCCAGGGAGAATCGGGTAAACAAGATGGTAGGGATCTTGCCCGATTTTCCCTCGAGCTTTCCTTTTAGATTGTCGATTCGTTGCTTATATTTTAAATTAGAAAATATTATTGCGCAAAATTCAGAGCCGTCGCTAAAAAGTAGATTATTTCATGTTTATCCATAATTATTAACTAATATTTTTTAGCGCCGTCGCAATAATCTTGTGGACAAAATTTTACCACCAACCTTTGAAGCTGTTAAACCAAGGTGATAATTTTATCGCCATTTGCAAAAGAACCGCTGAGAAAACTAACATCCATAAAAATAAAACACCAAAATAGCCGTGTTTTTTTATTTTATCTGGTTGATAATTCATGCCTTGCTGAAAATAAAATAAACCGAAGCTTAAGCTTAAGAAAATTATTGCTCCGTGCATTACGCGAATAAAAACAATATCTTTGGTACAAAAAGTGAAGAACCAAACTATAGGTAAAAAACCAGTGAAAACAATTCCTACTGTGGCTAAGGCGCCTAAAAGCAAAAAAACAATTTGTTTTAAAGTATGATTAGAGCCGGCAATACTGGTAAAAACATACAAGGCGGGTACGCATAAAATAATGGAACCGTATATTAATAGAATGGCTTTATAACTGATCTTAAACCAATGTTGCCACTCATCCACATAAGTTCCCATAACCAAGCCATAGAAGGCAATGCCAAATAAACTGATAAGCAATAATTTTATTGTCAGTTTATTCCAGCGTTCTTCGTGAAACAAGTACTCGTAGATTTCTTGTTTGTTTTTTAGTAATGTTTTAATGATTGATGTTTTCATAAATATATTAATTAATTAAATTGCGTGCCCGCTTCCCGCGCGGGTTATTATATTGAATATTTCCACAAACACATTACCATCGTAAAGGCGCAAAAAGGGAATGGCTATATCCACATTTTCCATTAATCCCACCCAAGGGCGCAGCAACCAAGATAATTGCAGAGCCACTAATCCATATAAAAACAGCCACAGCAGGAAACCCAGTATATTTTTATTACGGCTTTGTTTATAGAAAAATAAAGCTCCAATCAAACCGGCAATGCCGAAAAATAAAACATTAATAAAAACTATAATGTCGTGCTTATTTGGGATAATTATCATAAACCATAATACCGGCGCCAACGAAGCGAGAATCAATGAAGTAATGGCCAAGGCGCTTAAAGCATTGATAAATACCGCCGTTGCTTTTTCTTTTCCTCCCAATAATAAATTCAAAACATAAGCGGTAATAAAGGAAATGAATAAAGATCCAATGAATAGAAGCGGCAGTTTGATCAGAACATAGAGTATTTGTATTCCTCCCATAAAATAACCCAAAGCCACCCCATAAATGCCCGCAAAAATTATTATTATCCAAATCAATAAAATTATTTGCTTTTTAGAATCGGTTTCTATATTGCCTCTGAAACTCAATTTTTTTGTGAGCTTTAAAATCTCTTTAGGCTTAAGGCGATAATAAATAGAAAAAATTATTATTAATATTATCAGTAGGCTGGTGAATATTGTAAAAACCAACAAGCGCCAATCAAAACCCGATTGCCAGCTAAAAGCAAAATCGCCCGGAGCCAGCGCTTCTTTATTATCCGGAATGAATATCACTATGCGGATGGCTTTTGTCTGCGTGGCATCAACGCGGCTTAAATCAATGATATCGGTTTCCAGCTTTCTCGCTTTATAATCCGGCAGGGGACGATTCTGATCATTCCATATTTCAAAATAATAACCTTTATTCGCCCAAGCGGGATTAATCTTAACAGAGTCGTAAGATAAGTAATGAAAAGTTTTTACTTCAGGAATGACAAAACGGGAGGGGTAAATTATTTGGTCGTCGATTTCTTGGGGGATAAAGGAGACAATAGCATTAGTCTCTTCAGCTTTGGATAAAAAAGGCAAGCAGATTATCAGGAAAGAACATGTAATAATATATTTAGCATACTTCATAAATTTCGCAGTTCGTTTCTAATTTCTTTAATACTCATTCTATTTTCTATATATCTGCTTAGCTCCTCTTCGCTGGGCGATCTTTTTAATATTTTTTGATAAATCAGATTAATTTTTATTTCTCTTTCTTGAGATTGATATAAAGTGTCTTTGATTCTGTCCATGTATAAATAAGTCTCATGTTCAGCGTAAAAAGCCATGTCTTTCTCTTCCGGATCTCGGCCTAAGATATCGCGGTAAGCTTGAATAATCTCCGGCTGCCAATTAATGATTTCCACTTTATGGTAGTTATTGCTGTCAAAAAGAAATATGGGGCAGACAATCATGGCTGTGCTGGTTAAGCCGATAAAGATTTTGTTTATTATGTTTTGTTTGCTTTTTAAATAATTAAAAAGAAAAAATAGAAGCATTCCTATAGAAGCCCCTGCGATTAACCAAAACGGCAAAAGATTCCAACTGAAAAAAGATAATTGCTGGCATGAAGAAAAAGAAGAAGCGCCGGAAGATAATTTATCCGGCGTTATGAATAAACATTTAATACTGCCCAAGCTGCTAAGAACGGATTTTTGAGCAACCGTGCAAAGAGTAATGATAACAAAGATAATTTTTTCTAATCTGAATAGATATTGTTTTGAATATTTTTTACCGATGAAAGCCAACGCTAACAATGGCGTTAGAAGAAGGGTGTTTTGCATTATTATTTCTATGGCATCAATATCATAAAAAACAACAATAATAAAGTTATAAATAAATATAAAAGAAAAAATCGCCAGCAAAGTTTTATTTTTAAAAGCGCCCCAAAAATTATTAATAAATTTAACATAATACAGGCCGATCAGCATTAAAGCGAAAATGGCCCAAATATATATAAATTTTAGAAAAAAGGCGTTAATGAGAAAATCCGAATGAGAAAAAATAAAACCGGCAATAAATATAACGCCGCACAATAAAAAAGAAATCGTTGCCAAGAAATTATAATAAGATGAAATATTTTCTTTTAATAATTGCTTGATAACCAAAGAACGATCCCCGAAATCTGCCAGGGCTTTTTTATGGGCTTCTTTTTTATCAACTCCTTGCTCTAAATAAAAATCCATGGCTTCGCTTAAATGAGCGTCCAGTTCATCATCTATTTCCGGCAAGAATGTTTTTTGCCAAAGATTATATAAAAACATAAAAATTAATCGATAACCTGATGCATGGTTTTTAAAAATAATTGCCAGTCGTTCTTTTGCGTTTTTAATGCTTTTTTTCCCTTGGCCGAAAGCGCGTAATATTTTCTTTTCCTGCCACCGGCTTCTTGCCAAAAAGAGTAAAGCATTTTTTCTTTTTCCAACTTGTGTAAAAGCGGGTAAAGCGTACCTTCGGCGATGTTTAATGATTTGTCGCTTTTCTTTTTAATGTCTTTCACAATTTGATACCCGTATTTTGCTTCATCGCTTAAAACGGAGAGGATGATAATGGGGGAGAAGCCTTTTAGCAGTTCTTTATTTAGCATATTTTTGCTTAATTATTTGATAATACCTAGAATACATAGGTATGTTAGCAAAAATAAAAATTATGTCAAATTAATATTATTTTTTCTGGGCAATACCTACAAAAACCGCGATTGAAATTAAAGCAAGCAAAGATAATACATATCCTAAGGTACTGGTAAAAGTATTAAAAGATAGAAATATGACAATCAAATACAAAAAAATTCCAATAGCAGCTCGCAAAATATTTTTATCACTCAGCCACCATCCTATTAATGCCCCAAGTATCATGCCAAATAGTATGAATATAAAAGGATCGTCGTACCATTTATCCGGAGATATGGGTATAAAGTGGCTTGGTAATATAAACATTATTAACCCGCTAAAAAAAGAACAAATGATTGTAATAATTGATTTAAGAACGATAATTTTCATATTACAATTATAGTGTGACTAAAAATACAGATTCGGGAGTAACATATCCGGGATAAATATGAATTAAAAGCTTGGTATTATCATTATTTATTTCGACTCGTTTTACCCAAACAGGCCATTCTTTAGTTTTAAATATTAGTTTTTCTTTATACCATAATTCATTGCATCTGTTTTTTAGGTATATATAATTATTTTGAGTATTATTATTGGCATAGCACTTAATGTCGGCTGGCAATGTTTCATCTCCCGAATATTCTGCTATTGCCGTAGAATTATTATTTTTCTTAAGTTTTGATCCATTAATAATATTATATAAAGAAATTTTATTGGAATTTTTTATCTGCTGCACACTAAATTTATTATCTATATTTATATTGATTGAATATTTGAAAAAGCCGTCATCACGATTAGTATATTTAACAAAATTATATATAGGACCAAATTGAGTTACTTCTATATTTCGAGAGACTTTTATAACCGGCTGGCTCCATCTTAGAGATGGTGTTCCCGTTGACCCAAAAAATAAAATGCTCATTAACCAGACCGCCAAAGTTAATTTAATCCAAGGAAAATTGATGAATGTTAATTTATTCTCTTTTTTATTCTTTATAATGGTTTTAATGAAAGAAAAGCAGGTTAAACCAAGTATAATAAACAGAATTATGCCTATAAACCAGAACCATATAACAATATCAAATAATTGAAAGATAGTTAGCGGTATAATTAAAAATAACAATTCAATTAGCATTTTTGGCATAATAATGACAAAAGCAGGGGATGTTTTAGTAATGTTAATTACTGAAGAGATAATTTGTTTATCAAGCAACCAGATTAAAATTGTTGCCAATAAACAATAAAAAATGAGGGCAATGGAAAAAATATTTAATAAAATTTTAAATATTTTTTTTATGCTTCCATCCTTCCGTTCATCTTTTTTAATTTCTTTGTGCATAATAATTTTAATTATTTATTAATACCTAGAATACATAGGTATGCTAACAAAATTATAAATAATGTCAATCTATCTATTATCAAATGATTGGAACGCAGAGGCAAAGAAGTAAAGTTTAAGCACTTCTCTTTACCCCTGCGTTTCTCGTTGATCTTCAGAATCATCAGTAGATCTGCTTGAGCTGGGCCTTGTCGATGAGACCGCCAATTTCCCATGGCCAGCAGGCGTAAAAGTTGTAGTACGATCCGCCCTGATAGATTTCCCCCGAGTATCCTCCTCTGTAGAACAGATAGAGCCGTGCCGAGGTGGTTGAGGCATAAGCCACGAGGTCGCTCTGGTCGCCACGGTAGTCCGGGCCCATCCAGAAGCTTGCGATGTAGTCCTTGCCGCACTGCGCGCCGCGGAAGTAGCAGTTGGTGGTCCAGAGGTTGCGGTAGGTGGAGGTGCTCGAGTAGGGGAACCAGCCGTAGCCGATGCGGCTGCCGTAGTAGCCGGAGCAGGAGGCAATTTTCATGGTGGAGTTTTCGCTGAGATCCTCGGCGAGGATGGCCAGCCACTCCTGCAGCTCTTCCTCGGTCAGCTCTGCGAGGTCGTCGAGGAGCATCTCCCACTCCTCCTTGGACATGTCGCCGTAGACCTGCTCGATGAGGTAGAGATCCTCCTCGTCGAGGGCGGGGCCGTAGTCGTTGTCCGAGAGGTTGAGCGGGTAGGACTCGATGGCCGGCTCGTTGGTGTAGGTGTACTCGTTGTTGTCGGTGTCCTCGAGAGGCTCCTGGTTGTCGGTGTCGGTCGGGGCGCAGGCGCTGAGGAGCGCGAGGCAGATGATGGTGTCGAAGAACGAGCGCAACATTGGCGTGTTTCCTTGAGTTGCGTGTGATAACGCTTTCTTGCCCAGGACATCTGGACTAGAAAGACAAAGGGATGATATGATGATTTTATAGAGCCGTCAATCAACCAGCGCCGTCTCTAAAAATAAACAAATATTTAAGAAAAAGCTTGTATATATTGGTTAAAATAGAGATTATAAATAATAGCGCCGTCTTAAAAAAGCTGTGGAAGAATTGAAAAAAATAAGAGAAATATGCAATCTTTAAGCCAGAAAAAAATCTGTTTGCTCTACGCCGGAGGCACCACCTTTGGGCCGGATTTTAATTTGGCCATGTTAAAAAAGTGGATTTCCAATTCCTTTGAGCTGCAAATGATGGCGCAAGTGGAACCGTATTTTGTATGGCATGGCGCGGGTGCGGATGTGCCTTGGGATTTGGCTGGCAGGCTAACAACTATTATCAAAGATAATTATAAAAAATACGACGGCTTTGTAATAACGCATAGCATAGATAATATCGTTTACACCAGTTCTTTGCTGGCTTTTATGGCGCAGAACACGGGCAAGCCCATTATATTTACTGGCCCGGCCTTGCCTGAGGAAAACGAGCAAATTTTTTTTCAACAGAAAAAAAAGCCCATTAGTTTCGGAGAATTCGAAACTTTAGCTATTAAATCCGGGCTCATCAACGCCGTGCAGATCGCCACCATGGATAATTCCGAAGTGGGCGTGGTTATTGGTAATCATTTGGTGCGCGCTACGCAAGCTAAATTCAATTGGGATGATCCGGGAAAATATCTTTCTTTTTTTCAAAAGCATTCTTTAGCCAGGATCCAATTTGGCATTCACCTAAATAATTACGTGAAAAAAAGGCATGAGAATGATCCGGAATTCAACGGTAAATTTATCAGCCGCGTTAAAATATTGGATGTACACCCGGAAAGCGAAGCTGATTTGGCTAATAAAGATTACGCCGGTATTTTTATTCGTGGATTTCAAGAACAACTTTACCCCAGCCGCTACAATTTACCGAAGCATATTCCCGTATGCGTTTATTCCCAGGGCACGGAAATAAAATCGGATAATGTTTTTATTTGCTCCGGAATCAATTATGAAACAGCCGTAGCCAAGTTTGTTTGGGTTTTGGGGCAAACCAGCGATATTAAGAAGGTAAAAAAATTAATGGGGCAGAATTTAGCCGGAGAATTTTAATATGATTATTTATCTGCAAGATCCGCAAAAAACCGAAGCCGCCACCCTCTTAGTGAAAAGCGGAGTGCAGCTATGGCAAAAACCGCAGGACGCGGGCCCCATGGATACTTGGGATCAGATTAATATTAATCCGCTGGAACGCGTAGACGGCTTATTATTGGAAATCACCAAAGCCGACGCGCAGATAAATTATTTATTGGCTCAAGCTATTTTGCTTCAGAAGGAAACCCTATGCTTCTTTGAAAAGAGCAATCCGCCCAGGCCTTTGCTTATGTATTTACGCCGTAAAAATGTGCCGCGTAGTATTCAAATAAAGAGTTATTGCAAGAATAATTTAAAAGACACGCTTTATAAATTCGTAAAAAGCATCAAGCCCACTCTGCAGATCGCCGAAGTACCTAATATTAAATACACTTTACGCATGACAGAGTCCTTAGAGAACTATTTAAACTGGAAAAGCCAGCATGGCAAGATAAACAAAGCTGATTTCATCCGCGATAATCTTAAAAAGATCATGGAAGAGGATCAAGATTATTTTAAGTGGAGGAATAAATGATTCAATATTTGACATCCATTTAATTTTTGCTAAGATTATTTCAGAAAATAGAGGCGTTCCCTTTTTAGGGACGTCTCTGTTTTTTTTGAAAAAAATTGCGGAAGAAGTTTTCCTCCGCATCAAAACAAGGCAATTTGAGATACGACAAGTAGGGAGCCGTCTCAAAAAACCTGTTGACAACTTAAAAAAGCTCGGGCTGATTTTCTCTAGCAAGGGGAGCTCGCCTATGATTTTCTTTTTGCTAAACATTAATTTTGTTAGCCCGGGCTTCCAACAATTACCCATTTAAATATTAATAATTAAATGAATCTTATGGATCTAAACAAAGTAATTCTTATCGGCAACATTGCCCGAGAACCGGAAAACAAGAATTTAACTTCCGGACAAAGCGTAACAAAAGTAACCCTGGCCACCAACCACAAGTGGAAAGACCAAAAAAGCGGAGAAAAGAAAAGCAAAGCGGATTTTCACACCGTCATTGGCTGGAACAAACTGGGCCAAAACATGGCCGCTTATTTAAAAAAAGGGGACAAAGTGTATTTTGAAGGCCGTTTGAACAACAACAGCTACGAAGGCAAAGATGGCAAGAAAAAGTATTTCACTGATGTCGTGGCCAGCAACATGATTATGCTCGGCGGCGCCACCAAGCGCGAAGACGCGCAAAAAGTCGCGGAAGAAGCCACCATTATTGAAGAAAGCCCGGCTACCACGGAAAATCCGTTTTAGCCGGATGAATGTCCCCCGCATTAATGCGGGGGACATTCCGGGATAAATTCCTATCTTTGACAGCAATAATCTTTAAATATAAAATATATAGACCTATGACAAAAATTGATAAAATATTATTAAAGCTGGACGAACATGATAAAAAGTTCGATCTGATCAACAGTAAACTAGAAGAACATGATAAAAAGTTCGACCAGATTAATATTAAGTTAGGAGATCATGATAAAAAGTTCGATCGTTTAATTAATACTGTATTAAAAAATACTGAAGAAATTTCAGAAATTAAACAGAATATGGTTTATCGAAGTGAGTTTAATGACTTAGTGAGCGCTGTCGATGCAATAGCAATAAGAGTAAATAAAATTGATGAAGATCATGTTTTTGTGGTTGATTGGTTACAGCGTTTAGATAATAAAGTAGAGAAATTACATAAGTTTAGCGCCGTCGCTAAATAAGTTATCCACATAAGTTTTTTGGCTAAAGTTAGCCCAAAAAGGCTGGCTTTTTGTTTAGCGCCGTCTCTAAAAGTCTATTGACCATAATGGGGTATAATGGGTAGTGTTAGGCCAAGAGGGCATGAAACCCGCCTCTTCTGCCCTTCCGCTCTTAAACTGCGAGAATGGTTTAAGAGTAAAAACAGCGTAAAATCTAGCGCTCCTAAAAAACCCTTCGACAACTTTTTGGCAATCAGCCAAAGAAGAATGGGCTCAGGGTAAAGGAGGTTACGAAAACATCAAGGCAGTTGAATGGGGAATGGCTGTCTTGGTAGAATACCGGCTATTGTTGAAGGTGTTTTCCACTATGATTTTACGCTGATTTTTATTCTAAAAAAAATATATGATATATTTTGCTATAGCAGCTTTAGTAAACGCTTTAACCAGTTCGATATTGGCCATATTAATTTTAATAAAGGCGAAAAAGAATATTAAAATTTATCATTTTTTGTTTTGTTTTTTTATTTTTATCTGGAGTATTTGCTATTTTTTCTGGCAAATAGCATCTACGGAATCCGGTGCTTTATTTTGGTGCAGATGCTTAATGGCCGGCGCGATTTTTATTCCCGTGGCATACCTGCATTTTATTACCGTCTTTCTTAATTATAAAAAGAAGCTTTTATTGATAATTTCTTATTCTTTAGGATTGGTTTTTTTATGCTTTGATTTTACCAATTTGTTTGTCGCTAAAGTGGAGACGGTATATAGTTTCACCTTTTGGCCCAAACCGGGGATTATGTATCATCCGTTTTTAATACTGTGGTTGGCTTGCCTTGCTTATACGGTTTATCTTTTATTTAAAGAATACAAAACAGCAAAAGATATCAAAAAGATTCAGATAAAATATTTAATTATCGGAACCTTTATCGGTTACGGCGGGGGAATTACCAATTATTTATATTGGTATAACATACCCGTTCCGCCCATTGGTAATATTTTAGCTTCTGCTTACATATTAATAACCGCTTATGCCATTACGCGCTACCGTTTTATGGATATAAGGGTAGTTTTAAAAAAAAGCGTTTTTCATCTGATAACTTTTTGCGGAATAGCTGGAGTAATAATTTCTTTGGTCTTGCTTTTAAATCGATATTTTTCCACAAAGAATTATAATATAAATGATATTGTTATTATTGAAGTGGTTCTTCTAATTATTTTTCTGCCTATTCTAAATAAAATTATTTTGCGAATAACTAATAAATATATTAATAAAGAAGAAATAGATTTATCCAAACACATTGAAGAATTCAATACCAATATTAGCTATACCACTTATCTAAAGGATCTCTTGGAACAATGTATAGATTTTATTAAAGAACGATTAAAAATAGAAAAAGTAGATATAATAGTAAGAGATTTTTCTATACCAGATTTGGGCTATTTTTATCCAACAGCCGGTAAAAAGGTTTTAGATAAAGAAACACAAGAATTATTTCTAGAATATTTTAAAGAAGATAGATCGTTACTTTTGAAACAAGAGATTCCTTATATTTCCGTAAACAAAGAAAACGCTGATATTTTAGGAAGAATGAATAAATTTATGCAAAAAGAAAATATAACAGCCATTGCCGGTTTAACACAAGTTGATGCTATTAATGGGTTTATTTTAATTGGTCCTAAAAATAATAATGATATCTTTTCCGAAAAAGAAAACATCCTATTAAAGAATACTAGCAAGCAAATCAATAGTGCTTTAGCTAGAGTTTTGTGCTATGAAGAGGCTGTGGCAAGGGTAAAGAGAGAATTCGGAAATAAAAGTAATACACCATAAAGTCTTGACAAAATCAAATTTATTGATATGATGCCCCCGGTTTCAACCGGAGGTGTTTCTTGACGTTCCAAATGTCGACAAAGGGGTTGATGATGGTCCTGATCGCCATCGTGGGAGCGATTCTCGGTGTGATCGGTGGCATCGGATCGGTCTTCGCTGGGGGATTCCTCATGGCGGAGGGACACATCGTGCTGAGCATCGGCAACGTGGTTCTCGGGCTCGCGTTGGGCGGGTCGAGCCTCAGCTACCTCTTCGGGAGGTAGGAAGCCATGCGCGGCGCACAGACGGAGGGTTTCACAACAGCACAGCTGGAGCCCTCCGTCGCATACATAAATAAAATATTTTCATATATGATAAAAAGACGCGAAAAATGGCGTCTTTTATTGTTATTCACATATTTAGGGGATAGGACTTGACAAAAATAAAAAATATCGTTATGGTGAGCCCGTTCAGGCGGGCTTTTTTGTTATACAAAGAAATTTTTGTAGTGCTTCAATACCGCTTTTTCACTGTGGGATAGTACATTTAAATAGTTCACAGAGAAGCCCTCCCTATCCCTTGGGAGGCAATTCAACCCACTTCCTGTTTCAAAGTTCGTTCCCAAGACGAAGAAACAGGAAATCAACAAGGAGTAAGTAGCGCAAAAAGAAGGAGGGCATCATGGCCCCGTTGTCGCCGGATGAAACCACGGACATCCGTGATAAGTTGGAGGAGATGCGGAATCTCCCCTGGTGGGCACCATTGCTTGGCGTCTGGCCGGTGGCAGTGCTTGCATTGCTGGCGGTTACGGCGTTCATTGCGGTGATGCTCGCCATCACGTGATGTCTCAACTCGCTACCCACAACATTGGAGGTGCACCATGAGGACGCTACGGCGTCTGAACCGGACCATGTTCCGGTTCGTACAGATGGTCACCCTCCTGCTGGGGTGGCACATCTTCCGACAGCGGCAGTGGCCCTTCATCTTCGTGGTGTACCCCGGTACACCCGAAGACACAAAGGGCTACTTCCCTGCGTGGACGATCGGCATCGCGAAAAGGATCTTTCCAACGGTGTTCCCGCTTGGGTTCATCGGGGGAGGTCTCTACTTCGGGACAATGATCTCCACACAGCAGGCGGAGGCGGAGCCCTCTGAGGCGGCGCGTCTGTACGGTGCGCTTCGGTATACGGCTGCCCGAATCTCTTCGGAGACCAAGGTGGCCATTGCCGGGCGCATGCCGGGTATTTTGGCGCGGCACGGACACGATATGAACGCCCATCCATTCGTGGACGGCGTTCGAGGAACCATCCACACCATTTCTCAGGGCGTGCACATGGTATATGCACGCCACGAGATCCACCGCATGAAACAACTGGCGGTGGTTGGTGGGGGTGGTTACTCTGGTTCTCGGTTGATCGAGCGGCTCAAGGAGTTGGGCTACCAGAACATCGTAGCCCTCGATCAGCGTTTCAAAGAAGAACAGTACGACGGCGGCGTCACTCGCACCTCCGACCCCAGCCGGTTGGAGAAATGCCAGGTGGTCGTCGTGCTCACCGCCGAAGGTGAACAATTCGAGAGTTGTGTGCCACATCTTGCGAAGGGCACCAAAGTGCTCGACGATACGCACCCCCAGATTCCAAGCTGGCTGTGCGAACTCGTTCGAGCTCGAGGGTGCCACTTGTACAAGGTGGCCATCTCTCTTCCTGGGTTCGCTTTTAGTCCCGCCCTTCCCGGTTATAAGGCCAACTGGCTTCCGGGTTGTGTGTGGGAAGCGGTGGTTACTGTTGCGGCCAACGGGAATGGTCGCAATGGTTTCCAAGACATGGGTGAGTTCGCGGAGATCGCGGCTCACCTCGGGTTTATTCCCCTTCTGGTAGCGCACTACGACAACGTGCGCGAAAAGAAGGCGGAGAAGCCCTGAGTGCGGATGCGACAGCATGCTGCGCTTGGGGAACGAAGACTTGTTTGGCTGGAAACAAGTCTTCTTTTAGTTTTAGGAAAAATCTGTTATAATATTATAGTTAAATTCTCTAAGGTTGAAAAAATAATAAATACAAAATAATTATATGGATGCAATTAATATTATACTGGTCATTGTAGTCTGTTTTAATATTTTTTTAGCATATTTACTTCTTGCCCGTTCCAGAAAAATTACCAATATCGCATATTTCTTTGTAGTTATTGGAGTTATTTTTTGGGTATTATCAATGATTCTTTATAGAGCCGCTACTACTGTAGAAGCATCTGTTTTTTGGTGCAGAGTTCTATACATAGCCGCTACATTTACTGCCAGCCCTTTTGTTTACTTTACTTTTATTTTTCCAAAAGGAAAAAGAAGCTTTTTAAGAACCCTATTGATTTTCATACCACAGATACTATTAATAATTTTAATTATTTTACCGGATTATATTATTGAGAATGTGGCTTTTATACCTGGTGAAGAAAAATTTATAGATTTTGGATCTCTTTATTATTTATATGCTTTATATATTAGCGGCTACTTCAGTTTAGGGTTAATTAATTTATTAAGAAAATATTTTTCAAAACAATATTCGCCAGCAGAGAAATCCCAGATTAAATATGTATTTTGGGGTTATTTTTTAGCCTCAAATTTCGCTATGTCTACCAATTTGATAATGCCATGGATGGGTAATTTTGTATTCAATTGGCTTGGGCAGATATTAGCCTTATTCATGGGAGGATTCACCGTATTTGCCATCATCCGCTACCGTTTGATGAATGTTTCTTTCATCATCACTCGTTCTCTCGTCTTCTTTATCATGACCTTTATCGTCACCGCCACATTTGTGCTGGTGTCCCTTTTGGCTGCCATATTCTTTGCCGATACTCCGGGAATCAACAAATACATTGCTTGGATAGTGGCTTCGGTTTTAATAGTATTATTGTTGGATCCGCTAAAGGCGTTCTTGGCCAAGATTACGGATAAAATATTTTTTAAAGGCAAGATAGATTACGATGAGGTTCTAAGGAAGCTGACAAAAACGCTTTCGGAAGAAATGTCCGTGCGCAAGATTGTGCTGGAAACGCAGAGCCAGTTGGAGGATAATTTAAAAATAAAAAAGGTGCGCGTGCTCATTACCTCTCCGGATAATGATTTTTTAGATTATCAGGAATACGAAGAAATTAACGGGAATATTTTAAAGAGGAACAGAAAAAAGAAACAGCTCCAGCAAAAAAAGACCATTTCCTCGGCTTTGGTGAAATATTTAACCGAGCATAAAGATATTATAGTTTACGACGAGTTGGAAAGAATGATGTACGACATGCCGGATGAAGTGGAAGCCAAAAAAATAGAAAAAATATTGGCCGAAATAAACGGTTTGAACGCGGCTTTGGTTACCCCGGTTTTCAAGGATAAAAATATTTCCGCTTTGATATTAATGGCCGCGAAAAGCAGCGGAGATGTTTTTACCAATGAAGACATTCATTTCTTGGAAGTGGTTTCCCCGCAATTGGCCACCTCTTTGGAAAAAGCCAAATTGTATCAGGAAGCGCAGAAGTTCAATGTGAAGTTGCAGAAAGAAGTGGAACGCGCCACGAAGAATTTAAAAAAAGCCAATGTGGCTTTAAAACAAACCAACGTATTCTTGGCGGAACGCAATTCTTCCTTGAATACTTTGCAGAAATTTTCCAACACCATTTTATCCACTTTGGAAATAGACCAAATCAGCCAAAACATTATCAATGAAATTCCCGAAGACATTCCCTTTTGTAGCACGGCTTTGCTGGCCTTAACAAGCACGGATGGCAAGCAATTGATCGGCAAATCCATTTCCATGAACACCAGCGAAGCGGAAGCAATTTTTAATTTGGTCGGAAAAGATTTATCCAAATACTGTTTGTCTATCGTGGATGGCGACAATTTATTGGCTAAAGCCGTTATACAAAGAAAAGAGCAAATTTCTTCCAGGCTTTCGGATTTCTTATCGCCTCCGTTGCCGGCGGTTTTGGTAAAGAAAATAGACAGCCTAAAACCGCGCATGAAAACCGGTATGGTTTATCCGCTGATAGCCGGCGATAGAGTATTGGGTGTAATCCATTTCAGTTTGCTTAAAGCTAAGGAAGATTTATCCCAAGACGATTTGCGTTTGTTAAGCGTGGTGGCCAACCAAATGGGTTTGGCTCTGGAGCGCGCCGAAGTTTACAACAAAGTAAAAGAAATCAATAAAAAATTAATAGAAGTAAACGAACATTTGAAAGAATTGGACACCGCGAAATCGGAATTTATGTCCATCACCAGCCATCAGTTGCGCACCCCGCTTTCCGGCATTATGGGCTACCTTTCCATGATCATAGAAGGGGATTATGGAAAATTATCCCGCAAACAAATTCCCATTATGAAAGAAGTGTTTGATGCTTCTCGCCGGCTTATCCGCATGGTGAATCTCTTCTTGAATATTGCCAGAATAGAAGCGGGCAGGTTCAACTTTTCTTGGGCCAAGGCCAATTTGGTGGAAGTATCTGCCAGGCAGCTTCACGAATTAAAACCCACGGCCGATAAAAAGAATATTAAGCTGATTCTTAACGAACCGGAACAGACCATTCCCGAAGTAACAGTGGATATGGATAAAATTCAAGACGTCATTTTAAACTTGGTAGACAACGCCATTAAATATACGGATAAAGGCCAAATCGAATTAAGCTTAAAAAAGCTGGATGGCCATGTGCTGATTTCCGTGAAAGATACGGGCATCGGCATAAACCCGAAAGAAGCGCCCAAGCTGTTTAATAAATTTGTGCGCGGAGACGGCATGATGAAAGTAAACCCCAATGGCGCTGGCCTGGGCCTTTTCATTGCCAAGAAAATCGTGGAAGGCCATGGCGGAAAAATTTGGGCGGAGTCCAAGGGCTTGGGCAAAGGTTCCACTTTCAACGCCAAAATTCCCATAGAGCAAAAAAATATTAAAAAATAAATTTCCTCTTTTATACTCTTGCCCCTCTCCGGAAAACGGAGAGGGGGGTCAGGGGGAGAGGCATATAATTAATTATGAAGACCTTAAAAGATTTGAACGTGGAGGGAAAAAAAGTCCTGCTGCGCGTGGATTTCAACGTGCCGCTAGATGAAAACAAAAAAGTTAAAGATGCCACTAGAATCGAAGAAGCATTGCCGACTATAAAGGAGCTGATAAAAAGAAACGCCAAACAAATAATTATCATGGCGCATTTTAAAAGGCCCAAGGGCAAGGTAAACGAAGACATGCGCTTGGAACCGGTCTCTTTAAAATTGCATGAGTTATTGGGCGAGCATGTTTCCTATAGCAAAGATTTAACCGTGCCAGAAGGAAAAATAGTTTTGCTGGAAAATATTCGTTTTTATGCTGGTGAGGAAAAGAATGATCCCGTTTTTTGTAAACAGCTAGCCGCCTTGGGCGATTGCTATGTAAACGACGCCTTTGGCACGGCGCACCGGGCGCACGCTTCCACCGAAGGCGTGGCGCGTTTATTGCCCCATGCCGCGGGCTTGCTCATGGAAAAGGAAGTTAATAATTTGCAAAAGGTATTGAATAATCCGGAGAAACCAATCGTTGCCATTATCGGTGGCGCGAAAATTTCCACCAAGATTGGTCTGATTAAAAATTTATTGCCCAAAGTAGAATATTTACTATTGGGCGGAGCTTTGGCCAACACGGTTTTGTTGGCGCAGAATCATAAACTGGGAAAATCTTTGGTAGAAGCCGATTTAACCGATACGGTAAAAGATTTACTAAGCAATAAACTGCGCTTGCCTGAAGATGTTATTGTTTCAAAAAGCATAGAAGATAAAGCGGATTTAAAAATAAAAGCCGTGGGCGAAATAGAGCCGGATGAAATGGCCTTGGATATCGGGCCAGACACGGTAAGTTTGTATAACGAAGCCATTAGCAAAGCCAAGACAATTATTTGGAACGGCCCCATGGGCATATTTGAAGAAGAAGAGTTTGCCAAAGGCACGCTGGCCATTGCCAAAGCCGTGGCCGCGTCTTCGGCTTATTCCGTTATCGGCGGCGGAGAAACAGTAGAAGCGGTAAAAGCCATGGGCTTGGCTGATAAAATATCTTTTATTTCCACCGGCGGCGGCGCCATGCTGGAGTTTTTGGAAGGAAAAAAGCTGCCCGGAGTAATCGCTCTTAACTAATAATAATATTTATGAAAATTAAATCCATTCACGCGCGCGAGATATTAGATTCCCGCGGCAATCCCACGGTAGCTTGCAAGGTGACATTAACAAACGGCGTGTCAGCCGAGGCCATGGTGCCATCGGGCGCGTCCACCGGAGTGCACGAAGCTTTGGAGCTGCGCGATAACGACAAAAAAAGATACAACGGCAAAGGAACGCTTAAAGCCGTGAATAATGTAAATAAAATTATCGCGCCAAAATTAATTGGCAAAGATGCCGCTAACCAGAAAGCTATAGACGAGCTAATGATTAAACTTGATGGCACGGAAAATAAAGACAAGCTTGGCGCCAACGCCATCTTGGGCGTTTCTCTTGCTTGCGCCCGTGCTTCTGCCCAAGCCAAGAATCAGCCGCTTTATAAGTATATTCACGATACTTATAAACTGCCAACGAAACACTATAAACTACCATATCCCATGATGAACATTCTAAATGGCGGCAAACATGCTGATAGTGGTCTTGAAATCCAAGAATTCATGGTAGTGCCTCAAGCGAAAAAATTACACGAACGCGTGCGCCAGGGCGCCGAAGTTTTTCACGCTTTAAAAAAGATTCTCACTAAAGCCGGACAAAGCGTGGGCGTGGGAGACGAAGGCGGGTTTGCGCCGCATTTGCATAAAAATGAAGACGCTCTTATTTATATTAAAAAAGCCATAGAAGAAGCGGGCTATGTGTTGGGCAGGGACATTAATTTGGCTTTGGATGCCGCGGCTTCGGAATTTTATTTGGGAAAGAATAAATATAAATTTGATAAGAAAAAAGTGGACGCGAAAAAGCTAATGGAAGTGTACGAAAAATGGGTGGATAAATATCATATGATTTCTATGGAAGACGGCATAGCCGAAGACGATTGGGATAACTGGTGGGCGTTAACTCGCCGTTTGGGAAAAAAGATTCACTTGATCGGGGATGACCTATTCGTTACCAATATTAAGCGCTTGCAAATGGGCATCGAGCGCAAGGTGGGGAACGCCATCTTAATCAAGCTTAATCAAATCGGCACGCTTACCGAAACTGTTTCTTGCATCACTTTGGCGCAAAAGAATAAATACAAAGTAGTGGTTTCTCACCGCTCCGGCGAAACAGAAGATACCACCATTGCCGATTTAGCCGTGGCCGTAAGCGCGGATTACATTAAAACAGGCTCGCTCTGCCGTACAGAGCGCGTTTCTAAATATAATCGCTTGATGCAAATTGAGGAAGAGTTAAATTAGGCTGAAGTATTATATTAGCATTTTAAATAAATAAAAAAATATGAAAAAATGGCTTGTTATTCCGATGGCAATGATCGGAGTATTTGTGTTTGCCCAAGTCTCTTGGGCCGCGTCCACCATAAACGGACAAATTTTTAACACCGTGGGAGAGACAGTAACGGGAGCGGAGTGTTCTGTGAGTCTATTATTAAACGGCGGAGGAGTGGATACGACCACTACATCGGCGGTAGACGGAACATTTGTTTTTACGGTAGCCGCTGAAGGAGAATACAGCCTTTATTTTTCCAGCGGAACAGGATGCGAATTGCAAACTGAAGGATACAATTACGGAAATTATTCTTTTTACGTGAAAGATGGCTTAACATACGAGGAAAATGTTTATGTAAATTTGGTTGACCAGCAAGGAACGGTGCGAGGAAAAATTATCGATGAAGACGGCGCGCCCAGAGCCGATGATTATGTTTCTATTTTGCGTAAAGAAGCGGAAAGCGACAACGATTATTATTCCGGACAAACGGACAGCACGGGAAAGTTTAATATTTCCAATATCGCGCCCGGTACTTATGAAATAATAATTAATAGTTACGACGGGAACACCATGGGCGTGTCTTACAGAAATTTTGTTCCCACGCGCGGTGATGTGATCGATTTGGGTGATATCAGTTTTACGGTTGCGTCTGATAGCTATCAACTTTCTTTATTAGATGAAAATTTTTCCCCTTTAGATATCTCTAGCGGGTCGGCTATAGCCTACGCTTTGATACCGGACGAAGATAATCCGGGGTCTTATTTGCCGAGTGGGCCTTACGCTCAAGGTACATGCACCGACGCGACTTGCAGCTTTACTTTAAATGATGATTACGAATATATTATCAACGTAGTAGCAAGAGTAGGCACTAAATCATATTACGGCAGCATCGTTATGCCAGCGGGGACAACCGCTTCTGATTTCGTCATGACCGAACGTTTTGATCTCGATGATGTCACCGGCTCCAATGGCACTTTTTCTTCGCAGTCTGATTATACTATTACCATGTCGGATGGAACGCAAATTGCCATTCCCGCGTACGCCATAGACGAGGAAGCAGGGGATGTCAGCGTGATCGCCGAAGCCGCGTTTGATTTGCCGGTAATAGATTACCCCATTGAAGGATTCAGCTATAATTTTACCGCTTATGACACGAATAATAATTCGATTAAATCTTTTAATCGACCGCTTAGTATTGAGTTTAGCTATGATAGTAATGTTGTTGCTCAATTGGGATTAACCGAAGAAGATTTAATTCCTGCTTATTACGATGAAGAAGACAATCGTTGGTTTCGTTTGCTGCCTCAACAATATTCCGTGGATACGACTAACGATACGGTAAGCATGCAGGTTAACCATTTTTCCCAATACGCTTTAATAGCCGATAGAGTCGATGATATTACCAGCGAATATAGCGCGGGAAACGAGGAAGCAATAACAAGGAAACCAACTACCGTTAAAGAAATTCAAGTGCCGCGCAAGAAAATGCGGTTGGACGAGGCTATTCCATGGCATGGACAAGTGTATATATCTTGGAAAAAGAAGGCGATAAGCAAGGCGCAAAAATACGTTGTTCAAGTTCAAAAAAATAATAGTAATAAAAAAACATTATTTACTTTTGACAACAGGAAAACAATTCGCAACCACATGAAAAATGGCCGCATCTATTTCTGGCTTCCCAATAAAGGACACGATAAATTTACCTGGCAGATCGGAAAAAATTACACTTTTAAAGTTAAAGCTTATAATTATGTTGATGAAACTTGGTTTGCCAGCGACTGGAGCGATCCAACAACCGCTTTAGTATCTCCTTTGTAATAAAGAAACTAATAACAAAAACAGCCTTAATAAAAATAGGCTGTTTTTTGTAAAAGAAATAGGTTTATGGTATAATACGGCCATGTTTGACCATATTTTTAAACCGAAATCTATAGCATTGATAGGCGCGAGTAGAAGCCCAGGTTCTTTAGGACATGATGTCTTGGAAAATATAAAAAAATTAGGATTTAAAGGGAAAATTTATCCGGTAAATTTGAAAGCCAACCAAATTCTCGGATTAACTTGTTATCCGAGCGTTTTGAATATCAAAGGAAATGTAGATTTAGCTATAATTATGGTACCTGCTAATTTCGTGGCCAATGTATTGGAAGAATGCGGCAAGAAAAAAATTAAAGGAGTAATAATCATCTCCGCCGGATTCAAAGAAACAGGGGAGGCGGGCGCCGCGCGCGAGGAACAGGTGAAAGCTATCATAAAAAAATATAAAATAGATTTAATCGGCCCGAATTGTTTGGGCATTATTAATCCGCACATCAATTTAAACGCCTCTTTTGCCGATGGCATGCCGGAAAAAGGCAAAGTGGGGTTGATTTCGCAATCCGGCGCCATGGCCGTGGCCATTATGGATTGGGCATATCAATCTAAAATCGGATTTTCTAAAATAATCAGCATTGGCAACAAAGCCGGCCTTTCGGAAATAGATCTCATGAAATATTTAGCTCAAGATCCGGAAACCAAAGTGATCATGATGTATTTGGAAAGCATTACCGATGGCCAGGCGTTCATGAAACTATCCGATAAAATTACCAATACCAAGCCGATTATAGTTTTAAAATCCGGCACCAGTTCTGCCGGAGTGGCGGCTATTTCTTCTCATACCGGCTCCTTAGCCGGATCCGATAGAGTGATAAAAACCGCTTTCAAGCAGTGCGGCGTGATACGCGCCAAAACCGTGGAAGACCTTTTTGATTTTGCCAAAGCCTTCAGTTTGGCGCCTTTGCCTCGGGGCAATCGCGTGGCTATTATCACTAACGCGGGCGGGCCCGGCATCATGGCTACTGATGCTTTAAGCGATACTCATTTGGTTTTGGCCAAATTCACCAATGAAACAAACGCGTATCTGCATCGGCACTTGCCCAAATCTGCTTCCGTGCATAATCCCGTAGACATTATCGGTGATGCCTTGGCCGATCGCTATCAGCTGGCTTTAGAAGCGGTATTAAGCGATAAAAACGTAGACGCGGTAATTACCATTTTAACGCCGCAAACCATGACGCAAGAAGATGAGACGGCGTACTTAGCTTCCAAGTTGGCGAAAAAATCTCGTAAGCCTATTATCGCCGTGTTTATGGGCGGGGAAGATGTGAATTCCGGCCGCCTTATTTTGCAAAAATTCGGCGTGCCCAATTTCGATTATTGCGAACGCGCCGTGCGTTCCTTGGATAAAATGTATTTTGCCAAGAAGATAAAAACCGATATTATATTGGCAAAGTATCAAGGGAAAAATAAAAAATTAAATTTTTCCACGAGAAAATGCCAAATACGCACGGTAGAGGCGGAAAAAATTCTGCAGGAATACGATTTACCGGTTTTAAAAAGCACGCTGATTCCCGATAAAGCGCATTTTAAAAAAATCAATTATTGGCCAGTGGCCTTGAAAATCGCTTCCCGCGACATTATTCATAAAAAAGCCGCGGGCGCGGTGGTCGTTAACAACCACACTCCTTTTCAAGCGGAAAAATCTTTCGATCTGATCGTAAAAAATGTGAAAAAAAGCAATCCCCAAGGGGAAATTGAAGGCGTGCTGGCCCAGCCCATGGCCAAAGGCAAGGGAATGGAAGTGGTGGTGGGCATGAAACGGGATGTAAATTTCGGGCCGACGATAATGTTCGGCTTGGGCGGTTCATTCGTGGAAGTTTTTAAAGATGTTTCTTTCCGTTTGGCGCCTTTAACTAAAAAGGACGCTCTGAAACAAATGGCGGAAATAAAATCTTTCAGAGTTATCGAAGAATACGATATTGATTTATTGGCCGAAATAATAGTAAAGATTTCTCATTTGAGTCTGGACTATCCGCAAATACGGGAATTGGATTTAAATCCGATAATAATCCAAAAAAAAGGCGGGCATATTATCGATGTAAGAATGTTAATTTAAATTTGTCGCATTATGAATCCTTATTTGTTAGTGATCATGGATGGCTGGGGTATTGCTCCGGAGAACAAAGGCAATGCCGTGGCCTTAGCCAATACTCCTAATTATAAAAAATTGCGCGCGGAATATTCTTATACCGAGCTAGTTGCTTCGGGCAAACAAGTAGGCTTGCCCGAAGGGCAGGATGGCAATTCCGAAGCCGGACACATGAATATCGGTGCCGGCCGAGTGGTGATTCAAGACGCGGTGCACATTAACCATCGCATCTACGACGGCACTTTTTTTAAAAATGCCGCGTTGATTGATGCCATAAATCATGTAAAAAAATACGGTTCCAGAATGCACTTAATGGGTTTGCTCACGGAAGACATGAGCGCCCATGCCTGCCCGGATCACTTATATGCCTTGTTGGAACTAATGAAACAGAAAGAAATTACTTCGATTTATTTGCATTTGTTTACGGACGGCCGTGACGCTCCGCAGCACGGCGCCATTAATTTTTTAAAAAATTTAAGAAAATATTTTCAGAACGGAGAAATTATCGCCACTATTACCGGCCGCTATTATGCCATGGAACGCAATAAAAGGTGGGATGTAACGGAAAAAGTTTATAATCTATTAACCTTGGGAGAAGCGGAACATCAAGCGCCCACGGCCACGGATGCCGTACTGCAGGCTTACAACAGAAATGAAACAGACGAATTTATTAAACCGACTTTAATTGATAAAAACGGCTTGATCAAAGACGGAGATTCGGTTATTTTTTTCAATTTAAGATCAGATAGAACCAGGCAGCTTTCCAAAGCGTTCGTGCAGCCGGAATTCAATAAAAAGAATCCCAAATCATTTACCAGAAAGAAAATTATCAAGCATTTGAAATTCGTAGCCATGACGGATTTCGGACCGGATCTTGATAGTATAGTCAGCGCTTTTCCTTCGGCTGATGTTCCGGAAACTTTGCCTATTATGCTCATGGAAAAGAAGCAAATGTATATCGCGGAAAGCGAAAAGTACGCTCATGTCACTTATTTTTTTAATGGCGGCTACGCCGATCCCGTAAGCGGAGAAGAAAGAATAAAAATTCCATCTCCTGATGTTTTTTCTTACGACGAAAAGCCGGAAATGAGCGCCAGCCAAATAACTGACAAAGTTTTAAAAGAGTTAAAAGACAATAAATACGATTTTTATTGCATTAATTACGCCAACCCCGATATGGTCGGGCATACCGGAAATTTGCAAGCCACAATAAAAGCCTGCGAGTGTGTCGACGAACAATTGGGTCGTCTGTGGGCGGAGGTCAGCAAAAAGAAAGGTACGATGATCATTACGGCGGATCATGGCAATGCCGAAGAATTGCTGAATTTAAAAACCGGAGAAATCGACACGGAACATTCCACCAATCCAGTACCTTTAATCATTACCAAAAAAGGCCTTAAATTAAAAAAGAACGGAAGCTTGGGTAATATTGCCCCTACTATATTAAAATTAATGAATTTGCCCGCCCAAAAATTAATGGTAGCTAAACCCTTATGTTAAACGCCCCATATCCGGTGATATTAGTTATTCTGGATGGCTGGGGCATTGCTTCTCCTTCCCGCGGCAATGCCATTACTTTGGCTTACACGCCGAATATTAATAATTTCGTGCGCACTTATCCGGCTACAACTTTGCAAGCATCGGGAGAAGTGGTGGGCTTGCCTTGGGCGGAGATGGGTAATTCCGAAGTGGGGCACTTAAACATTGGCGGCGGAAAAATTGTTTATCAAAATTTGCCTTATATCAACAAAGCCATCTCCGAAGGAACTTTTTTTAAGAACGCCGCTTTCTTGCAAGCATTAGATAAAGTGAAAAAAAATAATTCGCAGCTGCATTTAATAGGTTTGGTCTCTGAAGGCGGAGTGCATAGCTCGCAGAATCATTTATACGCTTTGTTGGAATTATGCCAGCAGCAGCAAGTAAAAAATGTTTATATTCATGCTTTCTTGGACGGCCGCGATACTCCGCACAACAGCGCTTTGGATTATATCAACCAGCTGTACAATCGCTTGCGTTCTTTGGGTTTTGGAAAAATCGCTTCGCTTTCCGGCCGTTTCTATGGAATGGACAGAGACAACCATTGGGACAGAATCGCCAAAAGCTATCAAGCCATGACTAAAGGCGAAGCGGATTTTCAAGCGGAGGATCCCGTGCAAGCGGTGGAAGATTCGTATCGCCGGCAAGTGTTCGATGAGGAGTTTATTCCCACCGTGATCGTCAGCGAAGGAAAACCTATATGCACCATGAAAGAAGAAGACGCGGTTATTTTTTTTAATTTCCGCTCTGACCGCGCCAGGCAATTGACCAAAGCTTTTGTGTTGCCGGGCTTTGATAAATTTCCCAATCGCGCTTTTTTCCGCGGTTTGGATTTCGTGACCATGATGGAATATGAAAAAAACCTGCCCGTAAAAGTGGCGTTTGAGCCGGATAAAATAAAAACGCCCATTGCCAAAGTAATATCCGACGCGGGATTAAAGCAAATTCATATCGCGGAAACGGAAAAATACGCGCACATCACTTTTTTCTTGAATGGCGGGCAGGAAGAACCCTTCCCGAATGAAGAAAGAGTGATTATACCTTCTCCTCAAGTATCATCATACGCGGAAAGACCGGAAATGAGCGCGGCGCAAGTTACGGAAAAGGTGATAGCGGCTATTAATTCGGGAGCTAATCATTTTATCGCAGTGAATTTCGCCAATGCTGATATGGTCGGCCATACCGGAGATTTAATGGCCACGAAAAAGGCTGTGGAAATCATCGATAAATGCTTAGGAGAAATCGCCGCGGTTTTAAATAATACTCAAGGCACAATGGCTATCACCGCAGATCACGGTAATGCCGAAGAAGTGCTCAATTTGCAAACCGGAGAAATTAATAAAGAACATTCCACCTGCCCGGTTCCTTTTATACTCATCGGCCGGCCGTGGATGGGGCAAAAAAATATTTGGCCTTTGATTCCGCATAACGACCTTTCCCAAGTGCGCCCTTTTGGCGTGCTTTCCGATGTGGCGCCGACGATTTTAAAAATCATGAATTTATCCATACCGCCGGAAATGACCGCTCGACCATTAATTTAAATATATGAAAAAATACCATGTTGTTACCATAGGAAGCTGCGTGCGAGATATAATTTTTTATACGGATCAGGCGGAATTTTTAAAAAATCCCAAAGATGATCCCACAAAATTGTATTTGCTCGCTTTCGAATACGGCGCGAAAATAAAAAGCGACGAAATTAAATATTCCTTTGGCGGAGGCGCATCCAATACGGCCGTGAATTTTTCCGGCCTTGGCTTGAATACCGGGATAATTTCCTGTTTGGGAAAAGACGGCCTGGGGTTGGAAGTACGCAATAGGCTTAAAGTTAAGAAAGTAGATGTTAACCTGTTAAAACAAAGCAAGAAATTGCCCACCGGCATTTCCTTTTTAGTGGTGGATAAAAAATCCAACGAGCATTTTGTGCTTGTCTCTTACGGATCAAACAACGAATTGAATATCAGCGCGCCAGACTTAAAAAAATTCTCCACTGATTGGTTTTATGTTTCTTCCTTAAGTTCCCCGGCTTGGCCGCAAATTATGAGTAATGTGATTAAACAGAATAAAAAAATAGCTTGGAATCCCGGCAACACGCAATTGAAAGCGGGATACCCTAAGTTAAAGAAATTTTTAAAAGATACCGATCTGCTTCTTCTTAATAAAGACGAAGCTATCGAGCTTTGCTTATCCGCGGGCATACGCATGAGAAATTGGTCGGCTAAGAAATTGGCGGAAATAATATGGGATTGGGGAGTAGAGTTGTCTTGCGTCACCGAAGGGCAAAAAGGCGTTTGGATTTATGACGGCCAAAAATATTTTTTTGGCAAACCCCATCATGGCAAGCCGAAAGACACCACCGGCGCGGGCGATTGCTTTGGCTCAACGCTAGTGGCCGGCTTGATAAAAAGGAACGGCGATATCAATACGGCCATAAACTTAGCCATCGCTAATACCACTTCGTTGGTTTTTACACCGGGAGCGCAAGAAGGTTTGCTGCCGTGGAACCAGTTAATAAAAAAAGTATAATGATCAATCACGAGTACTTTATTCGTAGAACTTTTTTACTCGCCAAAAAGGGCGAGGGTAAAGTTGCGCCCAACCCCATGGTGGGCGCGATTTTAGTAAAAGAAGGAAAAGTATTGGGCGAAGGCTACCATAAAAGGTTTACCGGTCTTCACGCGGAAGTGGAAGCTATAAACAACGCGGTAAAAAAATTCGGCCACAAAATGTTGGAAGGCTCTACCCTCTATATTTCCCTTGAGCCTTGCTGCCATTTTGGAAATAATCCGGCTTGTACGGATATTATTATCAGCTACGGCTTGAAACAAGTGGTTTTTTCCTGCGAAGATCCGAACCCTCTTGTTGCAGGTAAAGGAAAAAAAATATTAAAAGATTTTGGCATCAAAGTAATATCCGGAGTTCTTAAAAAAGAAGGAGAACAATTAAACGAAATATTTTTCAAATATATAAAGAAAAAAATTCCTTTTGTTTATTTAAAAACCGCTTTAAGCTTGGACGGCCGCATTACTCATCCGCATAAGAAATATTTAAGCAACAAAGCTGCTTTGCATTTCGGGCATTACATGAGAAATAAAATAGACGCTATTCTGGTCGGGCATAATACTTTTATACACGACAAACCCAAACTAACCTGCCGTATTCCCGGAGGGCATAATCCCAAGAAAATAATATTGCCGGCCAGGAAGGTGGATTTAAAAGCCCTGCTGAAAAATTTAGGAAAAGAAGGCATTACCAGCGTTATGGTGGAAGGCGGCAGCCAAATTTCCACCTCTTTCTTGCAGGAAAAACTGGTTGATAAAATATTATTATTATACACGCCGGAAATATACGGGCGCATGCAGTTGCCTTTTTGCCAAAAATTATCTAAAATAGCCAAGCTCAAAGACGTTAAAGTGGAGAAATTGGGAAATAATATTTTAGTGGAAGGCTATGTTATCAAATAAAGAATTTAATAAAGCGGAAGAAGCCTTGGTTGATTTTAAAAAAGGCAAGTTTGTCGTGGTCACGGATGATGACGAGAGGGAAAATGAAGGAGATTTAATTTGCGCCGCTGATAAAATCACCAAAGAGCACATTAATTTCATGGCTATCAACGGCCGCGGCTTGATTTGCGCGCCCATGATTAAAGAAGATCTTCAGCGTTTGCGCGTTTTGCCCATGGTGGAAAAAAATACCGATGCTCATGAAACCGGCTTTACCGTTTCCGTAGACGCCAGGCACGGCACAACGACAGGCATCTCCGCTTCAGATAGAGCGAAAACTATTAAGGCCTTGATTAATAAAAAAACCATGCCGGAAGATTTGCTTCGTCCGGGGCATGTTTTTCCTTTGCAAGCCAGAGAAGGCGGAGTGCTTGAAAGAGCGGGCCACACCGAAGCGGCCGTGGATATGGCGCGCTTAAGTGGCTTATATCCGGCCGGCGTGATATGCGAAATCATGAACGAAGACGGCACTATGGCTAGATTGCCGGATTTGATCCATTTTGCTCACAAGCACGGATTAAAAATCGTATCTATCGCGGATCTTATCAAGTATCGCAAGCGTAAGGAAAAATTAATCAGAAAATTAGTGGAAGCAAACTTGCCCACGAAATACGGGCCATTTAAAATAATCGCTTACGAATCCATCATAGATAATTATCAGCATCTCGCCATAATAAAAGGAAAAGTGCGCCAAAAAAAGAATGTGCTGGTACGCGTGCATTCGGAATGCTTAACCGGAGATATTTTTGGTTCTAAAAAATGCGATTGCGGCGAACAGCTGGATAACGCTTTAAAAATTATCGCTAAAAAAGGCGGGGTAATTTTATATATGCGGCAAGAGGGCCGCGGTATCGGGCTGATCAATAAACTACACGCTTATTGCCTGCAGGAAAAAGGCGCGGACACGGTGGAAGCCAATAATCAATTGGGTTTTGCCGATGATTTGCGCGATTACGGTATTGGCGCGCAGATTCTATCTGACTTGGGCTTAACATCCATTCAACTTTTAACCAACAATCCCCGCAAAGTCGTGGGTTTAGAGGGATACGGTTTGCGCATCGTAAAAACCATTCCATTAAAAATAAAACCGAATAAGCATAATAAAAAATATTTAGCCACCAAAAAAAATAAATTGGGGCATAGATTATAGCATTCGATACCATTGCCAGATTTTTTTATTGGAGAAATCCAAATGAAATAATCCGAAATTGGCTTCGTATTCATCATTTAAATCCCGGTCTCTGGCAGTATAGATCAATATATTCTGTACTTCATTTTTATTTAACAAATAAGCAATGCTTTTTTTAAGATAGCTTTTTTGCTGCTTTTCATTGGCGAATTTATGGCCGGTGGAACAGCCGATTTCCGTTACCCATATTTTTTTATTATTTTTTCTTCTTTCAAGCAATGCTTCCAAATTTTCCACGTCTTCTCTTTGCGCGTTATTATTGCCATTGGCTATGAATTCGTCGCAATAATAAAGATGAATATTTAAAGCATCAAAATAATTCCGGCCCCGGCGGTAAAGAGAGTCGATAAATTTTAAATGAGTGATATCGGAAACGCCCCCATTCAACACGATAGAATCAGGATCGTAATATTTGATAAGCTTATAACCATATTTTAGTAACGGTTTATATTCATTCATATCCGAAGGGCTCAAATAAGTATCGGAATCCGGCTCGTTCCAAAGTTCCCATACATCCACGTAATTGCGATAGCGGCGCACCACGTAGCGCACGTATTTTTTCCAGGCGCCTAAAGATGGGTGAGTGTAATCTTGGTCATAATCATAAGCTAACATCCCCACTACTCTAATGTTTTCATTTTCATATTGCTCCATTATTTTGTCGTATCTGGTTATCCAGCCTTTTTGGTCTATGCCCATAATTAAAGCGTGAGAAAAATGTTCGCGCACCCATTTGGTTTCGCTGTTTTGCAATTTTTCTAAATATTGCGCGTCATTACTATTCTCTCCGGCCATGGCCTGGTGCACATTCAAGCCAACTCGTCTTTTATTGGCTTTGTGGCTGGTTGATTTTTTAAGAAATTTTTTTATATTGGAGTTTTGATATTCTTCTGAATATGGGTTAAAGATTCTAATGGCAATAGACGAATTGTATAAAATTTCATTAGTCTCCGTATTTAATATTTTTAAATAATAATCATCATCCTCAATTTCTCCGGAAAAATAAAAAGTGGCGTTGATTTCCTCGTCATTGCCTGTTATATTTTGCCCTTCCAAATCGCCTAAATAAATTTTTGTATTATCATTAAAAATAAGATCAGCAAAATTATCGCCATAGACCGCAATGGTGGTGCTGTTTTCTTCCGTCCTATCAATAACCGAAATAAAATCAGAGGAAACAGAATTAATAACCGGGGTTCCAGCGCTTAGAGCGTAGACGGGAAATAATAGAATTATAAGCCATATTTTTTTCATGGCTTAATAATAGCATAATATTGATATTTTATCGTTTTTTTGTTAAGGTTATTTAATGAGTACAGAATTACTACATAGAAAATATCGAGAATTGAATACTAGCGATGAAGTAACAGCCACTAATAAAAGGCGGGCTGCTAGAACCGGCGAACCGGAAACACCGCCAACCAAACCGTTGGAACGCATCCAAACCTATCTTGATTATTTACAGGAATGCATAACTATTGAAGACCCAGTAGAGCGTGAGTATAAATTGCAGAGAATCAAACAGGTTCTTAACGATAAGTATGTAATTAAACCGGAAGCGATTCCCGATTCATACTATGAATCCATTCGCGAGCGCCATCGGCAAGAGGGGTACGGTGAAATTGATATTCCCGCCGATATCAAAGCGGATTTGGCAACAGATATCGTGGCCGATCAAAGAAATTCTCTGGAGAAATGGATTAATTATCTTTCTTCTGATGATGCCAAATACCCTATGGAGCTGAAATATTTTGCAGTCAGAAGCATTTTAGGTTTAGGAAAATACGATAAAAAAAAGAAAAAATTCGATAAAAGATCCAAAGGCAGCGCCGCTCCTTTTCCTGATCTTAATCGCGACGCGCTGGCTTATGTTTTTGATGGTTTGGAAAAAAAATTCACCGGCAAAAAAGTTAAATTCGGCAATGATATTTCCTCGGAAAAACAAGAAGAGTTTAAACGATATCTGCAAACAGATAATTTTGCCGAGCTTTATGCCTGGGCCGTGGAAAATTTCAATCCCATACCAGAAGAACTACTTAAAAAAACAGAAGGGAAGTGGAGAGAATATCCAAAAGGGTCTAGCCCCGCAGCGCTGGTTAGAGATATTGAAAAATACAGCACGGGTTGGTGCATTCGCGGCGAAGCCACTGCCGCCAGATATCTAAAAGATAGTGATCTTTCTGTTTATTTTTCCGAAGATGAAAAAGGCGCCTATACCATACCGCGCCTGGTTTTAGTGCGCAGAAGCGGAGCCACCAGAGAGCTTCGCGGCATTGCCGAAGATGAAAATCACGATGAATATATCGGCGAGGTCGCGCGAGTCAAGTTGGCGGAATTGCCGGACGGACAATTGTTTGAAAAAAAGAGAACCGATATGAAACTTCTCACGGAAATAGAAAAGAAAATGAAAGCAAAAGAAGAATTAACCAGAGAAGAATTAATTTTTCTCTATGAGATAAATTTAAAAATTAAAGGTTTTGGCTTAGGTAGTGTTCCCCGAATTAAAAAGCTGCGCGATCAGCGCCATCCGGAAACCGATATGCTGATTATTTTTGATAGCACCGCGGATCAAGTAGCTCACAGTAGAGAAGAAATAACAACAGACACTAAAGCCTATATTGGCCCGTTATTTTCTGGTATTTTTCAATTAGATCTGGAACATGTCGGCACCTCTTTTCCAGACGGCATGGTTAGAAGTATGGAATGCACTATTGGTGGTAAAACCAAAGTGCAGCTCAAACAAGAATTAAAGGCAAAAAAAATTCAGATCAGCCAATACGCTGAAGACATGATAGATAGTGAAGAATTTACTATTTTAGAAAATGAGGAAGAAATTAATCTAAAAAGGTTAACCGTGAGAGACCTCGGTTTTTTTGATGGGGCGACGACTGATCAAATATTTAGAAAAGCTTTGGAATTAGGTTTAGAATTATGCCCGGCAGAAACGGGTATGTATTTGATATTGCAAAATTCTACACTGGATTGGATGTTGGTTGCCATGAAACAGATAGCCGACCGCAATGGCCAATCGAACTTGTTTTATTTGGATCAGGATTCCTATGGTCAGCGACTCATCTACCCCTCTCCAGATTTGTTAGATAAAAAGTGGGATCCGGATTATAAGTTCGTATTTCGTGTCCGCCCTTCGGCAAGCTTAAAGCAGACGGGTAAAGAAATGCGTAAAGCTGCTTAATTTTATTAAAGTAAGTTTTTCTGGTAAAATGAGCGGGTGAACAATAACATTTTTAAAAAGCTGTATCTTCCTCCGAAAAAATCTCATAAAGGGGATAACGGCATTATCACCATTATCGCCGGATCCAAACAATACCATGGTTCGGCCGTATTAGCTATTAAAGCGGCTTCGTATTTTGTTGATTTGATCTATTTTTATTCAGTGCAAGAAAATCAGCGGCTACTGCATGAATTGAAAGCCGGTGTCAGCGAGTTTATCGCCATCCATCATGATTTGCAGAGCAAAATATTAAAATCCGATGCTGTTTTAATCGGTCCGGGCATGGAAGTGAACCAAAAAAATAGAATATTTATCAATAATCTTTTAAAGCATAATAAAAATAAAAAATTTATTCTGGACGCGGGCGCCATAAGAATGGCTGATAAGAAATTATTAAGCGAGAATATCATTTTAACGCCTCATAAAGACGAGTATAAAGCGCTTTTTGGCAAGTCAGATATCTTGGCTATGGCCAAAAAATACGGCTGTATTATTTTATTAAAGGGGGAGACCGACGTGATTTGTAATTCTCGAAAAAAGTATTATAATAAAGGAGGCAATGCCGGGTTAACCAAAGGTGGAACGGGAGATGTGTTAGCCGGCTTAATTACGGCTTTAGCTGCCAAGAACGAGTGCTTTCTGGCAGCTTTTTCTGGGGCTTTTTTCAATAAAAAAGCCGGTGATTCTTTGTACAAGAAAAAAGGTTATTATTATAATGCTACCGATTTAACGGAAGAACTACCCAAAATCGCTTATTATTTTTTAAAGTTTAGAATAAAATGAACAAAAACCATCGGATATTATTATCCGGCACATCCAACGAGCCCTTGGCGCGCAAGATTGCCAAAGAACTGGATAAAAAATTAGGCAAAGTTACCATTAAGCATTTTTCCGATGGTGAAACTTACGTAAACGTAGAGGAAGACGTAAACGACCAAAAAGTTTATTTTATCCAGAGCGGTTCTTACCCTACCAATGAAAGCTTAATGGAATTACTGATAATGTTGCACGCTTTAAAGAAAACCAATCTTAAGCCGAAAAAAGTTATTGCCGTGGTACCCTTTTACCCGTACCGCCGCATGGAAAAAACCGTAGAAGTAGGCGAGTCTCTCACTTTCGAATTGGTGGCAGATTTATTAAATACGGCCGGTATCGATAAAATCATCTGCATGGATCTTCATAAACATCGCTCTAAGCGATTTTTTAAATTTCAACGCCGGGAATTATTTGCCATGCCAGTGCTGATCGACTATTTAAGAAAAAAAGATCTCAGCAATACAGTGCTCGTCGCCCCGGACAAAGGCAGTATGCCGGAGCTTAAAAAATATTCTCGCGCTTTGGGCATTCCCATTGTAAAAGCCTATAAGAAAAGGAAAAAGCACGATGAAGCCATTATTAAAAAATTAGTCGGTGAAGTGGAAGGAAAAGATATAATTATCATAGACGATGAAATAAACACGGCCGGCACTTTATTGGGCGTTGTTAACGCCCTGAAGGAGAAAAAGGCCAAAGATATTTATTTTGCCTGCACGCACGCGGTGCTTTCCGGCCCGGCTATTGAACGCTTAAAGCAAGCTCCTTTAAAAGAAGTAATTGTCACCGATACCATAAACCTTCCGGAAGAAAAAAGAATTGATAAAATTAAAATTTTGTCTGTGGCTAAAATATTCGCCGACGCCATAAGAATGGACCATTAATATGAATCTGCCTTCCCGTACCGAATGTCTACGTGTATTGAAAGAATATAATACGCCGCAAAATATAGTGCGCCATAGTTTGGCTGTTAATAAAGCGGCGAATTATCTGGCGGAAAGGTTTTTAGCGCATAAGATTCCCGTGAATGCCGAACTGATTGACCGCGGTTCGTTGCTGCACGATGTGCTTCGCGTTTGTGATATTCACGGAGACATTTATTTTTTTATGGACGAAGCAGATAAAACTGAAGAAAAAAAGAAGATTTATCAAAAACAGCGCGAGCAATATGCGGGCCAGCATCACGCCGAAGCCACGGCTGGATTATTTCAGGATCAATATCCAGAATTGGCTAACGTTATAAGAAAGCATCGCCTCAGCGCGATAGTAAAGGGCCAGCTTACTACTTGGGAAGAAAAAATTGTCTACTACGCGGATAAGCGAGTAAACCACGATAAAATAGTAACGCTGGACGGCCGCATGGTGGAAGGAAAAAAACGCTGGCACATTAAGCGCAATCAAGAAGAAAGCGATTTAATAATGAATAAAATGAAAGAACTGGAAAAAGAAATTTTTCAAGCCATTAACGAGGATCCAAATGCCTTACATTAAATATGTTAAAAGCGTGGGCGCGGTAGTTCTGAATAAGGATAATCGTATGTTGATTATGTTCCAAAAAGAGAACCGCTATTGGGAATTTCCTAAAGGAAAAGTGGAGCCGGGAGAAGAAGAAAACGAGCAGAATACTTTAAGCCGGGAAATAGAAGAAGAAACCGGCATAACAGATTTAAAAATCATACCGGGGTTTCGCTATCGTTTGCGCTATCAATTCACTTTGCACGGACAAATAATAAGAAAAGAAAACATTTTTTATCTTGCTGTTGCGCAAAACGATAAAATAAAAATATCAGACGAGCATCTGGATTATAAATGGGTGAGTTTATTGGCGGTAAACAGATATTTAAAGCATAAGAATCAGAGAATTTTAATATATCAATTGCGCGAATTTTTAAAAAATCATCCTCTTCCCAATGAAAGTAAAATGGCAAGTAGCTGAAAAAGCCCCGTCTGAATTTATAGAAAAATTTCCGGAGATCAACCCCGTAATTCTTAATTTATTATATAATCGTTCTTTGGATACCCAAGAAAAAATCGATGAATTTTTATACCCTGATTATAGCGCGGATCAAAATTCTCCGGAAAAATTCGCCCAACTGGATCAAGCCTTATTTAGGATAGATAAAGCTTTAAAAAATCAGGAAAAAGTAGTGATTCACGGAGATTACGATGCCGACGGAGTATGTTCCACTTGTTTAATGATGGAAGTTTTAAAAAAAATCGGTTTAAAAAATATCGGTGTTTACATTCCCAATCGAGAGACGGAAGGCTATGGCTTAAATAAAAAAACTGTGGCTAAATTCGTGAAAGATAAAGTGGATTTGATAATCACCGTGGATTGCGGCATTGCCAGCGCCGAAGAAATAAAACTGGCCAAAGAAAAGGGCATAGACACCATCATTACGGATCATCATCATGAACCTTTAAATTTTCCCAAAGACGCAGTGGCGATTTTAGATTCGGCCATAGCATCGGAGCCATATCCTTTTAAACAATTAGCCGGTTCCGGCGTGGCTTTTAAATTGGCCCAGGCCTTAATAAAAAAATACGATTTAGGCGAAGGATACGAGAAATGGCTGCTCGATTTAGTGGCTATCAGCACCATCACCGATTGCATGCCCTTGCTTTCGGAGAATCATACTTTAACGCGCTATGGCTTGATCGTGCTTAATAAAACCAAGAGAATCGGCTTAAAAAAACTTTTTAAAAAGATTGGCAACAATTTTAAGGTGATAGATGAAGAGGTGGTAGGTTTTCGCATCGGACCGCGCCTTAACGCGGCGGGACGCATGGATCACGCCAACACCGCTTACCAATTACTAATCACCAAAGACGAAGAAGAAGCGGAAAAGCTGGCAAAACAGCTTTGCGATTCCAATACCGCGCGCCAGCAAGCCACGGAAAAAATAGTTAAGGAAGTAAAAAAACAGCTTAAAGATCAAGAAAATAATTATACGCTTTTTGCTTTTTCCGACAAATGGCCAATCGGCATATTAGGTTTGGCCGCGGGAAAAATCGCCGATGAATATAACAAGCCCACATTTGTAATAACGGGCAACCACGGAGAAATTACCGGTTCCGGCCGTTCCATTCCAAGCTTGAATTTGATCGAAACCGTGCAAGAGTGCGAAAAATATTTATCGCGTTACGGCGGACACGCTCAAGCGTGCGGCTTTACCCTGAAAAGCAAAGAAGATTTGCCCAAATTTAAAGAAACTTTTTTAAAAATCGCAGCCAAAAAATTAAAAGGCCAGGATCTGACAAAGGCGCTTCATGTGGATGCGGCCATAAAATTATGCGATATCAATTGGAATCTGGTCAATGAATTGGAAAAATTTTCGCCTTTTGGAGAAGGAAATAGAAGGCCGAAATTTTTAATAGAAAATCTATCAATAACCAGCTGGCAATTGGTAGGTAAAGAAAAGAAACATTTGCGCATGGTAGTATGCTGTGAAAACAAGGATCATAAAAAAAGCATTGGATTCAATCTGGGATCTTGGTCTCCCAATATCAAACCGGGAAGTAAAGTGAGTATCGTTTGCGAACTGGGGGTGAATGAATGGAACGGCAGCAAAGAAATTCAAATAAAAATAATTGATTTAAAATTATGCACTCCTTAATTATTTATACCGATGGCGGAGCCAGAGGCAACCCGGGGCCGGCCGGCATAGGCGTGCACATTGAAGGCGTGGCGGATTTCAAGGAATACATCGGGAAAGCAACTAATAATCAGGCCGAATACAAAGCGGTGGTATTAGCGCTACAAAAAGCCAAAGAACTAGGCGCGAAAGAAATGAAATTTTATTTGGATTCTGAATTAGTGGTAAAACAGCTAAGCGGAGAATATAAGATAAAAGACAAAGAACTTTCGAAATTATTCGTGCAAGCCTGGAATTTAACGCTTTCTTTCAAGAAAGTATTATTTTTTCATGTACCTCGCGAAAAAAATAAAAAAGCAGATAAACTGGTAAACGAGGCGATAGACGACGCTTTGAAATAGAAAAAGAACATGCTATAATAAAACCAATGAAAACCAACTATGAATTACCGGTTATTAAGTGGTTTTTCTTATTAGAGAATTTTGTCCTTGGTGTTATTATAATTTTAATTTTTCATTATTTCTATCAGGTTAATGTGATAGCAATGATAATATGCGCCATAATTGTTTTGGCCATTTTTTTTATCATGCTACATTTTACTTTCAACGAAATAATCAGAAGAGAAACAAAAATTAAAAATACCATGAAAGAGCTCTTCAGCTCTTATCAGTATATCGGCAATGTGAACAGGCAAATAGACATCCTGATAAATTTAAACAAAACTATCAGCCAAGCCGATTTTACCGTGGAAGAAATCGCTTCTTTCGTGGTTAATACTTGCGGCCGCCTTTCCGAAGCGGAATTTTGCACGGTTTTTTATTATGATAAAAACAAGGAACGCTATAGAAAATCTCGAGTTTACTATTATATCGATAAAAATAAGCTGAATTATTTTGTTTCCCATTTAAAATGTGAAATTTGCACCGATTACATGTCTAGCAATGAAGGAGTATTGGAAGTGGATAAAGATAGCGATGTAAAATGCAAACATTTTCCGCATAGTTTTTGGGAGCATTATAAAATGATCTGCGTCCCATTTGTTTTTAAAGGTCAAAAGCGCGGTTTCATGATGATCATCCATAAAAGAGAAGTCAAAGTTTCGCACATTAATTTTAAAATTATTTCTTCCTTGGCCACGCAGCTGGGTTCGGCTATGAATTAATTCAGTCTATTAAATGCTATTACAAATAAAACATCTTAAAAAACTATTATTATTCCTCCTTCTTGCTTTCCCCTTAGCCACCTTTTCCCAAGAAGAATATAGCTTGTCTTTGTTTGAAGAATTTACCGGTGAAGGAGCTGAAGATTTTGCCGGCACTTCAGTCGCTTCTGCTGGAGATGTTAATAATGATGGCTATAACGATATCTTAGTCGTCGTATATGGTGCTGAATCTTATACTGGCGCGGCTTACCTTACTTACGGGCAGGAAGAACCCTTAGAAGGAGCTTCGTTATCTAATGCGGACGCTGAATTTACCGGCGAAGCAGTTGGTGATAGAGTTGCTAAGGCATATTCTGCTGGAGATGTTAACAACGACGGCTACGATGATATATTAATATCTACAACTCATAATGATGATGCAGGCTTAAATGCCGGCGCGGGTTATTTGATATATGGGAAAAGTGCTAAATATAATGGCATTACTAGTTTAGGATCATTAGGCATTAACGGCGCGCAGTTTACCGGTGAAGCGGCTGGCGATTATGCCAGCACTTCCATTTCTTCAGCCGGAGATATGAATGGTGATGGCTACGATGATATTTTAATAACTGCACCATATAAAAATTCCCATACTGGTGTTATCTATCTTATTTACGGTCAAGCAACGCTTTATTCAGGTACTATCAGTTTGTCAGCTGCCGACGCTGAGTTTACCGGTGAAGCAGCAGACGATTATGCCGGTTTGTCCGTCTCTTCTGCCGGAGACGTGAATAATGATGGCTTCGATGATTTTTTAATAGCAGCACCGTATAAAGATTCTACCGGCGCTACTTATCTTATTTACGGCCAAAATACTTCTTATGCCGGAACAATTAATTTATCAACTGCCGATGCAAAATTTACTGGCGAAGCCGCCGGGGATTCTGCCGGAGTTTCCGTTTCTACAGCCGGAGATGTTAATAACGATGGTTACGATGATATTTTAATAGGAGCATGGGGTAATGGTGACGGTGGCTCTTATGCTGGTGCCGTTTATCTTGTTTATGGTGATAGTGATGGAGATTTAAATCATGATAGTCAGCCAGATAACGCTGATAGTATCAGTCTATCAGATGCCAGCGTTGAATTTACCGGTGAACAAGAATTTGATCAAGCCGGCACATCCGTTTCTTCCGCCGGAGATATTAATAACGATGGTTATGATGATTTCTTTATTGTTGCGCCGTATAATACAGCCATCCATGAGGATTCTGGCGCGATTTATTTTATTTACGGCCAAGCCACACTATATTCAGGCACTATCAGTCTAGCCGTAGCAGACACGAAATTTACCGGTGAAGCGGCTTTCGATTGGGCTTATAATGCCTCTTCTGCCGGAGATGTTAATAGCGACGGCTATGATGATGTTTTAATTGGTGCAATGGATAACGATGACGCCGGCTCAAGCGCCGGTGCCATTTACCTCGGCTACCTCTACATGGATAACGATCACGACGGCCTTCTTGGTCCTTCCATTCTCTCAACTGGCACAGACACCAATGACAATGATCATGATAATGATGGAATAGAAACGGACATGGACTGTAATGATGATGATATTAATGTTTTAGGCAAAGTAAACTATTATCAAGATTTAGATAATGATAGTTTAGGTAATAATGAAGTAGATTTATTAAGTTGCACCGTAATAACTGGGTATGTCACTAATAACACAGATTTAAACGATAATGATCATGATAATGACGGAGTAAACACACTAAATGATTGTAATGATGATGATAATACCATTTCAGAAGAAGAAACATACTACCAAGACAAAGATAATGATAATAAAGGCAATCCTGATAAAACCATAGATGTTTGCTCCTATTTAGCTCCAGCAGGATATGTAGCTAATGATTATGAAAAGTATAATGAAGACGTGTCTTATGCTTTAGGCACAAAAAAAGGAAGAGGCATAGTTAAGCTATATGATATTAACAATGTTCTTCTT
>JBAZVM010000006.1:0-87039 GCA_041660885.1 Patescibacteria group bacterium | reverse complement strand
CGGCTACCTCTATATAGATGCAGACCACGACGGTCTTCTTGGCCCTTCCATTCTATCTACCGGCACAGACACCAACGACAATGATCATGATAATGATGGAATAGAAACAGACATAGACTGTAATGATGATGATATTAATGTTTTAGGCAAAGTAAACTATTATCAAGATTTAGATAATGATGGTTTAGGTAATAATGAAGTAGATTTATTAAGTTGTACCGTAATAACTGGGTATGTTACTAATAATACGGATTTAAACGATATTGATCATGATAACGACGGGGTAAACACGGCCAATGATTGTAATGACGATGATAATACTATTTCAGAAGAAGAGACATACTATAAAGATGGTGATAATGATAATAAAGGCAATCCTGAAAAAACCATAGATGTTTGCTCCTATACAGCTCCAGAGGGATACGTAGCTAATGATTATGAAAAGTATAATGAAGACGCGGTATACGTAAGAGGAACAAAGAAAGGAACAGGTGTCGTTAGCCTTTACGATATTAACAATGTTAAGTTAAATCATTGGAAAGCTTTTTTAGAAGGAGGAGTAATAGCTAGACTAGTAGCGATTAAAAATAACACCTATGTTTTAGCCATAAAAAGAAGATCAGGATCTACCATGCATATGTATAATACCAATGGAGATATTCTAAAGAAGGAAAGGCTATCACCCAGATTACATTGGAGAAAACCCGCCATAGGCAATTTAGACAACCAAACAAACACCGAAGAAATAGTAATATCGGCCCAAAGAGGAGAAACAGTTTATTTTAGAGTATATAGCTTTAATCCTACCAAGAATACCTTTACCTTAGAAAAACAAACCAGTTACCAATACTTAAACAAAAACTACAGAGTAGAAATACAAGATAAGCATGTAGTAGTGCTTCTTAATCATGTTGGCAGGAAAGTGTTTTCCTGGATGCCGTTTGAGGAGTAAACTAAAACAAAAACCCCCCAAATGATCGGGGGGTTTGTTTAATTTAATTCTGGAAGATACTCGCTTTCTTTCACTTCTTCTTTAAGAACTTTCTGGTAGGTGTTCTGCGTTTGTTTTACTATATCTTCCCAGTTGTAATGTTCTAACACATACTTGCGGGCGTATTTTCCGGTTTTATCAACTTCTTCGGGATGTTTTAACAAGAAATTTAATTTCTCTGTTAATTCTTGAATGTTTTTATTGCCGAAAGACAAACCGCATTCGCGCACGATTTCCAAGTTGGCCGGAATATCAGAGGCCAGCACGCACTTGCCGTAAGCAGCCGCTTCTAAAACCGAGATGGGTAAACCCTCTGATTCGGAAGGCTGAACGTATAAGTAAGCGTTAGAAAATAATTCCGCTAAAGTGTCGCCTGTTTGAAAGCCAGTGAAAATAATATTCTTATCGCCTTTGGCTAAATTCTTTAAGCGGCGCACATAGTTATCCGTAAAATAAGAGTCGCCCACTATTACCAATTTTTTATCGGTAAATAATTGCTGGTAAGCGGCGATTAAATAATGAATGCCTTTATGCGGAATCAAGCGAGAGACGACTACGATATAGTCGTCGCCTTTTAAGCCGAATTTATTTTCAATGATGCCGGGTTTTACATTCTGCATAGCGGTAACGCCGTTGGGAATGTATTGCGCGTCGCGCTGGTAAGATTCGTAACAATAATCTTTAATGGTTTTGGAAACCGCGATTACTTGATGAGCGAATGTGCAAGTGGCTTTTTCACCAAGCCATAACATAAAGCGCGCGAAGCGTCCCCATTTTTGATGCTGTCTGTCTAAACAGTGAAAAGTGGCAAACACTTTCACGCGAGGTTTTAAAATTCTGGGAATGAAGGCTAACAAAGAAGGGCCAACGCCATGATAATGAATGATATCGTTATCATTCCATAAAGCATGAAGGGTGGCGATAAAGGTATGAGATATCGCGTCTAAATGCTTGGTATGAATAGAAGGCAAAGAAATTAATTTTACGCTCTTGTAAAATTTCTTATCTTTGGGGGTATAATACGGACGAGTATAAGCCGTTATTTCATTGCCAGCGGCAGCTAAGCGAATACTAAGCTCTTCTACGTGTTTTTCTATGCCACCGTAGATCGACGGGATTCCTTTTTGGCCGATCATCGCGATTTTCATATTATAATCTGGTTATTTTTTTAACCGATTATAATATCACCTCACCCTGAAAATGTCAAGGAGCTTATCCCCAACTACCCCCAATAAATTGGGGGTTATCGTATGTTTTCCGCTGTTCGCACAGCCCCTAAATGGCGGGAAATGACCGCGCCGGTATAGGAGTCTTCTGCGGAGAAATAAGTATCGTTTATGATATTGATTTGTTTGCCAATTTGGGCGCTATTCGGGGAAACTAGCACTTCAAAAGAAGCCCCCTGCGGGCCGGCAAAAGCCGGGATTTCACCGGTGTGCCAGGTGACTTTTCTACTGCCCGGATCATAAGATATATTCGCCCCCTGCGACACCGCGGTTAAACCAGTATATTGCACTTGAGAAGGCAAGGTAGTGGTAATAGTTACATTATGTAAATCATTCGTAAAATCATTCAAGTTCCAAAAAATACGCAGGGAGGTTATATCTCCGGCCATCAATGGATAAGGCCCATAACCGATTTGTTCCCCATCAGGGCCGTAATATTTGGCTTCGGAGGTAAAGCTTAAAGTAGAATTCAATTTAACATAAACAGTAGAGCTTTGCGCGTAAGTGCTTAAAGATAAATCCCCTATCTTGGCCGTAGCTTTGGAAGAAATGCTGAAGGAATAATTCTGTTGCCGAAAATTCGCCGGAATAGTTACTGCCAAATAAACAGTTTGCGATGTTTGCGGCGCCAAAGACGAAATATACCAGGTTTTAGCCGAAGCCATGGCCGTGGCTGTTTCTTCTATCGTGATATCTTTTAAATCTACATCTCCGATATTTTGGCATTTAACTGTATAGTAAAAAGTATCACCCACGTTTACGGCAGATGGCGCGCTGCTGCTGATAATGAGTCTAGGTGCTAGAACATTAATATCTTCTTTTAAAGTGCTTTGCACATAAGTTTTTGATTGATAATCCAAATTTGTGCTCACTCCTAAAAAGGTATCGCTTTCTCCTTGCGCTTTGCTAAAGCGCCCTTTAAAAATCACATCCCCTTCTTGCCACGCGCCCACTTCCGCCAAAGCAACTTCTTTCTTCTCGCTGTTATAATCTTCCGGCGTTTGCGTTATTTCTAAAGTCTCCGGAAAATCTAAAGTTAGCTTAACATTTTTCCTACTTACCGGAGCGTTATTTTTATAGTGCACTTTAAATTCAAATTCTTCACTGCTTAAAATGGTTTCCGGCAGATCAGCTTTCACTTCAAAGTTCGTATCGTTGATTGTATAAGTATGAGTAGCCATCTGAGTGTATTTTTGGCCATGAAAATTATAAGAAGCCAGAAGCACCACACGCTGTTCTTCTTTAACATTGCCAAGCAGCTCCCCTTTTACTTCCCATTGCCCAGATTGATTCGGATTTAAAGAATCGATTTGATCAGTATTATTTTTTTCAGAAAATCCTTCCGGAGTGACTAAATCAAAATTGATATTTTTTATTTTTTTATCGCCATTTTTATAATCAACCGTATAAATTATGTCTGATCCGGAAATAATATATTCTGGAGTGGCAATGGATAAATCCATGTTAGCCGGAGTTATAAATAAATAAAACCAATAAATCAAGCCAGCATTGGCCGCCAGTAAAACGATTATAGTTGAAGAAAATATAGTATCTAAAACAACATGATGATGGCGCGTGCCGTATCTGTCCGTTAAATAATGCATTATCCAAGGAAACAAAAGATGCCCGGTTGTGCGCGCCGTGTATCTGCCTAATCTTTTGCTGTGGTGCCAAATATTGCCTTTCATATTAATAGGAATAGATATCAAAACTACTAGTAATTATTTCACCGACGCCGTCATCTTCCACATCGGAAACCGCCACCAAAACTCCGTTTGTACTGCTCTTGCTTCCGGCGTAAAAATCTCTTTTTAGCTTACCATTTTTATTGAAAATTCGCACTAAAGGTTTTCCGCCCAAATTTGTGCCGGTTACTATTTCGTTCTTGCCATCTTTATTAACATCTCCCACGGCCACATTTATGCCGGTGCGCAAGGAAGAACCATACGCCATGAAGCCCGGGCTGACTTTTTCGCATTTATTATTAAAGATAAGCACTTGCGGCCCGCCGCCAGTTCCCGGAGAAACTACTATTTCCGCGTCTTTGCTGCCGGAGAGATCTCCCACGGCTACGGATACCCCGCCTTTAAAGCCTTCACCATAAGGAAAACATCCCGGATTTTTCAGCTGGCCTTTTAAGCTATAGATACGGATCTGGCTACCCGAACTCCGGCTGCCTACCACCAAATAATTGCGCTTATCTTTTTTGTATAATTTTCCAATAGCGATATTTATGCCTCCTTTAAAATTTTCTCCGAATGGCGCAAACCTGGCAATCCTGGAACCGTTTTTATAAATTTCCACGTAAGTTTCTGAAGCGACTATTGTTTTATTTTTATCCGTTATTTTAATAATTTTATACCCGCCCTGATAATGGCTATCGTAACTGAAAAAGCTATTTCTTTTCACGCGTCCGCGCCAATTATAAACTTTTGCATAGCTGCCGTTGGTATATGAAGCGTTGCTTATTTCCGCCAAGCGGCCGAGCAGTATCAGGCCGTCTTTAGCCGGGATGGTTACCTTGGCTGTTATTTTTCCGTTGTTTACTTCCGTGTCTTGCGTACCGATAATTTTTTCATATCCCGTGCCTAAAGTTATGGCTCTATCTTCATTCGTGGAATTAACCAGCACCAGACCGTTTTCAAAATCGCGGCGCCACAAGCCCTCTTCTATTCTCAAAGGGTGTTCCGTATTCAGCGTGTTATAAGCCGATGTTTTTGGGCTTCCTAAAGCTACATTATACTCATCGTACCACCAAAGCTGAGAATGATCGCCAGTACCCCAATCGTAGCTAAAAAAACCATTATCAAGCAAAGTGCTGGCAATGGCATAGCGCACATCCTGGTAATCTTTATAATCACCGGTGTTATTAGTGTCTCCATTAACAATGGTTAAAGTGGGAACATAACCGTTCTCTTGAAAATCATAATAGCGCTCGAAATTCTCATCCCATAAGCCTGGCCAAAGATCCGGAAAATTTTCCATCATTCGGCCGTTCATGTATTTCATATAGCCGTTGCTGCCGTTGCCGATTATTATTTTATTCTCTCCCACCAAATCACGAGTGGTTTTTAGCAAAGTGGTCATGCCTTCATACCAATTCTCATCCAAGCTGCTGGCGCTATCTTTTACGCCGTCTCTATTCATATCCATATCTCCATCACCCACCCAAGAAACATTTTCCCAAACATTATCGTAAAAAATGCCGTCCCAAAGATCGGTAGAAATCACTTCATCATGCATAAAATTCGCCAAATAAGTATTCCATCCTGAGTGCACATTCAAGGAATAATTACCGGGCCAAGAAGAAAATTTTTCCCCATTGGATTTATAAAGCCACCAATCATCTTGAATGCCGCTATAGAGCTTATGCCAGGGGCCATCTGCGCTTTCTATTTCATCTAGGCGAGCAACGGGAAATTCCTGCGAAGCCACGTAGGCTAAAATAATCACATCGGGGTTTTGTTCGCGGATATATCTAATTTGTTCGGCCGAATTAGATTGAGCCTGCATGCCAAAAACTAAAACATCCCATTTGGCTAATTGTTCCGCTTCATCATCCGTTATGGGAGTTTTTAAAAAAATATTAGCCAGTCGAGGATAATTAATAGTGGATAAATCCAAAGAATTATCCTTCGCTGCCAAAAACTGTGTGTTAGGCAGAAGCAGGCAGAAGATCGCGATAAACAGACATGATCTTTTCATAATGCTGTTCTTTGCTGTAATTTTTTTCCACAAATTGACGCGCATTTTTTCCCAATAAAATTATTTTTTCTTCTTTATTCCAAATATTTTTTAATTCTTCGGATAAATTATCTTGATAAATAATCCCTGTATTTTTTGTCACAACCTCTGATAGCGCTCCTTGGCCGCTCGTGAGTACGGTTTTTCCGTAAGCGAATGCTTCTAAAGCGGCTAATCCGAATGTTTCCCAGACTAAAGACGGAACTATTACTAATTTTGATTGCTGAACAACTTTAGCTAGTTTTTCCGTATCAAGATGCCCGAGAAATTCCACTTGTTCCTGTAATTTATATTTATTCACTATAAGCTGCAAATCAGGTAAATAAGGGCCACTGCCTGCAATTTTTAATTTTATTTTTAACCGGCTATTATATAAAGCTTCAAGCACTTTGTCAATCCCCTTTTCTTTGGATAATCGTCCAAAATATAACAAATAATCGCCCGGTTCATAAGCCGGTTTTCTATTTTTCAAATCAATAAAATGCGGTATGCATTTTATTTTTTTTCTAGGTAAGCCAAACTCAATTAATTTTTTTTCCGCAAAACGGGATGGCGCGATTATAGTATTGATATTTTTTTCATAAAGCTGAAATATTTTGTGAAAATACATTTCCATGCTTACCACTAAAGAGGCGCTATAAGTACTATAAACACATTTATGAAAAACGGCGTTATAATATTTATGCTTTTTGCAGCGTTCGCAATTTTGCCCTTTGGTATAGAGCAAATAATTAGGGCAGATTAATTTATAATCGTGCATGGTCAGCACCACGGGAATTTTATGCTTTTGCAATACGGAAAGAACAGAAGGTGTTAAATGATGATAAATCAAATGTACATGAGCGATATCCGGCTTTTCTTTAATTATCAGCTCCTCTAATTTTTTTGCCGTGGCAAAGGACCAAAAAAATCGGTATTTCATTTCCGGGAAGTATTTGCTATACGGCGTGGCAAAATTATCAGCATGCTTTTGGGAAAAAGGAATGACTTGGTGGCCCTTTTCTTTTAATAAATCCGCTAACGCGAAATAATAGCGTTCCGCCCCGCCTTTTATATAATAATATTTATTTATGTTTAATATTTTCATTTTTTAAATTTACGATAATAATAAGCTCGGCTTTTTTTCTCTTCCTCTTGGGCTTTCTTAGGATTTTTACGAGTTGATTGCATGTGGTAATGCAGAACGCTGACATCGGGCGTAAAAGCGGCATGTAAGCCGGCATCAGCCGCGCGCTGGCAAAAATCCACGTCTTCCATGTAGAGGAAATATTTTTCGTCCCATAATCCTATTTTATCGATCAGATTTTTTTTAAACATTAAAAATCCGCCCGAGACCCAATCGACTTTCGTTAATTTTTTATATCTGGGTTTATAATAGCGTCCGTAATTAATAATATCACTTAAATGCAATTTTGTGGCCAAATTTGGCAGTAAAGCGGGAAACTTGCCAACAGATGCCTGCACCTTTCCGTTTGGATAAACAAGTTTGGCGCCAAGCAAAGATATGTCTTTATTTTCATCTAAAATTTTTTTCATTTTAATAAGAGAGTCTTTCGGCACCAGCATATCCGGATTTATCAACAAAATATATTCCCCACGCGCTTTATTAATCCCTTGATTAACGGCCTTGGCAAATCCGCCGTTGATTTTATTTTGCATTAAAATTACTTTGGGAAAATCCTTAGCCACCATGGCTACGGAGTTATCTTGAGAATTATTATCTATCACGATGATTTCACAAGAAACATCTTTCTGCTTTTGCAAAGATTGCAAACATTTTTTGAGCAGGTCTTTGGTATTATAACTAACTATGATAGCGGAAATCATATTCTTGTATATTTAGGCGTATTAATAACAATGGCCAACATGATCCAAAAAAAGATGACTAATAAATTCAAATCAAAATACGTGCCGAAATTAGCGCTGAATAAAAACAAAACCAAGCAAGCCGCGGCGGGCAATAAATATTGCTGTTTAGCTTTATCAGTTTCACGGTATATTTTTACAAAACGCCGCATAATTTCAAAAATGAACCAGAATATAAGCAAAAGGCCGGTAAGACCCATTTGCAAAGCAATGGCCACGAAATCGTTGTGCAGTTCCCGAATGTCTACTTCGCTTTCGTAATTGAATAATTCCAAAGTTAAAGTTTTTCCCAAGCCGATGCCAAAAACTATATTGTGCGTAAACACTTTATAAGCCGCCAGCCAAGCTTCTCTTCTCCATAACGCGCTATCATCGGCATAGCTGAAAGTAAAAATCGATTGTACGCGGAGGTAAATGCTGGTAAATAATTCCTTTACCGAGAAACCCGCTTCTCCTTGCCAATAATTAACATAGAGCACTAAAAAAGTACCTAAAACAATCAAGAACAGCATAATGGAAACAATTTTCGCGAATTCCCATTTTTGCCTTTTCCCCAAAAAAATAAAATAAAAAATTACAGCCACGGCTAGACCCAGCCAGATATGGCGGATCAAGGAAAGCGCCAGCGCTATTAAACTTATCAATAACGCAACCCAAACCGAATAATAAAGCCAATTCTTTTCTTTATACTGTTTAAAAACAAAGAAAGAAAAAATCCAAATTACGGCTAAAGCCAGAAAAAAAGTATAACCGCCGCCCAAATAGCGTTCACCATAAGTGGAAAGGGGTATATATTCCGTGAACACGGCTTGGCCGGTAATCAAACCCATAAGAAATATCGATAAAACGCTGATAGCGCCAAAAAAAGACGAGGCTAACAAAGTAATTAATTTATGTTTATTATCGATTAAAGCAACCACTAAAAGAAAAAATAAGCTGTAAAAAATAAAATTTTTATTAGCGCTGAAAGCCAAGGCTAAATCGGCGCCGGTTAAATAAGCGCGCACAAAACTGATTGCCAATAAAAAGAAAAAACAAGAACAGCTGATTATCAACCATTTGTTTTGCTGAAAATTTAATATTTTTTTTCTATTTACCAAATAAGGCATCAGCCAAGCCACTAATGTGATAACGATTATTAGGTCTAAGGGATAAAATTTGTATTCCGCGTCGGAAATTATCAGCGGAGTGAGGGTAAAAATCCTTTCAAAAACAACGGTAGAAAAAATCGCAATAGAAATTCCAATGCGGGGGTAAAGAAAAATCACAATAGATACCAAAGAAAAACAGAATATGTACAACAGAAGATTAAAACCGCTGACGATAACGGCTAATAGAAAAAAACTTACGCAAGCAATGCCGAAGATAGTACAAATAATTTCCATTTGATTGTCGCGGATGCCTGGAAATTGTTTCATATTACTTTTTGGTGGCGCATAAAATAAAACTGAGCGTTTGCATTTGAGCTGATTCCTGATTAAACGGTTCAGCCAGCCTGGGGCTTATTTTTTTTAGCTCTTGGCCGCTTAAGATATTCTTCGGTTTAATCACTACATTCTTCCAATTATTTTTTTCCAATATTTTTTTATATTCCTGCGGACGGATTCTGTTTGGTATTCCGGAAAAATGGAATAAATTATATATATTATTGGCATAACGATAAATGTTTAAAGGATCTTTTTCGCGCAGCCACTTAGTGTGCGTTTGCAAATCCACCTCGGCTATCAGAATAGCGCCAGATTTTGCTGTTTGGCTTAATTGCTCTAAGGCTTTTTCCGGATCGCTGAAATGTTCAAACGCGGCTTGGCTGAATATTATTGCGCTATCTTCAATATTTATTTTTGAAATATTGAAATTTTTATCGCAAATATAATTTATTTTATTTTTATCTTTTAAAGCGCTGATTAATTCCTTATTATTGATGCTTTCCAATAATTTTTCATAGAATAATTCGGGCACGGTTTCAACCAAATTATTTACATCCAAAGCCGTATATTTTTTCGCGCCTTTGTTTAATAAAAGCAGGGCAATGCCTAAATCGGCTCCCGGGCCTAATTCCAGCACGGTTTTATCTTTGATATCCATGCCCTCGTATTGTTTTAGATTTATCAGCCAGCCATCAACCACGGACTGATCGTATTTAATGGCCTTTTCCATAGCCGAAACCGGAAAATCTCGCGGTTTTTTATATCCAAAAAAGCCGTATCTTATTTTATTAATGAATAAAATTATAATACCAAAAAAATAATAGAAACAATTTCTTAACATAGCCAAATTATGACATATTTTTTACGAAGTTACAATGATTCCGGAACTGAATCACGAAGACACGGAGTACATGGAGAACACGGGCTTGTTCTCCCAATATACTAGCCTCTAAGGATTAAAGGATAATACGTCGGGAGGGAAGAGAAGATGCAGTAGCTGACAATCTCACTTCTCCTCCCGGGGGCAGGCACCTCGCCATAGCGGGGCGCTGCCAAAAAAACCTACTCCACGCACCAGTCGATGTCCACGGACTCGACCACGTCGGTCCGGGACGCCACGGCGAACGTCCAGTTCTGGATGGACCCGTAGGTGCTGATCATGGCGCTGCACGGGCCCGCGGCGTAGAGGAAGCACCCGTCGGACAGGGTCACGCGGCAGTCCTCGCTGCCGGGTTGGGAGGGCGAGCCGCTTCCCCACGCGGCGCACTGCTCTTCGCAGGCGCTGGTGTCCGTGTCGGTGTCCGTGTCCGTGTCGGTGTCGGTGTCGGTGTCGGTGTCGGTGTCGGTGTCGGTGTCGGTGTCGGTGTCGGTGTCCGACTCCTCTCCTCCGCACGCGGCCGCGATGGCCGGGTCGGAGAAGGCGTACGTCCCGTCGCAGTCGTTGTCGATGCAGTCGTCGACGATCTCGTCGGCGCCGGGGTTGACGGCCGGGTCGGTGTCGTCGCAGTCGACGGTGTTGCAGTACCCGTCGTTGTCGGCGTCGACGCAATCGTCGTCTTCGTCCACGAACCCGTCGCAGTCGTTGTCGATCCCGTCGCCGTCTTCGGGGGCGCCGGGGTGGATGGTGGCGTCGGTGTCGTCGCAGTCGACCGTGAGGGGGAACCCGTCCCCGTCCTGGTCGTAGTCGTCCTCTCCGTCGCAGTTGGAGTCCACGCCGTCGTACCAGGTGTCGGTGGCGCCGGGGTAGATGGTGTCGTCGGTGTCGTCGCAGTCGGTGCCGCTGCAGGCGGTGGCGGTGTACCCGTCGCCGTCCGCGTCGCAGTCCGAGGCTCCGTCGCAGTCCGAGTCCACGCCATCGTACCAGGCGTCGTACGCACCCGGGTGCACGTTGGCGTCGATGTCGTTGCAGTCGGTGCCGCTGTAGGCGAGGGCGTCGTAGCCGTCGCCGTCCTGGTCGTAGTCGCTGGCTCCGTCGCAGTTGGAGTCCACGCCGTCGTACCAGGTGTCGGTGGCGCCGGGGTAGCTGGTGTCGTCGGTGTCGTCACAGTCGCCGTCGGCGGGGGTGTATCCGTCGCCGTCGCTGTCGGTGTAGTCGGCGACCATCACGTCGCAGTTGCCGTCGCCATCAGTGTCGATGCCCATGAGCCCGTCGTCGCACATCTCGGGCCAGGCATCGCAGGTACCGTCGCAGTCGCCGTCCCAGCACTCGGAACCATCGTCCCAGATGCCGTCACAGCCACCGTCGCCGTCATGATCGTAGGTGCACTTGCCCACGCCAAGCATGGGCAGAAGGCTCAAAACCACCAGAATCCGCTTCATTGTCTTCTCACTATGCCGTCCCACTATCGTGGGAGGGCGGGTTCTCTCTTCCTGTCGCACATCGCCGTTCCACCCCTGTGGTAACGGCTTGAGAAACTCCCCATTGTCCTTTGGGGGTTTATACGGCTAAAATAAACACAAAAATTCGCCGCAAAAATCCCCATGGGAAATGGGCAGGAGAACGAAATAACGTAACATGCGAAGAGGAAAATGTCAAGAACAAAAGGGAGTAGCTGAATCACAGATGACACAAATGAATGCAGATAAACACAGATAACTAGATTAATTAATAAATCGTTTGACTTGTAGTTGTTTCGTACCAAAATTTAATAGCAGAGCTATTTTAAATTTAGTCGCTTTTAAATATGATAAAGTTTGAATGTAATCTTTAGGTTTAATTTCAGCTCTTGCTTTTATTTCGACGATGATTTTTGACAGTGTAAAATCCACTCTTCTTTTTCCAATTACGGTATTTTTATAGTATACCGGAATCCATTCTTCACGCGCGAAATTAATATTTTTTGCCATAAATTCTCGCGCCAGCGCCCTTTGATAAATAACCTCTTGAAACCCCGGTCCCAAATTATTATGTACTTCATAAGCAACACCTATAACTTTATATGTTATTTCCTTATTATTTTCTTCCATATATTTATATTAAATAAATTAATTATCGATACCATCCGGAGATTTATCTGTGTGATTTGTGATTCATTCATCGCCATAAATAAAAAAACGCCTCCGCATTGGGAGCCGCCTTGTTTATTATAATACCTGAAATAATTAATATGTCCAGCAAGGAGTAAGGGAATCACGGATGCCGCAGATAAATACATTGATCACAGATTGCACAGATGTTTTCTTATCTGTGTTTATTTTTTATTTATCTGTGTAATCTGTGATTCCGTCTGTGATACCTTTATTCCGCTAACTATTCTCGAGGTTTATTTATGTAGAAACCTCACGAACACTTTTGCGGAAGGGAGAGAACATGCTGTTGCAGTCATATCTCAGTTCCCTCCCGCGGGTCCCCCGAAGGGTACCCTTTCGTAGCTTTGACCCACAATTTTCGTCCGGGGTCAGAGTCGGACTATCCCATGCGCTACTGCTAGCGCGCGGGGGCCTTCGACGCCTTGGAGCCCTTGCTCGGCTCCTCGGCCGGGATGCGCTCGACCTCGACGGGCACGTAGACCGGCACCTCGACGGGGACGGTGGCGGGGGTGTTGTAGACCACCTCCACCTCGTACCCGCTCGCGGCAAGCGCGGCGAGCTGCTGGAAGTCGGGGTAGGTCTGGGACTGCGCGACGACGACGGGCGCGTTGGACGGAGTCCACGCGTAGTGCCCGACGACGATGCCGAGTCCGAAGACCACGAGGGTGACGACGACGGTCAACAGCCACTTCCACCACGAGTTGATGTTCACGGCATACTCCTGTTCTGGGTGACCCCAAGACTGACCCGACCCTTTCTTGGCCAGGATGCTCCTTGTGCGAGCTCTGGCGCGGGCCAGGTCATGGGAGACGATCGTTATATTTTCATATAACGCGCATCTTCCATGACCTGAAACCCGTTAAGGGGTTGATAATAAATTTAAAGGTACGACGATTTTCTCATAGGGCGTTGAATCACAGATTACACAGATTAATACTGATTACTCTTAAAAATATATCTGTGTTATCTATATTTATCTGCGTAATCTGTGATTCAGTTACTCCCCTTTTCCATTCTCACTGCTCCCTAGCTTTGCTAAGAAGCACTGAACTGGAAGGGAAGAGAAGATGCTGTAACATGTATGATCTCACTTCTCCTCCCAGTTGCCCGATGTCCTATCTAGGACTCGGGGCTGTAGGTGTGATCCACAATTATCGTCCGGGATCAAGATCGGACTAGCTGGCACCGAGACTACCAGCAGATCGAGTAGCAGGACCCGCGGAGGGTCGAGCCCGGGGACACGCTCGCGACGTAGGCTTCGAGGGACCCGTAGGTCGACTCGATGTCGCCGCAGTCGGAGGAGGCGGCGAAGAGCCAGCAGGCCTCCCCGGACCCGGACCACACCTCGACGCCCGCGTCCTCACCGTTGTCGGAGAGGCCGAACTCGGGCGCACCGGTCCACTCGTCGCACTGCCGGAGGGTGATCTCGCACTCCTCGGCGGTGTCGACCGGATCGGTGTCGGTGTCGGCATCCGCGTCGGTGTCGGTGTCGGTGTCGGTGTCGGTGTCGGCATCCGCGTCGGTGTCGGTGTCGGTGGTGCAGCCGGAGCAGTCAGTGTCGGAGACATCCTGCTCGTTCAGCTTCACACGGCAACCGGCGGTCACGATCATGGCCAAAACAAACAGCGTTCTCATGGCGTTCTCCAGTGATGGCCCTATAGATAGTAGGGCCGTGTTACCGTGTTCTGGCCCAGCCCAAAAGGAGCCGGGGTAAATGCGCGGTGGGACAATCCCTCTGCACAAGAACTTAGGCACCCTAGCAGGCCAGGCCACGGAATATGGATACATCATTTATGATGCAGTCATATTTCGCAGCCCGGTTATCCTGCAAATGGGCTATTGAATCGGATTTTATTGTAAAGAACGAATTCCATTCTCACTGCTCCCTAGCTTTGCTAAGAAGCACTGAACTGGAAGGGAAGAGAAGATGCTGTGTCTTGATTGATCTCACTTCTCCTCCCAGTTGCCCAGGTCCCTTCGTGAAGGAACCCGGGGCAGTGTTTTTTGGCCAACTCACCCGTGGCCAAGATCGGGGCTCACCTCCAGCCAGAGGCTAGAAGGTGAACAGGGCCAGCCCGCCGGTGGCCGCGCCGACGCCCGCGCCCGCGAGGACGGACCGGAGCCCGTAGTTCGCGTAGAGGGTGTCGGTCTGCCCGTCGTTGATGTGCTGGTAGTCACCGCCGGCGATGAAGCCCGCGGCGAATCCAACGACGGTGGCCGCGATCGCCGGGGCCCAGTCGAGGTGGCCGTTGTGGCGGATGTCGAGGGGCTGGAGGCCGCGGAGCTGCGAGGAGGTCACCTTGCGCCCGGTGGCGTAGGTGAGGCTGGTCTTCGGGTCCGCGGGGTTCCCTTCCTGCGTGGCGACGATCTCGGAGGTGTACATGGGCCGGCCGGTGCTGATGATGCCGGTCTCCATGTTGATGTAGAGCGGCGCCCCACCAGCTGCAGCGGCTCGGGCGACGTCTTCGATCGTCGGGCTCAGCGCCGCCTGCTGCTTGGTCTCCTCGGTGGCGAGACCGAGCGTGGTTGTGGACTCGACCGTGGCGATGGCGATGTCGCGGCCGTCGGCACTCTCGGCGATCGCGACGTCGGCGGCGTTGTCGCTCTCGGCAATCGCCTGGTCGTGGTCGTTCGTGCCCGTGTCGACGTACTTGACGACGGGCTCCGGCTTGGCGCAGGGGTCCGTGCACGGATCGATCGGGGCCGCCTCGGTCGGGAACGAGCGGATGATGATGCGGTCGATGACGGGCTCGTCGGCGAAGGCGTTCAGGGTCAGAAGGGCCAGAAGGGTCATCATGGCTGTTAACCTCGTTTGGAGTTGCTGGAAAAGTGCGGCCCTGTGTTGCGGTCGCACTCGGTGATGTCTCGTTATCCATGACTGACCCGGCCCTATGCCAGGATACCCGAGAAATTCTTTCGAATCTCTCAAGAGACCCTTTCGGATCCCCGTGAAGATCGTTTCCGATCTCCCTGAAGGGCCCATCGGGGTCCCCTTCAGTGAAGTACCCATTCGGGTTCACTTCAGTGGGTTCTGGCGCGCCGTCCTGTTCAGTTCCTTTCGGAACTTCACAGGGACGCGGGCCAGGTCAAGGACAGTAGAAATGCTATGCGCACTTGCCCAAAAGCTCGATCTATTAATAGCGATAATAATATCACCACCAATAGGACGAGCTTTCGAAGGCAAGTGCCTATATATAACATTCCTGCTGCCCTTAACCTGGTTTCCCGCGTGGCTTATAAATCTATTGTAAAGAGCATATCAATTTGCTTCATTCATCCTCCTTCGCTCTCGTTTCACTCGAGCTTCGAAGGGATATCAGCGAACCGCGGACCTCTTCCCCGCCAAGGCGGGGCAGAGGCCTTCGGACGCTGTATGTTGCAGCCCTTTATATCCGCAACAAAAAAACCTCCATCCGTATAACACTCCTGCAAATTCAAGGTTAGATTGAGGCTTTTTTGTTACGGATAACCCGGCCAGCAATTGCTTGCTGAACGGTAAGGGCAAAAATTGATTTTAAAAGAACCAGCTATAATACACCCGAGCGAGGATATTGTCAATACCTATGGTGTGGATATCTTTGGGGGTACAAATAAACCCCAAATTCTCGCCTCTGCGCAGCCTAGCGGCTACGCTACGGCGGAGCACAGGGCATTGGGGTTTATTAATGTTATTTAAATAATGTTGTTTTTTAGGTGGTGGACCCGACGGGAATTGAACCCGCACTAGTGACTTGTCAAAGGTACTGTGCTGCCATTACACTACGGGCCCGGGATCCACCATATAAATATAAAAGCGCCCTATTTGGGACGCCTATATATTGACAAGTCACTTTTGCCCGTAGTATACGAGCAACAGTACCTCTAAAGAAATAGTATCACTCTATATTAAAATGGCAATTTTATACTGTGGATATCTTTGAATACTAAAGCCCATATTAAAGCCCCGAATTGCTTCGGGGCTTAATTTGATCTGCTACTTCGCAGCCATTCTTTGATCAGGGGTATGCAATAAATTAGAACTGATATAATCCTGCCATTCTTGTGGATTCATAGTTTTCGGCAAGGCACGGTCTGCCATGTCTATTGCCACGCCATCCACTTTACTATCATACAGCCAGCTTAAAGCTTCGCCTTTATTAACAAAAGCGACAAATGTTTCCACATCCGGAGCTACGCCTAATCCATGTTGCTCTGGATTTTCTCCCATAAAAGCCGCCACATTCATTAACCTAGTTAGCTGGATAATCTGCATTTTTTGTTCCGGCGTATAGGGGCTTAAATCAAGAGCCACTCTTCCGGTAACCGGCTCATTCCAAACACCGCCATAATTAGCCACGGGATGATAATAAACCGTATCCACTCCTTTTAGCGCTTCCGGTGATAATTGAACTGTATCAGAACTAATATCTAATGTGTCTGCGGCAGAGATATGAGTATCTGCATGGCTATCTATTCCTGCTGCTTCCTGCTGAGGTTCAGCCTTAGCCGTCTCATCCGCAGTTGCCGCTCCCCCGCCGCCACTTTCACCAACCCCATCGGCGGATACCCCAGTAGAAACAGACGCTTCAGCTGTCGGAGCAACGTGGCTATAAATATCCGAGATATCTTCTCCTTTGTCTAGATGGCCTAACAAGGCATCTTTAAATTGCTCTTTAGTCTGGCCTAAAGATTCGGCTAAAGGTTGCAAAGTGTCCCAATTGCGCTCGAAGGTACGGCTGGCCTGCATGTGTTTCATGGGTTTCATTGTATCTTCATGCGAATGCTGCATATCATGCAATACTCGCGCCTCTTCCGTAGATAAACTATGCTCTTCGGGAATTACTTCGGGTTTAGTAGGTTCCAATGCCGGTTGTTCCGCGGACTCGGCTACGGTGGCCGGCGCGTGTTGAGGCAAATGCTCGCCCGGGGCAATGGCAGAATCATTTTGAAAAGAATACTCATGGCTGCCATCAGGATTCACCTGCAAAACCACTCTATCTCCCTGATGAGTTAAATCATACCATTGGCCTTTGCCTTTTAATTCGGCCATGGCTGTACGGAATTCATGGCGCACCCATTTATCCGGATCTCCGTCCGTATTGGAATCATATCCCAAATCCGTTTTATGCGCTTCAATCAATTGAAGCAAAGATTTAGATTCATAATCCCGTCCGGTTGTGCCTTCTATTTCATTGGTATAATAATGAGTCGCCACCGGCCTGATCACTTCCGTGGATGGCGCTTCGGGAGCGACATTAGAAGTAGGAGGCATAGCTTCAGCTGTATTAGCAGTACCAGCTGGTTCTACGGGCGCTTCAGCTGTTGGAGCTTCACCTTGAAAATAGCCTACGATATCGTGAGATAAATAGCGGCCCACCTGGCCAATACCTATGGAAGCGCCGGCGCCGAGAACGGCTCCGCCCGTGGCGGCTAATAATCGGTTTCTTTTATCTCGCGCTTGATTTTGCAATAAGCTGGATAATTTATCATTTAAAGCATTGTCTAAACTTTCAATTTTTGCCAAGTCCGTTTCAGCTAGGTATTCAGCGCTTTCCGGAGTTTGTTGGATATCTCCCAAATCCCTTCTTTGCTGCCGCTTGCGGGCATAGTCGCTTCCCAAGCGCGCTCCGGTTTTAGCCATGACAGTCGCGCCTAATAAACGCAAAGCGTAACCGCCGGCTGCCGCCGCGCCCACGGCTGAAGCGCCGATCGCGCCGCCGGCGAATCCGCCGGCTAAACCTATTCCCATTAAACCGGCGCTAACCGCGATTTTTTTCTTCCAAGATAAACCGCGATACCAATTTAAACGGTTATCTATATGGTTGGTAAATCTGGCCCATAATTCTTTTCCTTTTTTCTTTATTCCATCGGGCTGGCTTTCTCTCTGCGCCTGTTGTTGCGCTTCATATAAAGCTGTTGCCTCGTCTACTACGGTTAAAATATAAAGCTCATCTAAAAATTGCTTTTTCTTTTCCGGGGTTAGAATACTATCTTTGCGATTTATCGCTTCCTTAATAGCCGCGCGATATTCGTTAATTTTTAATCTATAGTCATTTTTATTGGCATCATTACCCTCGCGCGCATATAAACCACGAGCCGTACTAATAGCGTTTTCCTTAGCTATCATGGCTTCTTTATCATCCGGACTGTAGATAAATTCTCTCAGGCTCATCTTGGCTAATAAAGCTTTTTCTTTATCTTCCGGAGTTAAAGCGCTATCGCCGCGGCCTCGCACTCTATCCCATAGCGAACCTAATCTGCCGCGCGTTGGAGGGCCCGAAGGCGGTGCGGGAGGAGCAGCGGGGCTCGGAGGTGGCGGAGGCATGGCGCCCGGTGGCGGAGGTGTGGCGGGGTTGGGCGGTGTTGGCCCGGAAGAAGCGGCCACAGGAGCAGGCGGATATAAAGCATCGATTTCATCTTTCGTGAGCGTTCTTTCAATTTCATCAACTTTTCCATCATTGCCTCTCTTCAACCATTCTTTTTCTTTGGGATTATTAATATTAACCACCCCAACTCTGCCAGATTGTATTTCTGTAATTTGCCAAGTATTTACATTGTCATTTTCCAATCGAACCAAGCCACCAATAGCCAGCAAGGTTCCATCAACTAATTTGGCATCCAAATTGCCCGCTCCCGGAGGAATGGCATCGGGGCCGCGTCTTTTTTTTGGCGACATATCTTGTATAGTTAATAAATTAGGATCTAAACTATTGATGTTAGGCATTGCTTTACGTTTTGCGGGGTCGGTAGATACAATCAAATCTTCAGGGTTGATTATCGGCGGGCCAACCTGATCATCTGGTTTATAAATAGCGCTTCCAACAACATCTACAGCGTCTCTTTGCTCGCTTAATTTCCTTACTTCCTCGGGTGATAAATGATACTCGCGGGCTCCTGCATTCTGCGGAATCACAGCATTATTATTTAAATCATCTATATTACGAATATTAATTTGCCCGGCATCTACGGCGGGTTTAACAAGCTCTAATTTTTTAAGTAACGCGCTGGCGTCTTGAGCGGATAATTGATCAATCTTATATTTTAAAACAATTTCTTGTTTGATTGACTCAGACGGTGTTTTAATCCCCGCGCTCATCGCTTCTTGAATTTCTCTTTCGGCTTGCTCCAAATATCGCACAATTCTATCGGTGCTCTCCAATACTACTTGCTGCACTTCCGGCCTTATTTCTTCCGGTACCGCATCGACTTTTTTTGCGCCCTCTTCTTGGATTTGTTCTCCTCTGCGAAAAAATATTTTTATTCCTTCCCAAATACTGGGTTTTCTCTTTTCTGGTGTTTTGGGCTGATTTTGTTGTTCTTGCTGGTTAGTAGCATCCGGCATATTAATGAAAATTAATCTTTAATTTTTTTAATGTCCGCCAATAACTCGCCTACTTTCTTTTCTTCGAATTTTTTTATTATTGTCTGAATCCTTTCATCTCTTTCGTGGCGCACGCTTTCAATCTCATTGATAAAATGATTTAAAATTGCGTGCAATTTCTCAATTTTTTCTTGATCAGTCGGCTCTGACATTTTAATAATCCTTATTTGACATCGGTTACTGTTTTTTTAAAATCTTCTTTGAACTTTTGCATGGTTTGCTGCGCCATGGAATCAAAATCGGGAATTTTACTTTTAACAAAAGCTGTCAACTTTTCTTGGCTTGCGCCGTTTTCTTGCATGCGAACCAATTCTTGGGCGTCCGACTCATTTAATTTCTCTAATACGGCAATCATAAGCTGCTTCAAAGCCATTTCCGTAATTTTAACAATGGTTTGTTCTTGCACACTTTGCGGAGCGTCTTGCAGATTCAAATCTCGTAAAATCGCTTGTTTTATCTGCTCTTCGTTCAATAAATTAATAGTCGCCATTTTTTTAATATTTAATTTTTAATTGAATAAATTGATTATCAATTCTTTATCTTATTATACTATTTTATCTGCATAATTTAAAGCCCCTAATTAATTAGAGGCTTTAAATTTATTGATGTTTCTTTTGTTGCATGGTTATCGTATCTTCGCTTTCCGAAGTGATGTTCTGGTTTTCCGGAAAAGTATTATGATCCAATACCCTATAAGACACGGTTTCCTCATGGTTTATTCTTCCGTTCTGATGCGGCGTGTGCACATGAAAGACGGGTTTATTATGAATGTGTTCCGATTTTACTGTAGATTGATGCTCCTTTTTATTAGTGCCTTTAAATTCACTCAATAACACGGCTAATATCACAGCTAATAAAAAACCTCCGATTACACCGGCACTAATGTTCATTAGCACATTCGGCTTGGTGGGATATTTTGAAGTGGTAGGAGCGTTAACCACTTGTATGGAAACAGTGTCTCCGGCGCCGGTATATTCCGCACTTTCATAAGTTAATACATAAGAAACTGCGCTCGCTAATTCCGAAGCCGTTTGCGGCGTAGGCGCGTATGTTTTAACGGAAAGCAAGCTTGATTCCGGAGTTACGCTGGCGGAAACCGAGTTTTTCCATTCCGCGCGTTTTTTTTGTTCATCAGCAGGCAGATAGCTTAAATCTATGCCTTGATTTTCCACTTTTTGAAAAAAGGAGGTGGTATATATTACTTTAGCTAAATTACTGCCAAGTTTTTCCGAGGCCTTGGCCGCGGTATACGCATCCATGTCCGTGCCTTGTTTCTGCAATATCAACAAATCCGTGCTGGATTCATACATGGGGGTTTGAAATGCGGTAAATAAAACAGCCGCGGTTAAAGATAAAACCGGAAGTATAATGAATAGTTTGTAATGCCTTTTAAAAATACTTAAATAAAAATTAGCCATAGATAATTTGTTATTATTAAAACGGGCTATATTAGCATGCGGTTTCTAAATTGTCAAGATTAATACTAAAGCACTAATTCCAATTCTTGCTCGTTTTCCCCTCTTATTATAGTAAATGTCTTAGTATCTCCAGTTTTATACCCCTCTAAAACATGGTTTAAGTTGTAAATTTTATTGATTTCTTGGCCGTCTACTTTTTTAATCACATCCCCTATTAATAATCCGGTATTTTTCGTACTAATCGCTTTAATCTCCGCTCCTCCGTCTGTTAGCAAGGCGTAATCAATGTTAAAAATCGGCCGCGATATATTTTGATCAGAAATAACAGAAGAAAGCACTTGGCTGAAATAGCGATGCGGCAAAGCCTTTCCCTCGCTCAAATATAAAGCCAAGACTTCGCCTCTATCGTTAATTACCGGCGCTCCCGAATATTCTTGTTTAAAAGTATTGTTAAACAAATAATTATATGGGTAATTCTGCGTATTAAATGTATCCGCCTCATGATAAGCGATATTCTCCAAATAAGAAATAAATACTCTTTCCCCGCTGTATTGCGAATTAAACACGCCTGCCGCTTTATCGCCCAGATTTATCTTTTCCGCGTTCGCGAATTGCGCGGGCGTTAAATTCAGCGTGCTCACTTTAATAAAAGTAGTGCCGGAATAATTATCGATAATAATTTGGTCTATAGTAAATTCTTTATTGTCGGCGGTTTTAATTTTCGTTTGTTCTTTATTAATATCCGCTATTGTGGTAACTATCCAGCCATCGGAGGTTAGCGCCAATCCGGATCCGATAAAATTTTCGTTATATAGCCCTACCACGCTGGGCTTTATTTTTTCTATGGCTGTTTTCATCAGTTCTTCTTGCCCGTCTCTTTTCTCCGCGAGATACACAATTTCTTTAGCCAGAGTATCTTTTAAAGTAATTTGATTGTTAATAATAATGCTACCGGAAATGCCGCCGATTAAACTGAATAATAAAATCAGCAGAAGCTCCCAAAGGCCAAGGCGATATTTTTCCTTTGGCTGTTTTAGTTGCGGCTTGTCCGCTCCTTTATACTGGGGCGATGTTGGTACTATTTCTCTTTGCATATTATGTCCACTGGGCTGTGGCTAAAATAATTGTTAAAACAAACGCGCTGCCGGCTAAATAGCGAAAAATTATTTTCTTGCTTAAAGTTTCCGAGTGCCGCAATTTTACAAAATGAGAAAGAATAAAAAAAACCGCGGCTAAAACCAAGCCATTGACGTAATAGCTGGTGGGCCAAAATTTCAAAGCCCAAAACATTTCCGTGCACACGGCCGCCATGATCAAGGAGAAATATTTAAACTTGTGGCTATGTACCTGATTGATCCACATGGTTTGCCAAGTCAGCAAATAAGTAAATACAAAAATCAAAATCATTACCCAGCGCAATCTGGCCACGGAAAGAATAAAATAACTGAAACTGGAAACATAAACCAAAAAAACAGTGAGCAAGTTTAGGTAATTGGAAATATTTTCCAAGGAATAAGCCAAATACGCGTTGTGCTTATAAATATAGATGGCGATATTATTGGTGTACAACCAAAAAATAAAAGCGCTTGAAAAAATTATTATCTGCTTAACCAATTCTTTATCCTGAAAAAATAGAAAAGCGAAAACGCCCAGGGAAAACCAGAATAAAGGCAGGCAAAAAGCCAGCGTTTCTTTGGAAAAAGAAAATTTATTTAAGAAAAAAACCGTAAAAACGGATAAAATAACTATGCCCGCGATAAAATAATACCAATAAGTATAATAAATTTCGGAAAATTGAAACAGGGCCAGAAAGATGGCCGCGCTGATATAAGGAGTTAGTCTTTTTAAAATCAACATATTATAATACTGGTTTTTCCGCGTTATTTATTATCAATTGTTTGTTTAACCCGTCCTTTGTTGCTCGGTAGATATTATGCCTTAATTCATTATTTTCGTCCACTTCTTCTGCCGTGTAATAATACCCGCTGCTTTCCATGTCCCAGATTAAATCCGAAGCTTTGGTCAGCACTTGTTTGGCCAATTCCGGGCTGGCTATGGGTATCAGCCATGTTTCTTCATCAAAACTATAAGCTATTTTTTCTTTATCCGGAGAAATTGCCAGGCGAACATTTTCATGGCCTGGCCAATTCAAATCGGTTATGGCGGTTTTTACGCTGTCTTCCAAAGATAATTTGTATATATCATGGGTTGCGGGATCGGAATTTTCATCGGGCGCTTCGAAAATAATAGTGTTATCATCTAAAAAAAGAGGGTACTGCAATTCTCCGCTATAAATTTCCTTGGGCTCGGATAAATCTTGCTTAATATTGAAATCTCGCACGAACAATTTATCTTCGCTGATATAAACAAAGCGTTTTTTCTTATGCGCCCAAGATAAAAAATTGCATTCTTCGCTGATGCGGGTGGCATTCTTTTCTTCTTTATTAAATAAAAAGCATCCCCCTTCTTCCGCGTAAGTCAGCCACAAATTATCCGGGGAAAGCGCGATTAAATTCGGCTCTTTCTTGGAACCCCATAAAAGTTGAGTGTCTTCGCTTTCCAAATTTGTCTGCCAAACTTCGTAATATTCATTCTGTTTGGCAATGAACAAGGCCTCCGCGCCTTTCGTAATCCAAACGGGAGAAAAATTTTCTTTGTTGTTATTGGAAACATTAACGGGGTCTTGCCCGTCTTCTTCCGCGGCGTATATTTGCCCGTCTTGAATGTATAATAAAACTCGGTTAGCGTTAAAAATCTGCTGGCTGTTTGTATTGGCCTGCGGCTGATTCAAGCAGCCGGAAAATAAAATCGCGCACGCCAACAATAGACAGATTTTTTTCAGCATAGCCGGCATATTTATTAAGCGGAATAATTAGAAGATAGATAGTACAAAACCGCCAGAATAATCAAGGAAAACAAACCGATCAAACCGCTAGCAATGGCAAAACGCTTCATTAATTTATCTGTCCGGCTGTTGAATATTTTTTCTTTGTCCATATTTTTTTGTTTTAACCCGCGCGAAATCCGCCGCCGCCGAAGCCGCCGCCAGAGAATCCTCCACCCGAGAATCCGGAATGGCCGCCGGCTGCTCCGCCCCAGTGGCCGCCGCTGCTGCTGCTTCTGGGCATGCTGGTAAGAGTGGTTTGCACGGCTGAACTAAAGGAAGAAGAAAGCCCGCTAGTGAATCCGATAACCGACCAAGCAGCCAAATGCGAAGTGCTATAGCCTTCGTACCAGGAAGGCGGTTGCTTATAAATATCTTTAAATTGATTGGCCCATTCTTTTTCCACGCCAAAAACCATGGCATAGGGCAAACAGCGCTCGAAAAATTCCGGTGTCATTTTAGCAATGCGGTATCTTTCCGCGTGAAACAAAAACATTTTAAATCCTTGCGCCCATTCATTGGCCAATACTCCCTCCATGGTCTTCTGCGGCATGCGGGAAGCGAATATCGCCAACATGATGCCGATGACTATCAAAGGAATGCCGATAAAAAAGAAGAACGACCCGACAAAGCCGAAAATAATTAAAGCCACGCCAAAACCGGTGTATTTCTTGCGCACCTTTCCGGGATTGCGCGCGAAATAATTATGATTCAGCACTTCCTCGTGCAGCATGTCGCGCAGCGGAGCGATATAACTGTAAAATTTATAGCGTAAATCGTTTAAGCTCACTTCTTCTTTTGCGCCAAATATATCAGACAGTAAAGTTTTTTCATAGGTGTGTAAAGTGGCGTCGCTGTTCCACTCTTTTAATTTCTTGAAAGAATATTTATTTTTTTCTTTTTCCAATATTTTTAAATACCCGCGCACGGCCAGATCAATGATGGTAGAAGTTAAATCTTTCAAATCGGCCTTTTCATCAATCAAAGTGCCAACTACGCCGGGAGGATCATTTTTATAAGATTCATATTGCGGGATGATTGTCCCCTTTCCTTTGGGGTCGCGGCCCAGTTTGAACCAGCGGCGCAATAAAAATATGCCCACAAACAAAGGTGACGCGAAATACAAACCGATTAATAAGTAAATAATATACTTGGCAATACGATACCAAAGCTCTATTTTCAAATCTACGGATAATTCTCCGGCTTGTTTGTTTACCACATCAATTTCTCCGGTATAAGTGCCATAGCCGAAACGGGACAATATGATTTCATGCTTACCCGGTGAAAAAATTTCATCTTCTCCTATCCAGAATTCATGAGGCGTTTGAAAATATGTATCTTTCCCGTCTATAAAAACATCAGCCGCGATATTGGTGTTCACCGCAAACTTCGGCGGTTTTTCTACGATTCCTTTGGGCCAACCCGCTACAATGGTAAAATCGTAATAAGCCGGCACATTCACGCCTTCGAATAATAAAGTTTGATTATCTACAACACGATAAGTAGTGGCTTCAGATTCGGAACCATAATAGCCATAATATATTTTTTGTTGAAATGAAGAAGTATCCGCTACGGGATTAGGCAGGTAAACCACGGCTTTTACTTTATCGCAAGGAACATCTCGGTCGTCCGGCAACACATTCCAATATAATTCATCGTAATCCGTAAAATAATTTATAACATTTCTTACCTTGTACTGAAAAAGCCAAGTGCGTTCTTCATTCACGGCGGAAAAATTAATGGTGATTTGTTTGGAATATCCCGTATCCACTATTTCTATTTCATCGCCGGTTAGCAGATGTTGGTCTTTTTGGTCGTATACTTCCAAACTTTCAATCTCCATTTCTCCTTGATACGGTATTTCTCTGGTGATATAGGAAAAGCTTCCGGTAAAATTAACAGTTTCAAATTCCTGCACCAAAACAGAAGAATTTTCGTTCACGGTAAAATAAGTGGAGAAATCCGAAAGATAATATGATTTTTCCGCGGTCTGCGCAAAAAACAAATTCGGCCATAATAATAATGGCGCTAATAAGAAAAGAAAAAATAAACGTTTCATGGGGCTATCCGTTTAATTTATCGACCACAATAATTTTATTGCGGTTTAATATTTCGTATAAAAATTTATCAGTGATTTCCTTGCGATATTTATATTCATCGATATCCATCACGGTAAAGCGCACTTCATAGCCAAAACCGCGATTAAACTTTTCCAAAAGATCAGCCAGCTTTTTTTTACTTACCCGGCCGACTATGAATAAATCCACGGGCGCTTCTTTATCATCCACGAAATAGCCGCATAATGCCAGATACTGCAAAGTGCCGAATTTCTTGATACCGGAAACGAATTCCCTTTCCATGGTAAAGCGCGATTTTAAAATAAGCGCTTTGATTTCCGGGTATAAAATAAAATCCGGAATGATCTGGTAATACTTTTTTTTATCTTTTACTTCAGATTTCAGCAAGCCCATCTTTTCCAAATTGGCCAATTCCCTGCGGATGGAGTTGATTTGTTCGTCTATTTTTCTGGTAAGCTCGCGCACAAAAAAACGCTGCTCCGGATAGCGGCAGAACAAGCGCAATAGTTTTACCCTGGTCCGCGAACCAAATAATTGTTCAAGCATGTTTATATTTACAATTTAACCTTTATTAACTGAAAATATTATATAATAGATACTATTTTTTAGCAATGAGCCGGGCTTCTTGCTATTTTTACTTCTTCTTATTATAATAATAATGATATTTAATATTAGCTATATTTTTGATTATGCATAAAATAAGCCAATTGCTAATAACGCCGCCGGAAAACGAAAAAAGCACCACCGGCATTTATGTTTCCGAACCTACGCCCTTGGAAGAAAAAAATTTCGGCACTATTTTTTCTATTGTAAATATCGATTCTAAAGACGAAGCCAACGCGGAAGTCATTAACTTGATCAACGAAGAATTAACCCAAAATTACTATCGCTCCACCGATTTAGAAACGGAAACGGCATTTGAAAATACCCTGCATCTTTTGAACCGCAAATTGCAAAAAGTGATCGGCGAATTAGGCGAAGAATGGCTGAAAAAATTAAATCTATCCATTGCCGTTATAAAAGGAAATGAAATCCATTTCACGCAAACCGGCGCCATTAATATATTATTGGTGCAAAAAAACAATATTATAAAACTGGACGAAAGCAGCAAATATCAATCTAAAAACCCGCTTAAAATATTATCCAACATTTCCTCTGGCCAGCTTTCCCCCAATTCATCTATGATCTTCGCCACGGAAAGCATATTGGATTATCTTTCTCAAGAAAAAATCAAGAAAACATTAAAAGAAAACGAACCGGAAGAAGCTTGCCATTATTTAGAGGAACTTCTCGCGGAAAATAGCAACGCCACTAATTTCGCGGCTTTGGTTTTAGGGCTTAGGCCGGGAGAAATGCCGGCTAAAACACCGGCGGTGGAAGCAAAAATCGCGCCTACGGAAAAATTAGCGCGTCAAAATTTAAGCCACGAGCCGCAATCTCCGGCCGACGATTCCATGACCAAGCTTGTTTCTCAAGAAAGCCGCACCACCGAATTGCTTTCTCCTTCTTTATGGCCGGGTATAAAAAAGAATATCAAGCAGATGGCTTCTAAAGTTTCTCCGATTAAAACAAGCCCACCGGATATCAAGCCCGATAACTCTCCGGAGAAACTGGATACCAAAGAATTTAAAACACCGCCTGCTTGGCTGCTGATTCTTAAAAAAATCGGATCATTTCTAAAAAACGCCGGATTGCAAATAGTCTCCGGAATCGTATGGTTTTTCCGGCAAATAGCCGGGCTGTTCAAGCAAAAAAGAAAATACTCCCAAAGTTTCGGCGCCTTGCCGAATAAAGCCGGCGGATTTTTAAACCGCACCATTACTTGGTTTAAAAATTTATCCACTCCCCGCAAAGCGTTCATGGTTTTATTTATTGTGATTATTTTAGTATTTTCTTACAGCATAATACTGCAAGGGAAAAACCAAGAAAAAGTCGTATCGGAAAAAACTTACGAAACCAATATCGATACGGCCAATAATAAATTGGGCGAAGCGGATACTAAAATATTGATGAACGATTACCAAGGCGCGCGAAATTTAGCCAAAGAGGCCTCTGATCTTCTCGCCGCTATTCCGAAAGACAGCAAGCTTTGGAAAGAAAAAGGCGCAGACCCGCAAAACAAGCTGCAAGCCATTGAAGATAAAGTTAATTATGTTACCAGAATAAGCGAACCAAAATCCGTAGCTAATTTTTCTTCTGTTGGCAGCGGCATAAATTTAAGCCAGATCAGCTTGATCAGCGAAAATGTTTTCGGATTCGCCGCGGATAATAATTCAGTTTACCGCTATGACATGGAAACAAACGAAGCGAAAGCTGTGGTAAGCAAAGACGCAGCGGATAAAAAATTCCGCGCCATAACCAAAGATTCCGCGGCTACGGTGCTGGCTTTATTGGACGATCAATCCCTAACGCAATTTAATCCGGTGTTGGAAAAATTATCCAAAGTTTCCGCCGAATTCGGCGATAAAAATACTAATTTAATAGATCTGGTCACTTTCGGTTCTCGTTTATACACCCTCGATATAAAAAACAATCAGATCTATAAAAACACCAAAAGCGGAGATAATTACGGCCAAGCGGAAGAATGGATAACAGATGAAGACATTGATTTAAGCACGGCCAAAAGCTTTTCCATTGACGGGGCCATCTATGTGTTAAAAGATAACGGCGAAGTGATAAAATTATTCAGCGGCGCCGTGGAAAAGGAATGGAAGATGGAAACCGTCCAACCGGGATTATCCGGCAGTACGGAAATCTACACGGACGAAAACAGCCAAAGCTTGTACATATTAAATCCTTCTCAAAAACAAGTAGCTGTGTTTGATAAAAACGGCAAACTAAAAGCGCAATATCTTTCCGATAAATGGGGAGATCTTAAAGGCATGACCCTAGATGAAGCCAATAAAAAATTATACTTGCTTAACGGGCTAGAGGTATTTGAAATCGATCTGCCTTAATAAATCTCTTTAAATAAAAAAACCCCGCCGTAGCGGGGTTTTTTATATGATTTATTTTAAAGCTACTTTGCAACCAACAGCTTCTAACTTTTTCTTCATGGTTTCGGCGTCTTCTTTCTTTACGCCTTGTTTTACCATTTTCGGAGCTTTTTCCACCAAATCTTTAGCTTCTTTCAAACCAAGTTCGGTTAATTCGCGCACCACTTTAATGGCGCCGATTTTATCGCTGCCGATAGAGGATAATTCCACATCGAAAGCATCCTTTTCTTCAGCTGGAGCAGCTGCAGCGCCCGCGGCCATAGCCATCATAGGAGCGGCGGCGGAAACGCCGAATTTATCTTCCAGGATCTTAACCAATTCGGCTAAGTCCAAGACGGACATTTTTTCAATCTGTTCTACCAGAGATTTAAATTTCTCGGGTACAACTACTTCTTTTTTTTCTTCCTTTTTTACTTCGTCTGCCATAATTTTATAATTAATTTTTAATGTCTATCATTATCCCCCGGTTTTAAACCGGGGGTATTAGGAATATCGTAAGATATTAAGCTTTCTTCTCTTTAATGGCGTTTAAGGCTTGCACCAATCCGCGCAGATTACCGGAAAGAACGCGCACAAATCCGGAAACCGGAGCGTTCAAAGAACCGACAATCTTGGCCAATAATTCTTCTTTAGAAGGCAAGGCAGCCAAAGCATTTACTTTTTCTACGTCTATCCACTTTTTTTCCATAATGCCGCCAAAAAATTTCACAGGCGCGTGCTTTTTAGAAAAAGCTTGCATTACTTTCGCGGGTTGCACTTCGTCTGCTCCCGTAGCCACGATTACGCCGCCTTCCATGTTTTCCACTTTTACGTCTTTTAAATCGGAAGATTCCAAAGCGCGCTTTAACAGGGTTTTCTTGGCTACCATTAAATCGGCCTTTTGAGCGCGAAGCGTCTTTCTAAGTTCTTCCAATTCCACCACTTTTAAACCGATATAGCTGCCAAAAACAACGCCCTTGGCTTCTTTTAGCCTTTTAGTTAAATCAACTACTATTTCTTCTTTCTGCTGCTTATTTTTTGCCATATATCAATAAAATTTAATAAAAAATCGGCTATTTTAGCCGAATAATATAAATAAATATATTTTCACCTGCATGGGATTTATACTTGCGCTACCCATGGTCTTCGGCTATGTAAAAACAATATTATATTAAAATAACCAACCTGTCAACTTTTCCTTTTAACAGCTAAAATAATGCCTCCAATAACCATTAATACGGCTAAATACTGAGCAATAGTAAGCCCCCAAAAAAGAGGGTCGTTTATGCGATAAAAATCCAAGATAAAACGCGTAAGGCCGTCACCGATCAAAAAGATGATGGCGTATAGGTAGGGTGTACTGGCAGATCTAGATCTGCCCCAACAATATATTAATAAAAAAACTATAAATAAAATAAAACCCTCTATACTTAAATAAAGTCCGTGATTATGACGGACAATGCCGTCGATATATTTTTCTCCGAGAAAAAAATTAGTGGCCTTGCCTGGATGGTCAAACACAAAAAAACAGCCTAAACGGCCAATGCCCAAGCCTAAAGGCAAACCAAAAAGACAAACATTCACATAATCCAAGAACTTTAATTTATTGATTCGGCAATACAGCCAGCCGGTTATGGTGGCAAAAACGAATCCGCCGGATATAGACATCCCCCCCTCCCAGACTTTAAACACATCCAGAGGATTTTGAAAAAAATAATTAAAATCGCCAAGAATATAAAAAACGCGGCCGCCAATAAGCGCCATAAGCACTATCCAAAAACCCATGTCCGGAATCTTTTTATATTCCAAGCCCTGCTTTTTCGCTAAAAAATAAATCACGATTAAAGCCGCGATAATGCCCAAAGAGACCATTAAGCCCCAAACCTGAATCGGAATAGGGCCTATGTTAAAAGAGATGGATTGAAAATAGGGAATCATTTATAAATAATCGCTGAGCAAAGAAGCGAGGAAATCCTTGGATACATTGCCGTCGATCAGCTGAGTAGTATCGTCCGGATAGATGATAATGGTATTGGGAATGCCATGCACGCCTAAATCCAGCGCTTCTTGATAATCTTGATAGATTTTTTCCGTGACTGTTTGATCATCCAGGCAAGCCGTAAACTCATTCTCATTAAAGCCCAGCTCTGCTGCATAACGCAAATAAGCTTCTTCGTTTAAAGAATTTTGATCGGCAAATAATCTATCGGCAAATCCGTAATACTGGCCTTGTTGTCCGGCGCAGATGGCGGCTTGCGCGGCGCTTTGCGCTTTTGGATGCTTTTGGTTGAGCACAAAATTTTTCATCACCAGCCGCATTCTCCCCGGATACGTCGCCACAAAACTTTGCACATTATTATAATAAAGCTGGCAAATAGGACATTCGTAATCGCTATAAACTACTAAAATAAGTTCCGCTTGGTCATATCCGTAAGGATAATCCATGGTGCCCAAAGATACATCGCTTTTTTTCGTAGTGAGATCTTCTACGGGATTCTCCACGGCTTTTCTCACGGCATTAATATTCAAATCAGGCTGTTCTAAAAAAAACTTTCCATCGGCGTAAAGATACCCGATAAAACCAACACCGGCAAAAGTGATAATCAAGCAGCCTAAAACCACGCCCAGCCAAAAACTAAGGCGCGGGCTGGTTAAGCGCGTAAACCAATGCTCTTTTGTGTCTTTATCGGTTAAATGCTTGTCCATAACCGCATTATATCGCACTTATTCTTCTTTGGCAAAGCTATCTTTCGTGAAATAATAGCTGATCATTGGCTCGGCCGCGTATACTTTGTTCTCCCCTTCTTTGCGGATATAATTGCCGTTGTAATCAGGGGTATTTTTTCCTATGTAGAAATGATAAATAAGCTGTTCGCCGGCGTACATTTTAACGGTAAGAGCGGAGCCGTCCACCTGAAATAATGTCAGTTTATCCGCTGAATCTGTAATCGGCTCGGTTACTTTAATATCCGCGGTTTTGGTAAAGATGCTGTCGATATCTTCGGTTTTGGCCTCAACCCCATCTTGCATCCATTTATCGCTTTCTTTGGTTAGGGTAACCGTTTGCCCGGAATTTATAATTTCTATTTTAGTGATATTGTCTTTATTAAAAGCCGAATAAAAAGAAATTCCGCTAGCATCTTCTTTGTTAGAAAATGGCTGGACTTTAATAATATAAACAGCCACGGCTAATAAAGCCAAGCATCCTAATAATATATAAGTGGCTAAATATTTTTTTGGCATATTATAGTTTAAATTTTATTTTCCTGATTCTTTTACGGCGAGTGATAAATCGTATCGCGCCGATAACAATTACTATGGCAGTCAAGCCGAAAATATTACCGTATTTTATGGAAGCTTTCTGCTGGTCGGTTAATGTTTTTAAAGCGCGGTCGCTGATGCCTTTGGAACGAATGGCGATTAAAGATTCGTCTTGATTCAACCAGTCGATCATGTTAGCCAGGAATACGTAATTTCCCGGAAATTGCCCGACAAACATATCGCTTATAAAATCGGCATCGGCCACCACCACCACGCGGCCATTTTCCGCGGTATCTTTGAAATCTTTGGTATCCATCTCGGCCGGCTTGTCTTTATCTTTATAGAAACTGTTAAGCTGCCCGGTAATTACCGCAGCTAAATTATTTTGGCTTAAATTTTGTCCGGCAAAATCTTGCTGCGGGTTCAAATCAATGGCTTCCGGAGAAAGCCAGCTTTTTTTGGTGCTGATAACCAAAGGCTTTCCGTTGCTAATATCTAAAGCTCCTACCCAAGGAAAGGTCGCCGATTCCAATTGGGAAACAGCGGCATTATCCGAAGCAAAGCCGTCTTTCTGCACCTTTACCCAATAAGGGTACTGCACCATAAAATTCGTGTAACCACCTTGAAAAGTGGCAATTTCACTGCTGCTATCCAGCACTAAATTCTTTTTCATGGTAACGCCATATCCGGCCAGCATCTCTTCCAAACCGGTTTTATTGGGGGTGGCTTGCAAACCCTGGTCCACTTTTACCGCATCCAGCAAAAACATGACGCTGCCGCCTTTCATAATAAACTGATCCAGCACATATTTGCTTTTGTCGGTTAACTCCTCTTCCACGGCCACGACAATTAAAGCTTTGTATTGCGCGTTATCCAATAATTTTCCCTCGGTAATATCCACTTCGGAAATTTTATAATTGGTTTTCAATTCTTTTAATACTTCGGTGTAAGTTTCACTTTTAGAAAACCAACCTACGCTGTAATTTTGCGGGTCTACCACTTTCTTGATGGCTGAAGTCATATCATACTCAAAAGCGCTGGTGTCTTCGATAACAGGCAGCACTTCTTCTTGATCCAAATAATCAACCGTTAACCCCAAATAACCCGTAGTTAATTGAAATTGATCTTTTTCCATGACATTGAATTGCAATTCCGGAATCCCCTTCATCATCAGTTCTTGCTTCATGTCTTCGTCGTCTTTCGGGTCGATATAATTCACCTCTATTTTTCCTTTGCCGTATGTTTTGTATTCCTTCAGCATGTCTTCCACTTTTTGGCGCACGGTTAAGTATTCCGGGGGTAATTTTTCACTGAAATATACATTAACTGTAACTTTCTCGCTTAAATCTTTCAAAGTGTTTTTTGAAGCGGTGGACAGCGAGTATTCTTTATCTTGCGTGATATCAAAACGATGAAAAATTTCCACGGCCAAGATATTCAATAAAGCCACGATGCCGATCACCGCGATAATCGCGACCGCGGAATTGGCAAAATATTTTTTCTTGATATTGTTCAACATAAATTTATGCTTTCCAATTACGGCTATTTAAGCTTTGATTATTTAAATAAATAAATAGGGAAATAATAGAGATAAAATATATCAGATCTCGCGTGTCTATCACGCCTCTGGCCATGTTATAAAAATGATCGGCCGCGCCAGCGATTCTGAAAACCGGAGCCAAAAAACCCATGGATTGCAATACAAAGGAACTGCTGATAATAAATAATAAAAAGCAGGAAACAGCGGTGAGCAACAACGCGACTATTTGATTTTTAGTAAGAGACGATATAAACAAGCCCATGGCTAAATACAAGCCGCCGAGCAAAACCGCGCCCACATAGCCGCCGATAACCAAGCCCCAATCTAAATTGCCCAAACAAGCCACGGTAATGGGCAAAGAAAGGGAGAGCAGTAAAACCAGCATTAAAAATACCAAGCTGCTGACATATTTAGCCAGCACCACTACGATATCCCGCACCGGAAAAGTAAGCAGCACTTCCATGGTACCGCTCTTTTTTTCTTCCGCCCACAAGCGCATGGTTAGCGCCGGAGTGATGAATAAAAAAATCCAGGGCAGCAAATCAAAGTAGCTGCGCACGCTGGCTTGGTTCATAAGGAAAAAATTCTGGAAAAAAAGCCAGTTGCCCGTGACCAAAAAAATAGCGGTAAAAATATAAGCCAAGGGAGAATTGAAGTAGCTTAATATTTCTTTTTTAAAAATTGCTAAAAAGTGTTTCATATTTCTTTAGTGGTTAATTCTCGAAAGACGTCTTCCAAGCTCACGCGGATTCTTTTAAGTTCCAGCAGTTTAAAACCATTAGCCACCAAGGCATCGAATATTTCTTCGCGTAAATCTTTTTCTTCTTCGGCTGTTATTTTATAGCCTTTTATTTCCGCGCTTTCTTCTTCCGCTTTAGTAACGGTGGCCACGGCCGGAATATCGGATAAAACTTTTTTTACTTTTTCTTCGTCCCCTTTTACTTTGGCGTAAATTTCTTCCTTTCCTTTGGCGCGCTGGATGATTTCCTCGATAGTTCCGACAGCCGCGATTTTTCCTTCATTGATAATTACCACGCGGTCGCAAGTAGCCTGCACTTCAGGTAAAATGTGAGTGGAAAGTATCACGGTTTTTTGTTCCCCTATTTTTTTGATCAGATTCCTGATTTCCACTATTTGGTTGGGGTCTAAGCCGCTTGTTGGTTCGTCTAGAATCAAAATTTCGGGGTTATGCATCAAAGCCGAGGCCAAGCCCGTTCTTTGCCGATAGCCTTTGGATAATTCGGAAATATTTTTCTCCAACACATTGCTAAGACCGCAAGTGTTGATAATTTCTTCTTGCTGTTTTTCGTCCGTCACTTCGCGCATGCCGGAAACGAATGATAAATATTCCCGCACGGTCATGTCTTCGTAAAGCGGATTATTTTCCGGCAAGTAGCCGATTTTCTTGCGCACGGAAAGCGAATCTTCTTGAACATTAATGCCGTCTATTTGCACTTCCCCGCTGGTGGGCGAAATAAACCCGGTAAGAATTTTCATGGTAGTGGTTTTACCCGCTCCATTGGGCCCTAAAAAGCCCACAATCTCCCCCTTTTTTACTTCCAAAGAAATATCATCGAGCGCTTTTTGCACATCGTATTTCTTGGTTAAATGGCTGATTTTTATCATAGGTTAATTCTTCAATTCTTCTAAAGTCACATCAACGGTTTTTTCTTCGCCGTCGTGCAATATTTTTAAAGATATTTTATCACCGGGATTTTTTTTGGCAATATAAGTTTTAAGATCATTGTCTTCCGAGATTTTATTGCCGTCCACTTCCAAAATAATGTCGTTTTCCTCGAGGCCTGCTTTATCCGCCGGAGAGCCGGGCAAAACCGCCAATTCCGCGTCGGTTTGGCCGCGCAACACCAGCACGCCGTAATCCACGGAAAGCTGATTAGCTTCTTTAATTTCCGCAGTTATGGGCACATAGCGCACTCCCAAATAGGGCCTCACTATTTTACCATCTTTCTTTACTGATTCTATCACGCTTTTGGCATCGTTAATAGGTATGGCAAAGGCGATATTCTCGCTGCCATTGGCCATGGCCACATTAATGCCAATCACTTGTCCGGAAATATTTAAAAGTGGCCCGCCGGAATTTCCCGGATTAATGGCCGCGTCTGTTTGAATAATATTATCCAGTTGCTCCGTGGATTGGCCGGTGCTATCTCCGGCAGTAATGCTTCTGCTTAAACCGGAAATAACTCCTTTAGAAACAGTATTTTTAAACTCTCCCAAAGCATAACCAATGGCAATAACGGTTTGCCCGGGCTTTAACGGATCGGAATCGCCGAATTCTAGAGGCGTTAAATTGTTCGCTTCTATTTTTAAAACTGCCAAATCTAAGACGGTATCTTTGGCCAAAATCGTGGCTGGATATTTTTCTCCGTTATTCAAGAAAATAGTGAATTCTATGCCATCGCCATCAACCACATGACGATTGGTAACGATATACCCATCATTGGAAACGATAAAACCGGTACCGGCGCTGACATCTTGTTTCTCCGTGCCTTTTTGCCGGTATTGCGGGATAGCCCAAAAACCGGAAGAATTGTCCCAATATTGTTCAAACACGGGCACATCCTGCGAGCCCACGATGCTTACCACGGAAGGGCTGGCTTTTTCCACGGCGGAAATGGTAGCGGATTCTTCTTCCACCATATTTGTTGTTGTGGAATTCGTACCGCTAACACTGGATTCCGAAGAATCATTAAAATACTTAAACGTGGCGTATCCGCCTAACACGCCTGCGCTTAAGCCGATCAGCGTAGCTACGATTAAAGTAACCACAACCGAAAGGAGAACGGCTTTTTTAGCCGAATTATTAGCCTGTTCCATATTTTTTAAATTAAAAATTACTTACAAAATTTGGGAAACTTCTTCTTGTAAACCTCTAAAGCTTTCTTCAACAAATCCATGGACTCGTTAATCACTTTAATGTCTACCACATAGCTTAAGCGGATTTCATCGTGCCCGCGGCCTTTGGTTTGATAAAAACCGGCGGCCGGAGAAACGCAAATAGTGGTATTGTTCTGCCTGAAATCGGTTAGCAACCATTCGGCAAAGTGCTGGCTATTGGTAATGGGCAAGCCAATAATAATGTAGAATGCGCCTTCCGGTTTATGGACGACAGCTCCGGGAATTTTTTTCAAGCCGGCATAAACCGCGTCTCTTCTTTTAGCGTAAATTTTTATGGAAGGACCATAATATTTTTTCGCGTTGTTAAGAAGTGCGGCCACAGCGATTTGCTCGATAGTAGCCACGGATTCTCTGGCCATGGCCAGTTTGAATACGTTCTTATAAAATTCTTTGTTGTGGCAAGCCAGCACGCCCACGCGCGCGCCGCAGAGATTGAATCTTTTGGAGGCGGTATCGCAAAGAATCACTTGATTCTTTATAGCGGGAATTTTTGCCATGGATAAAGCCGGGCGGGAAAAAGCGTATTCGCGATATACTTCATCGGCAATGACCCATAATTTATTTTTCTTGGCAAATTGCGCCACGGCTTTTACTTCCTGCGGAGTAAATACCACGCCGGTCGGGTTGCTGGGATTACAGAATAAAATGGCTTTTGTTCTTTTCGTCACTTTCTTTTGCATTTCGGAAACTGGTGGCAAATGAAAGCCATTTTTTATGCTTAAACTAATTGGAACAATTTTCGTGTTTAAAATATCAGCTTGGTTGGCGTAATAAGGATAAAACGGTTCAAAGACTAAAAGTTCTTCTCCCGGATCCAATAACGCGGCATGGGCTAAAAATAAAGCCTCTACCCCGCCGGAGGTGACGATCATTTCTTCTACCTTATAATTGATTCCGATGCTTTTAAAATATTTCTGCCAGCCCAATTGCGCCTCCATACGGCCTTGAGTGGGTGCGTAAGCTACATTCTTTTCTTTAAAATCTTTCACGGCTTTGTAAAAATCATCATGCGTGGGCAAATCAGGCTGGCCAATGTTGAAGTGATTGATTTTCACGCCCTTTTTCTTTTGCGCATTGGCTAAATTTACCAAACCGCGAATGGGAGACGGCTTTGTTTTAATGGAACGCTGGGATGGAGTTAATTTTTGCATACTGGATAAACTTAATTTTTTAGTAGTAATATTATATCACCAACATTGGTGCCTGTTAAGCCTGTTTTTAACAAGCTGTGGATTTTATTTAAAATGGTATATGAATCATTATTTTCTAAATATTTATTCGCGTTTTTAGGTGCATTTTTACTGTCTAAAATGGCTCCGGCCACGGGTTTTGGAGTTAACCCGTCTACCCCGTCGGTAGCCAAAGAAAGTACGGTTAAATCTTGGCCGATATATTGCGAGGCGGCTAATACGAATTCTTGATTGCGCCCGCCAAAACCCTTGCCAATAATTTTCACCGTGGTTTCACCCCCGGCGATTAAAATGGTTTTCCTGTTCAGCTTCTCTGCCAGTGCAATTAATCGTTTGGCGACTGCTTTTGCTTCACCATGCAGAGTGGCTGTTAAAAATTTTGTTTTATATTTTTTTCTTTTGGCTAATAAAATCAAATGGTCTAAAACCTGTTGATTGTTACCCACGATAAAATTAAAAACTTTTTTCTTATCAAGAAATTTTGGACTTTCGTTTTCTAAAATAATCAGTTCTAATTTTTTGTCGCTTATTTTATATTTTTTTAATATTTTTATCGCTTGTTTGGAGGTGGAAGGATCCGGCACGGTCGGCCCGGAAGCAATAGCGTTTAAATCATCGCCGATAACATCGGAAATATAAAGAGAAACAATGGTCGCCGGCATTGCCGCAGCGCCTAATCGCCCGCCTTTAATTTGCGATAAATGCTTGCGTACGCAATTTATTTCTTTAATATTGGCGGAACACTTAAGTAGCTTCCGAGTGAGCTCGATCTTTTCCTGCAAAGAAAAATTATACGGAGGCAGCGGCATTAAAGCCGAACCGCCGCCGCTCATTAAGCATATAACTAAATCCTTATTTCCGGCTCTATTGGCCAAATCCAAAATGGCTTGCGCGCCGGCCACTCCCGCTTCATTGGGAAAAGGATGGCTGGCCTGCGTGACGTTTATCCGCCCGATTTTTTTCGTATATGCCTTGGGCACGTTAATGGCCCCCGCGGTTATTTTCTTGTTTAGTATTTTATCGATAACCAAAGCCATTTGATAAGTGGCTTTTCCCGCGCCAAGCACATAAATATTTTCAATTTTATGCAAATCAAAAACTTTTTTATCAATAATCAGCCGATTATTTTTTAAGCGCACATGCTGGCGTATTAAATTTTCCGGCTGCAAATAAAACAAAGCTTCTTCGGCCAGATCAAGAAGAATTCGAGCTTGCGGATAGCGAGAAGAAAGGGCCTTTTTATTTTTAATCATAGATCTTACCCTGATTGAGCACTTCAGAGTTTACAATGGAAATCGGAGATTGTTTCTTGCCTAAAATACCAATAATATTTTGCGCGGCCACTTCAGACATCAGAGTTCTGGCTTCCCAAGTGGCTGAAGCCGTGTGCGGCGTCATCACTATATTGGGACATTTTTCCAAACCGGCTAAACGCTTGGGTTCCCATTCGAATACATCTAAACCCGCGCCGGCAATTTGTTTTTTCTGCAAAGCTTTTAATAACGCTTTTTCATCCACGATCGGGCCTCTGGCCGTATTGATCAAGTAAGCCGTTTTTTTCATCATGCCGAATTCTTTCGTGCTGATCAAGTGCGTGGTTTCCGGAAACAACGGCACATGAATGCTCACGATATCGGATTTTTTTAATAATTCATTCATGCTTACTTTTTTGGCTTGCGTGGCGTTTTCTATGGGCTCATTGTGAAAATGCCCGGTATATAAAATTTTGCATTGAAAAGCCTTGTTCATCATTCTAGCCAACTGCCCGCCAATTCTGCCGCAACCGATTATACCCACGGTTTTATTGTAAAGCTCGGTACCCAGCATATACATGGGCCCCCAACCGGGAAAAGCGTTTCTGCGCATGATATCGTCCCCTTCGGCTACGCGTTTGGTAATGCTCATTATCAAAGACATGGCGTGCTCGGCCGTAGATTGCGTTAGCACATTAGGCGTGTTGCCCACGGGCAAGCGGCGGTTGGTGGCCGCGGGAATGGAAATATTATTGTAGCCGACGGCAAAATTGGAAATCACTTTTAATTTCGGGTTGCAATCCATAATGCCGCTGTCTATTTGGTCGGTGAGCATGCAAAGCAAAGCATCGCATTGTTTCACTTCTTTTTCCAATTCTTTCTTGGGAATGGGAAAATCTGCTTGACGCACTTTCACTTGAAAATGCTTTTTTAGCATGTTAATGCCCTTTTCCGGAATGGGGCGGGTGATAAAAACTTTAAATTTTTTTGCCATAAATTACTTTTTAATTATTTTTAATAATTTTTTATGTAAAATTTTATTGCCGGAAACTAATATTTCTTGTTTATTGGCCATAGGATCCCATTTATCACCGTTTACTGCGGTAATAATACCGCCTGCTTCTTGTATGATCAAGCCGCCGGCCGCGATATCCCAAGGGTAAGGACCGCCCAAAACAAACGCGTCCATGCGTCCGCAAGCCGTATAGGATAAATCGATTACGGCCGAGCCGTACACGCGAAAACCGGAGGATATCTTGTAAAAAGCGCACCTGATATTATCATAACATTTATTATCTGTTCTGGAGCGCACATTGCCCACTCCGCTCATCAAATGCTCTGTTTCCTTTTTTTGGCTGGCATGAATGCGCCGGCCGTTTAAAAATGCGCCGTGGCCTTTCTTGGCGTAGAACATTTCGTTTTGCATGGGATTGAAAATAACGGCCTCCACTATTTCATTCTTACGCATGCGCGCTATGGTGGTGCCGAATAAAGGAATGCCGCTGGCAAAATTTTTCGTGCCGTCCAGCGGGTCAACAATCCATGTATATTCAGAATCAGCTGAAATATTTATCTCTCCCGCTTCTTCGGACAAAATATTATCATGGGGAAATTTTTTTTCTATGCTGGCGAGAATAATTTTTTCCGCGGCATAATCGGCCGTGGTGACAAAATCACCAAAGTCGTCTTTGCTGTATCTTTTAATGGCCTTGCCGAAAAACGAGCGTAGCTTCAAACCGGCTTGATTAGCCGTATCAATAAGAAAATTTCGCATATTATAAAGCCAGCGCTTCGATGGCTTCTTTAATATTGCCGCTGTTAAAAATAAAACTGTTGGCTGATAAAATATCCGCTCCGGCTCGCTTGATTTTATTCCTGGTTTCCATGTTCACGCCGCCATCCACCGCGATGGGCAGACTGGGTTTTATCTTTTTAAGATAAGAAATTTTATCCAGCACGTCGGAATTGAAAGCCTGATGCGCGAACCCCGGTTCCACGCCCATTACCAAAATCAGATCTAACTCATCCAGATATTCTTTTATATCATAGCTGGAAGTATGCGGATTAATGGCAATGCCCGCTTTTTTACCGATGCCTTTAATAAGCCGGATTGTTTCGTTAACATTTTGCGCGGCTTCTTTGTGAAAAATAATTCCTTCCACTTCTTCGATGTTCCATTTTTTTACGAATAATTCCGGATGCTTGATCATGAGATGCGGCCAGAATTTAATGCCTAATTTATTTTCCGCCAATTCTCTTGGGTCGTTGTAAGTAACATTGGGTACGAAAGCGCCGTCCATAATATCCAGATGCACGCGTTTACAAAAAGGCTTTACCAATTCCACTTTGGCTTTAATATCATTGATATTTTTTTCCAAAATAGCGGGGATGACTTCAATCATTTTATTTTCTCTAATTTCTTAAGCCTCCTGACATATTTTTCTTTATTTAAAAACTTGGTTTTTAAAAAAGTATCCACAATTTTCTGCCAATCTTTAGGAGATGATTCGCGGCCGGATAATACTAATATGTTGGCATTATTATGCTCTCGCGCTTGGCGGGCGATTCTAGGATTAAAAGCCAACGCCGCTCGAATGCCTTTTATTCTATTGGCGGCCATGCTCATCATAATACCGGAACCGCATATTAGAATCCCCCTATCGCTCGCGCGCAGGGAGTGCGCCACCATCGCGGCATAATCAGAAGCATCAACACTTTCTAACGAATTAGTGCCTAAATCATTATAAGCTATTTTTTTTCTGTTTAAATAGCCTTTAATTTTTTCTTTTAAAGCGTATCCCGCATGATCCGCACCTAAGTATATCATGGCTCTATTATACTATATTTTAATGAAAACAATCAAATTTTATTCTCCTTCAATTTCCTTTAAATTCCAACTCTCTCCTTTTATTTTTCCGATTATTATTTTAGCGTTTTCCGCCATGGTATCTTTTGCCAATAAATTCATGTTAAATTTCAAATTATCCGGATTAATTTCTTCCCCGTGTTCCACCACCGTTCCCAATTCAACGGAAATAACGGTAATTTTCTTTAATTTATTTTTTTCAGCGTATTGCAACGCCAGCTTGATAATTTTATCAGCTACGTGTAAATCGTGCATAATTAATGGGTGGCGCAAGAAATGCAAGGATCGTAAGCTCTAATAAGCTGTTTGATCCTTCTCTCGCGCTGATGCTGGTTTAATTTTAAAGTTGTGGGCAATAATACTTTTAAATCCGCGTCCAGATTCGCCAAGAACTGCGCCGTGGGAGTAATAATATTACAATCCACTATATACCCTTTACTATCAAGCTCATAATAATGATAAAGAGTGCCTCGAGGAGCTTCAACAGCTCCCAAGCCTTTTCCCGCTTTAATTTTATATTTAATATTATTACTAACATCGCATAGGCTGTAATTGGCAATAATATTTTTTAATAATATTTTTGCCTCTTCCGCAAAATGAATAAGCTCTATGGCCTGCGCCAAGACATTATAAAAAGTATTGTTATTGGGAAAAGAAACATGGCTTGCTTGTAAAACTTTCTTGGCTTGCGGATGCAAAAGCTTTGAGTGCAAATTAATTCTAGCTAAAGCGCCGACAAAATACGGTTTCCCCTGCCAATGAGTGCGCTTTACTAATTGATACGGCCTTTCGATTTCCTCTATATTGTGCGCGAATTTTTCCGGAGAAATATTCAAGCCTTTATTGGAAACTAAGCTGCCGTCTAGATAAGCATACTCTTTCTTTTTACCCAGAGCGATAAATTCTGTGTCGCGGCTAAAAGCGGGATATTTTAATTTCGCGAAAAAATTACCGATAATACTGGTCTTCTTTATAATCTCGTCGCTTCGTTCATATAATTTTATCATGTCTTCTTTTTTCGGATAGCGCTTCATGCCTCCTTCTTCCATGGAAAGCGGATGAATAGTGCGGCCGGCCACTATTCTTTGCAGATCAATAGCCCACTCCCGAATTTCTATGGCCAGTTCTGTTTCTTTCGGATACTTTCCGGCCATTTTTATATCGTCGTCGAAATCCAAGAAATCCGGCAGGCTCAAGAAAAAAATATGCAAAGCATGGCTGTAAATTATTTGGCTGGCTTCTAAAAGTTTTCTTATTTTTATATCAATCTCGCGCGGTTGGATATCAAGCGCGTTTTCCATGGCGGCCATAGCCGTAAGATAATGCACCACGGGGCAGACGCCGCAAATTCTGGAAGTGACGGTTTTTGCTTCGCTAAAGTGCCGGCCGATTAAAATGCCCTCGATCAGCCTGGCGCCTTCTTCGGTTTGCACCATGGCTTCTTGCACTTCTCCCGTGGCGATAATATTGCCCACGAATGAGGCGTGCCCTTCCATTTTTGCCAAATGATTTATGCGTATTTTCATAGTTAGTATGTAGTTATTTAGTGCGTAGTATGTATTATTAATTATTTTTCTTCTGGTGTTTCCAAACTAGCTGCCAATTCCTGAAGATCAAGTATTGAAGCTTTGCAGAATAAAGCGTTTACGCGATCTTTTGTTTCTTGATCCGGATACTCAAGAATTTGCTCCACATCAAATGCGTGATTTAAACTCATAACCGCGGCAACGCGGGCTGTTACCAATTGCACCTCTGTGGACATGGTATCTGTTAAATCTTTATTGTCGTCTTCCCAACAAAAATTCCATATCACTCCTTTAAATGGAGTCTCGTATTTTTTTCCAAAATTTGTTGAATAACGATTATAGTTCGCAATAATTCCATAGCCTTCCATCTCATTTTTAATAACGTAAGATAGGGAAGACATTTCTTTTAGCCCCGAAGCTATTAAACGAATACGACTTAAATCCGGGCAATGAGCTATATCATTAGTATTAGCAGGATGCCTTTTCTTATATCCTTCCTCTTTCTTTAATGCTCTTTCTACACTTTTTATGCCACCGTCAATTATCATTACATCGGGAAATAAATCAGCGACTATATTTCTTATAGTATCTAAACGCCTCTGATGTTCCTGCGTTATCAACGCTATTTCTGTAAATTGTTGTCCATTATTTTCTGGCAATGGAGCTAATGTCGTTCCTCTATACCCACCCCTTGATTGACCAAACATTTCTTCTAATTTTTCTGAGAGTTTAGTACTTAATTCCTGCAGTCTATTGGCCAATTCTTCATCTGAACCTTCTACGGCCGCATCTATTTCATTTATTTTTGCCATATCTTCAGGACTAGGTGCAGGTAAACCCCCATCTAAAATTATTGTTCTTAAACGCTCAAATGGAGCCATATTTTATTCTTTTCGTTAATTTCGTGTCTTCGTGATTCTGCTTTTAGATTTTACTCTTTCTTTTTCTCCAAAAATTTCTAAAATTTCATTAACTTTTTTTGCAGGCAGCAATTCTTTCAGCTTCTTCTCCATATTATCCCATTGCGCATCAGGCAAAGGGCCACGGCAGCCTTGGCACGGCATGCCGGCTGACGGACAAACAGCCTCGCAGCCGCCCTGCATGCAGGGCCCCAGACAAGGCAATCCCTGTTGTAACAAGCAAGGATTGTTTTTCTTCTTACATTCATAACAAATCGGCCGCTCTTCTCTTTTGTAATCTCCCCGGCCGATAACTTGAGTAACAAAATCAATAAACTCATTAGCCGTAACCGGACAGCCCGGCAACACATAATCAATAGTAATGACACTCGAAATGCCAGCCACGGCCGGATTAAATATGGTTTTAGATGATTTCGGATACACATGACGCGCGGCTTTTTCTTTATTGGTATAATTTCTTAAAGCGTAGACGCATCCGGAATCCGCGCATCCTCCCAGCACAACGATCACTTTCGATCTTTTCCTTAAATCTTTCAACGCCTCAATATTATCTTTATATAACGGCGACCCTTCAATAAAACAAATATCATATAAATTATTCTTCTTATCTTTTCTTTCTTCTATCAAGCGGTGCTTGGCAATATCCACATATTCAAGCAATGCCAGAAAATCTTTGCCCAAATCTATCAAAGCCATTTGGCATCCTTCGCATGATGTTAATGAAATAAATGCTACTTTTGGCTTAGACATTGGTTTATATTATTATAATATTTTAAATTTTTTATTTGCTCTTTATTTAATTTCATGATTCTCTTTTTCCAGTGATAAGCATATTTTTTATTCACACTGACTTGGCATACTTCCTTCATCTTTTTTGTCAGCTTAATCTCCTTATTAAAGGGTTTTGTTTGCCAAACGTGAAAGGAGTGATGCGGATAGCCCCCGTTTTTGTAGCGGCATTTTTTTAAAAGATCATTGCCCAGCCAATATGCTTCCAGTACTTCTTCATTCAACGGATCTTTAATATTATTTTTCTTGGCAATTTGCTGGCAATAGAAATAAACCGCTTTAAACTGCTTCAGGATTTTTTTTATTTCCTTTTTATTATTATTTTTTTTATTAATATAATTCTTCAACTTCAGCGAACAATTTTTCCGCGGGCCGCAAAAACCCAATTCGTGCGGTATTAGCGAGAAGCGACAAGCTTGGCGGAGCGTAAGCATAATATTTTCTTTAACCACAAAATAACGCTGATACCAAAAACCATAAGCACCAACCCGATAATCTGCGTCGTGCTATAGGCTTTCCCTTGAGTAATTTCTAACAGCGCGGTAATTAGCGCACCCAAAGATAATATGGCCGCGGCAAAAGATAGAGGAATATATTTTAAGCCGGTATACCAAGTAAGCACGTATCCCAATAATAATAGCGCAGATAAAAACACCCAAGAGAATTGCGTGAGGGTTAATTGCGTTAATGCCCCAAGCTGATGCGTAAAGCCTAAATATATTAAGATAAACAGCGAACCAAAACCCATGCGGCCCCAGGCCACCAAACGCGGAGAAATAGTGGCCACGGCTTTTTTAGCGATTATATTTTCTATGGCCCAAATAAAAGTGGCTCCCAGTATCAATAAATTTCCTTTATTGAAGGTAAAGTTGCCGTTGACTTTAAAAAGCAAGGCGCTGCCCATGATTAGAAAAACAAAACCCAATAAATAATGCCATTGCAGTTTTTCTTTTAATATAAGCGGCGCTAGGATTATGATAAAAACAAACAAGAATTTATGAATATAAGCCGCTTCCGGCGCGGTGGATAAACTTAAACCTTTAAAGAACATTAAGAAAGGAACGCTGCCTCCCACCAAACCGATTATTATTAATGTCAGCCAATCTTTTTTGGATAATTTTTTAAAATTAACCCATTCGCGAAATAATAATATCACCGCAAACAATAATAAAGCGACGGTAATATTTTTCAGCCCGGCAAAAATATCTGAGTTTATAACCTTCACTCCAAATTGATTTATAAATATGGAGAAGCCGGAGATTACGGCGGTGGTAAGAATGAGAATGATTCCTTTCTTCATAATTATTTCATTAATTTAAAAAAATCTTGCGCTTGTTTGGGGGATATTTTTTGCGTAATGGTTTTATTCTGCACCATTACCCAATCGCCTTCTTCAATATTTTTAATAATGGTATTGGGCACTTTTATTTCTTGCGGACCGTATTGCACCACATAGTTATCTTTATTTATTTCTTTCACTTGGCCGGGAATGGTTAAACACATAATTTATATGGCAAATGGAATATCTTTAATTTGGCTGTATTGAAATACCGGGCCGTCTTTGCAGGTATACAAATGGCCACAAGCGCAATGCTGGCAAACGCCTACGCCGCAATGCATTCTACGTTCTAAAGAAACATAAATATTTTCGTCTTTCAAGCCTTTATTTTTTAATTCCGCGATGACAAATTTATACATTATCGGCGGGCCGATAACGAAAGCTTTGGCTTTGGCGGAAATTTTTGCCTTTTGAATAATGCCGGTTATTACTCCCACATGCTCTTTCCAGCGCTTATCTCCCTTATCAAGCGTCATGCAAAGATGCGCTTCTTTTTTCCAAAGACCGTAATAACGCACGCAAACCAGTTTTTCAATATTTGTTGTTCCATAAAAAAGCTGGATATTTTTACAGGAAATCCGGCCGTGGCAATAATCATCAAGAATCGGTTTAATAGCGGGCAAGCCCACGCCGCCGGCGATTAAAACTATATCGTCTTCCTTTTTAATTTCCGGCCATCCATGCCCGAAAGGTCCGCGGATAAAAACTCTCTCCCCTTTTTTTAATTTGTTTAATGCCTTTGTGACTTTTCCGGCCAGCCTGATAGTTAATTCAAAACTATCTTTAATATCGGGAGAAGAGGAAATGGAAATGGCCGATTCCCCAATGCCCGGCAAGCCGATCATGAAGAATTGTCCGGCCGTAAAAATTATTTCTTTCTGCTTCTTTTTATTTAGCAAAGAAATATTATAAGTTTTAACATCGGAGCATTCCTGGGTAATTTTATTGATAACGGCTTCTTCGGCCAAATAGGGATTGCGCATAAATCAACTTTTTAATATTTCGTCTAGCACTTTAACGATATCAATACCCACGGGACAGGCGCGGGAACAGCGTCCGCAACCCACGCAACCGGGCAAATTAAATTCTTCGGGTATGCGCACGAATTTATGGTAATACCAAAAATACAAACGCTCGGCCGTATTTTTTTGAAATTTATGCCCGCCGGTTACTTGGGAAAAAGCCGGAAATAAACAAGAATTCCATTCTCGGCTGCGCACGCCTTTGCCCTTTTTAAACCCTGGCTTTTCCACTATATCGAAACAAAAACATGTAGGACAAACATAAGTGCAACGACCGCACTCCAAACATTTTTTTCCGATTTTTTCCCAAATTTTTTTTACATAACGATTTTTCAATTTCTTTTTTATTTTCAGCACTTTTTCATCCATGCCTTCTTCTTTTATCAGCCCCATAAAATCCACATGCTCGTATTCGGTATAACCGAAATCTTCCAATATTTTTTGGCCTTCTTCCGAACCCGTAAAATTTTATAATATTTTTCACTGCCAATGATAAAAATATCAAATTTCAAATGTTCCAAATTTTCTTCTTCAAATTTATCGAGTAAAAAGCCGGAATCGTTTTTCCTTACTGGCGCGATAAATTGTCCGATAATAATTGTATTGCGCAAACGCTTTTGAAAAAATGAGTCCTTTTCAAAAACTTGGTGCCACAATGATAACGCTCTTAAATCTAAAATGTTCACTCCCAGCAAAACTCGTTTGCGATTATCAAAAATTTCTTTTTGTTTGGCGTTGTTATATTCAATGACCGCGTCGTTCCAAGGGAACAATGCTTCCTTGAAAAACGGCGTTTCCGGAAGCTTATTGCCCAAAGCCAAATAATCAAATACTTTGTATTTTTTCCGAACAAAATAACCTTTGAATTTTTTTAATTTTTCCGGCGTCATGTTATTGCGGCAACAAATTATATATTGTCTTGTTATTATCAGCCCATGCTTGCAATTCGGCTATTGTCTTCTCCCCTTCTTTTCTTTTAAATAGATGCTTAAAGCGTTTTTGCGGTTTTAAATATTCCGTAATTGCTATTTTTTCTTTAGGCACTTTCATGCTTGAGGTGATCTTTCCATATTCCGCTTCAAAAACCGGATACAACCCTGTTTTCTGTGCCAGCTGCGCTAACTTTATAGTTAATCTATCTTCATATTTCCATCCGGCCGTGCAAGGGCAAAGAATTTGTAAATATTTGGCTCCGGGCATGGTTAAAGCTTTTTTTACTTTATTGTTTAAATCAAGCAGATTTCCTACTGTGGCTACGGCCACATAAGATAAATTATGGCTCATGGCGATTTGCGGCATGTTTTTCTTTTTATAAGGATATCCGGCAGGAGAAGTGGTGGTGCTTGTGCCGGGCATAGTGGCGCTGGAGGCTTGCACGCCCGTATTCATGTAAGCTTCGTTATCGTAGCAAACGTATAACACGTTATCATTCCTTTCCCATAAACCCGATATCAAACCGAAACCGATATCAAAAGAACCGCCATCGCCGGCCTGAGCAATAATATTTATTTTATTTTCCAGCTTTTGCGCGCGCAATGCCGCGGCCACGCCGGAAGCCAGGGCGGCGGAATTCTCAAACAACGAGTGCGCCCAGGGCACGCGCCAAGCCGTGCGCGGAAAAGGAGTGGTAGTTACTTCCAAACAGCCGGTGGAATTTAAAATTATGGTATTCGGCCCGGCGCTTTCTATCACATGCCTGGCTGCCAGCAATTGCCCGCAGCCGGAACAGCCGGAGTGGCCTTCGGCCAATAAAAACTTATTCTTGGAATTTTTGTTATTGCGCTCCATAAACGAAATTTATTTTTTTATTGCCTTTCTTCGCGGCACTTATTATTTCTAAGATATTATTTTTTGTAACATCCCGTCCGCCCAAACCCACGATAAATGAAGATATTTTTCCTTTTAGTTTGGCATCATAAGCCGCGGCTTTTATTTCGTTCGCGAGTATTCCTTCGTTGCCGATGGATAAGCATTTTTCCACAACTCCGATATATTTAGCCTTTTTTAAATTGTTTACAATTTCTAAAGCCGGGAAAGGCCTAAAGCAGCGCACTTTTAACACGCCGACTTTCACACCTTTTTTTCTTTGCTCATCCACTACATCTTTTATAGTGCCCAAAACTGAGCCAAAAGAAACCAATACTATTTCCGCATCTTTTATTTGATAAGTATCAACAACACCGTCGCCATTTCCGCGTTTAAATATTTTTTTAAAATCTTGATGCGTTTTTTTTATGGCAGATTTGGCTTCAGCTACTTGATTAAACAAATCCTCCCGAATATTCATGTAAGTTTCCGGGGTGGCGAAGGCGCCGAAAGTTCTGGGATTTTTTACATCTAGATAAGTTCCCTGTTTTGGCTTATATTCCGGTAAAAACTTTTTAATCAGTTTGCTATCGGGAATTTCCACGGGCTCAAAAGTATGCGTTAAAACATAGCCGTCCATATTTACCATTACGGGCAGATTTAATGATTCCGCCAATTTATACGCTTCCACGTGCATGTCCGCGGCTTCTTGATTGTCTTCCGCGTAAAGCATGAGCCAGCCGCTATCACGCACTGTTACCGCGTCTTGCTGGTCGTTCCAAATGTTTATGGGGCCGGAAAGCGCACGATTGGCTACGGTCATCACCATGGGCAAGCGCATGCCCGCGATATTGAAAAGCACTTCCGCCATTAACAAAAGCCCTTGCGAAGATGTGGCCGTGTATGTGCGCACTCCGCGCAAACAAGCGCCTTCCACAATGGAGGCGGCGGCAAATTCCGATTCCGCCAAGACATACTCGTAATCCACATCACCCTTGGCTTTATAATCGGCCAAAGCTTCCACGATGTGCGTTTGCGGAGTAATAGGATAAGCCGAAACTACTTTCGGCTTGATCAATTTTATTGTTTGGGCCACAGCGTGCGACCCTTCCATTATTTGACGCATAATTATTTTTCCTCCATTTCTATTTTAATGCATTTTACCGGGCATTCTTCCGCGCAAATACCGCAACCTTTGCAATAATCAAGGTCGTTATCGTAATATTCTTTGCCCGCTTTATTTTTCTTTCCGGTTTTGTAGCAAACGCCTTCGGGGCATACCCGTTCGCAGGTTCCGCAGCCAATGCATTTTTCATGATTAACCACGGGTTTATAAGTACGCCAAGAGCCGGTTTTATTATCCATAGCACTACCGGGTTTGGCTGATAAATCGATATTTTTTTTCTTTTTTAACATTGTACTTTTAATTTATTGACATCGTCGTTGGAAATACTGCAGACATTCGGCGTAAGCTGGCAATATTTATTGCCTGACTGAGTATGGCAATAAGCAGTATTGGCCGCTTTTACATTAACTTTAGCCAAATCCTCGGAAAAATTCTGGCATATGGCCGCTCTAATGGAGGCAAATTTCAGCATAGAAAAAACTCCGCCAAATGCGCCGAGCATAACGGTATTGATAATCGGCTGGCCTATTGTTTCCATGGCGATTTTAGCCGCGGGAACGGTTAAAACTTTATAATTTTTCGGCAAGCCTAGATCCTTAATGCTTTTTTCCGTATTTACGATAATTTTCGTGTCTTTATGCGCTCCTTGAAGGATATCAACGCTGCCGATTAAAGACGGATCTTGAATAATTATTACTTCGGGATGATAAACATGCTCCCGCAAACGAATGGGGTTTTTAGAAAAACGCACATATGCGGCCACAGGCGCGCCGCGGCGTTCCACGCCAAAATGCGGGAAGGCTTGCGCTTCGTATCCTTCGGCATGGCCGGCCATGGCTAAAAGATACGCCATAGTGACAGACCCTTGGCCTCCGCGACCGTGAATTCTGATTTCTATCATGCGCTAATTATAACAAAACCGAACTTACTTGTATAGTTCTTCTATAAGGTAATCAAAAGACTGGCGCCAGAATTCCACGGGATAAGAACCTTGCAGCATATAGCCATTAATGAAGAAAGTGGGCGTGCCGGAAACGCCGGCAATATTGCCGTCTAAAAAATCTTTATTGACTTCTGCGGCATAGCGTCCGGACATATAGCATTCATCGAATGCATCAACATCTAAACCAAGCTGGTCTGCGTATTGGGAAAATATTTCTGAGCCGGTAATGGCCGCTTGATCGCTGAATAATAAATCGTGGTATGCCCAGAATTGGCCTTGTTCATTGGCGCAATTGGCCGCTTCGGCCGCGCTCTGGGAAAATTCATGGCCTGTGGGGAAATCGCGATAAACGAATAATACTTTATCGGAATAATCAGGCAGCACTTGTTTTAATATGGGATAAGCTTCTCCGCAAATCGGGCATTGAAAATCCTCAAAAGCGATAACCACTATTTTCGCGTCCGGATTACCTTGGGCGGGGTCATCATCTTTGGTAACCGTCACGGCGGACTCATCGGAGCCGACCACGCTATCAAGCATGGCTTGCATCTCAGGCGTATAGTTGCCGGATTTGATAGCAGAGTAATATTTATAAACTTGCCAGCCGAATAAGCCCGCGCCAGCCAAGAGTAAAAGCATAATAACAAAAAAAACCATGCATCCTTTGCGCTGATACCATTTTTCTTTAGGCGGAATTATTTCTACATCCGGTTCTATGTCTTCTCTGCGCATATTAATTATTTTTAATTATTTCGTTTGTTTCTAGATCTTTATAAGTGCCTATTTTTTCCGGAGCCGTGAAAATATAATATCCGTCATCAGCTATAAATCCATCCTGCACCCATTTTTCCGTTAAATTTTTGTAATACTTCGCCTCCGGAGTTAGTATGACGGTGGGAATTTTTTTTATGTTATATTTCGCGATTAAATCTTTAGCTTCTTGCGAAGAAGCATCTAATTTATTCGTATTAACCGGATATATTCCTTCCGCAGCCAAATAAACATCGTGCATTTTGCTATTATAGCACTCCGTACATGTGCTGTCGTAGATTACAGTTAAGTCCACCAAACCTATAGTGGTGCTATCATTCAAATTTTTATAAGGCGGAAACACATCGGAAATTAAAGTTTTATCTTTTTTCTGGCCAAAGCCTTCCCAAAGTTTGGTAAATGGCTCGTTTTTTTCTATATCCCCCGTAATAATTAATATCGGAATTTTAGTAATATTATGTTGGCTTATTAAAGCATTTCCTTCTTCGGAAGAAACATCCACTTCTTTAATATCCTTAAAAACTACATTTTCTTTTTTTAAAATATCAAGCAAAGAATCCATTTTAAAACAATTTGGGCAAGTTGCGTCCACTAGTTTTATGGCGGAAAGTTCCGCCGTTTGATTAGCCTTTTTTTCTTGATAACTCTTGATACCGGAAGAAGCCAGAGCGTAAATCACTCCGCCAATGAATATTACTATTAAAGATACAGCAACAATTTTAATGATTTTATTCATAAAATTTCTTCGCTTCTTCCAACGAGATCTGTTTTATTTCTTTGGCATGTCCAGCCGTGCCAAAGGCCTTCATTCTTTCGGCGATCATCTTGGCTAAAGCTTCACGAGCCGGTTTTAAATAATCTCTGGGGTCAAACTTTTCCGGTTGTTCCACAAAAACTTTTCTTATCGCGCCGGTCATGGTGATGCGGCCGTCCGTATCCACATTTACTTTAGCCACGCCGTGCGGAATGACGGATTGGATTTGATCCAAAGGCACGCCTTTGGCATTGGGCATTTTTCCGCCGTATTTGTTAACAATCGCCACCAATTCTTCGGGGACGGAAGAAGAACCGTGCATAACCAAAGCCAGATTCGGCAGTTTTTCATGAATAGTTTTTACGATATCCAAAGCGAGTTTCGGCGCCACTTTAAATTTATACGCGCCATGAGAAGTGCCAATAGCCACGGCCAAAGAATCCACTCCGGTTTCTTTCACGAATTGCACGGCTTGATCCGGATCGGTTAATTGTACTTTGCCAGAACCCACGCCGTCTTCAATGCCGCCTAAAGTGCCGAGTTCCCCTTCCACGGTAATGCCCAAAGGATGGCAATATTCAACAACGGATTTTGTCACAGCCACATTTTGTTCGTAGGTATTGGGAATCTTTCCGGTTTCATCTAAAGAACCGTCTATCATTACGGAAGTGAATTTTAAAGCTACGGCTTCTTTTACCGTGGCCAGAGAATTGCCATGGTCTAAATGAATAGTCACGGGAATTTCCGGATTATCTATACTGGCCGCTTCCATTAATTTCTGTAAATAAATCATTTTAGAATACTTTAAAGCCCCGCGAGACGCCTGAACAATAACCGGCGACAACGTTTCGGAGGCCGCTTGCATTATGGCTTGAATCTGTTCCATGTTGTTCACGTTAAAAGCGCCAACGCAATATTTATTTTTTAACGCATGATCCAACAAAATTTTACTTGGTACGAGCATAAGTTGTTCCTTTCTAACCCCCGGTTTAAAACCGGGGGTATATAGAAGCTTAAATATTAATTCTTTATAACCGGCACTTCTTTTAAGCGAAGATGCTCGGGTAAATCGCCTACTAAAGGCAAAGCGTAATTTAAAAACTCCGGCGTAACATTTTTTCCTTCTGCATTAATAAATTCTTTAGGCAGTAATTTTGTTTTTTTAGCCACTTCGGATAATTTTACCAAATCGGGTTCTGTGGCATAATTATCACCTTCGCCGATTCTTTTAATGGTAACCGAGCCGTCGATATCTCCTTTCATGGCGTACTTAACGGCTTCTTCCCCAACCATTCTGGCTTCTTGTTTATCTGTCTCGCTTACGATTTTCGGGAAGGATCGTTGGGCGTAACCCAAAGTATCGGCGCGCACTCTTAATTTCTTATGTTTGGAATGTTCTTTCACGTACTCAGCCAAAGAATCGCCAAGAGCGCCGGAGCCGGAAAGCTGCACATTGCCGTGCATGTCTTTTTCTTTAATAAAACCTTCACCCAGTAATTTTCCATCTGGCGTTTTTACGCCTTCGGAAACAGCCACCAAACATCTCCCTAATTTTTCATAAACCGCGTCTATGTCTTTTACAATTTGTTCCAAAGAAACCGGATGTTCGGGCACATATATTAAATGCGGGCCGTCATCATCGAATTTTCTACCCAAACTTGAGGCGGCCGTTAGCCAGCCCGCGTGCCGGCCCATCACGATATCAATCTTTACTCCGGGTAAAGAACGATTATCCAGATTATTACCCATAAAACATAAAGCCACATATTTCGCGGCCGAAGCGTATCCCGGGCAATGATCGGTTATTACTAAATCATTATCAATGGTTTTGGGAATGTGAAAAATACGCAATTCGTATTTGTGCTTCTTGGCGATTTCATTGACCACATGGCAAGTTTCCGCGGAATCGTTTCCACCGATATAAAACCAATATTTTACATGATACTTTTCAAATATGGTGAAAAGTTTTTGGCATTCTTCTTCCGTGGGTTTATGGCGGCAAGTGCCCAAAGCTGAAGCCGGAGTGTTGGCAATTACTTCCAGCGTGGCTTCGTCTTCTTGTTTTAAATCAATAAATTGTTCGCTAAGCGCGCCTTTCACGCCATGCTTCATGCCGTATATCCCCGTAATCTCGGGATGCTTCATGGCTTGTTTAATAGCGCCCACCAGGCTTTGATTGATAACGGCCGTTGGCCCGCCCGATTGGCCAATGACCATGTTTCCTTTTATTATACTCATGCGCATTATTATATCATTTTATTAGAAGATATTTCAACTATATTTGAAAAAGCCCGGCTATGAACCGGGCTTTTTATCGATTATAAATTTTTTACTTACCGATAGTGAATAAAGTCTTGGTTGGGTATGTGTAGGAATCTAAAGTAACATAGAATAGATTGCGTGCTGAATCATGCTCGGCATCTGCCACCTCTACCCAAGTTTGGCTGGTGCGATCAAAATACTTTAATTTTAACTGATTTTCTCTTACGCCATGACGTTTAATCGCTTTCAGTTCTGCGGGTTTATAGGAAAACATTAAGCGCAGAGAATATGTTTCATCCTCGGTGCTTGGCACGTAAGTATTTAAATTACTGGTCACACGCCAATATTTTTTAAAAATTTTACTATGACTTATACCATAGTGTTCGGGATATTTAGCAATCTTTGCACTTCTTATATAATAACGACTCTCCTGCAATTTTGAGGGCAAAGTTAAATATGACATAGCAAATCCTTTTGTAAAATAGGAATGCCCTTCTGTGACAATTGTTTCATTGTTCAGCTCGCTTAAATGGGTTATGTCTTCACTTTCTAAAGTGGCAAAAACACTGGGCAGAGAAAAATAGGCATAACGCACCGCGTATTCTTCCGTCACATTCATTCCAATATAGCTGATATGCGGAGTATTTGCGGTATCGAAAGTCATTGAGGGTAATCCGCCTTCATTTTTCCATGGCACGGAAAACATGAACTGAAAATGCCAACCATCCGGGTATTTGTGAGCAATCATCAAGCTCTTCACATAAAAATTATAATACGCTACGTATGGATAGCCGCTGTTGTCTAAAGCAATGGAATTCTTAAAATAAACATTAATGGGACTGACATCCTCCGCGTAAAAACTGTCATCTACAAATTCCGCGGCCCAAGCGCCGGAAGTATTATCGGCATACATTAAATTGCGATTCAACATATCGTGATACAGCACGAACAATTGGTTATCTTCATTGATAGTTAAAGAGAGATGCTTATAATAATCATAACCGGATGAAGTTAAATCTTCATTGGCATCAACAGTTTCATAAGCTTCCCATACTCCGCCATTTTTATAAGTAGAATATAATACCGCATCATGATAATTAACACCGCTTATAGTTTCATAATTATCGCGGCAAGCCATGACAATATGTGGCAAATCAATAGAATCAAATACCATATCAGCATCTTCGCAGTTTAAATCAGCTTCAATAGATTCTGTTTGCCAGACATCATTTAATTTATATGCGTATTTCGTTTGATAGCTGTCTCCAACTCCCGTATAAGCAATGGCCGGATTCCCATTAGAATCTAATTCTAAACTAACGGTTCCGGTAGCCGGTCTGTCGCTGGCATTACTGTAAGTGGCCACGGTTTCATATTCCCAACCATCATTGGTTTTATATGCGTATTTTAAAGAAACAGTATAATCGCCAGCTTCTTCATCTGGCCAATTTTCCTTATACAAATAAGCTATGTGCGGTTGATCATCGGCGTCTAAAACTAAGTCCGCGCTCCATCCGATATTTTCTTCAGTAGTATTAACGACTGTTTCAAAATTCCAGCCATCAGCATCTTTGGTGGCTACTTTGAGTTTATAAACAGATTCGTCGCCTTCCGTGCCATTATAATCATATAAAATTACTGGATCTCCCCCGCTAGTCAAAGCAATCGCATTGTCTTGGCCGGAAATGGAATAATCATTCTCTAATTGTTCCGATTGCCAAGCGGCCAGTGCGGAATTGGCAAAACAAAAAACCCCCAGGAGCATACTAAAAACAAAACCCATGGGGATTATTTTTTTTATTTTTTCCATTGTTTTATGTTAATTTGTTATTATTATACTTATTATAGCATTTTCTCGCAATTAATTTCAATCCCGTCTCCTTCGCATTTAACAGTGCCGTCTTCATCCGTGCGCCAAATTGTATAATCTCTCTGCTGAAACTTATAAAGCGTAATAAAATGCGGGTGTTTGAATTTATTGCCCACGCCGCAAGAGATTACGGCTTGGCTAGGTTTAACCGCGTCTAAAAAAGCTTCGATAGAAGCGGTTTTTGAGCCGTGATGCCCAACTTTTAAAACATCGGCTTGAATATTGATTTGATTATCCAGAATTATTTGCTCTGTTTCTTGCTCCGCGTCTCCGGTAAAAATAAACTCGTTTTCTTTGTAAACCAAGCGGCTTACTAAAGAAGTATTATTGATATTTTCTATGGCGTTTAAGTCGCTATTGCCAAAGGGGTAAACGCTTTCTAAATAAATATCCGGCGCTAAATTTATTTTATCTCCATAAACAAACGACGCCGTATCAATTTTTTTATCTTGAATTATTTTTTCAAATTCCGCGAAATTATTATTTTCATAAGCCACATCGTTATATAAAATTTTATTAACCTGATACTGATTAAGCACGGGTATTAAGCCGGCGATATGATCTTCATGCGGATGGGTCAGCAACATCAGCTCTATATCTCTATCCCAGAACGGCAGATACTTTCCCAATTCACTAAGCACGGCTTTATCCGGACCGCCGTCGATAAGAATATCCTGATTATCCGGCGTGCGGATTAAAACGCTATCCCCCTGCCCCACATTCAAATAATAAACCTGCAAGCCATGGGGTTTGGATTGCTCAATATAAAAATATCCCGCGCCTACGCAAAGTAAGAGCAATGCCATTAATAATTTAAGTATTTTTCTTTGAGACATATTTTATAATAAGCATATCGCTTAGCCCACAAATCTTTTTTACGCCCACAGGCTAAAGCCGCTTAACCCACACATATAAAATGTGGGGTTAAGCTATAACCTGATGATAGCATATTTTTATTATTTATATTTATCATTATTATTTTTTATATATAAAATAGTATTTTTTAGCTGTTTTTCATTTTTTATTAATTCCCACCAATATCCTTTTGCCCATAGCCTTCCTTTTTGAACATCAAATTTTATATCATTAAATTGTTGATAAAAATAATAAGTTGAAATCCCTTTTATTAATTTGATGATCCAAAATAATTCTACATTTTTTTGTTTAACTATTAAAAGATGAATATGGTCAGACAATATTTTATAAATTATTACTTTAATTTTTTTCTCTATAAATATATTATTAAGTATTGCGGATAAAGTATATCTATATAATTCAGCATAAAGAATGGGCTTTCTTTTATATGTGGCAAATACAAGATGATATATTTTTTGATTTTTAATATCCATATTAATAGTAAAAGACAACCCCACGTTTTAAACGTGTGTGTTGTCTTTTCTGTTTAACAAGTAAATAATTCCTAAAATAATTAAATAAATCGCTGCCAGCCAATAGGCCGAAAGCGCCGGCGCCGCAATGCTGGCCCAAGAAAGTGATGCGAGCCAATGATTAATGAACAGCACCAAATTAATAAGCAGCATTACCAGCCAAGCCGCCAGCTGGCCGAGAATGGGAATAAGCGCGGCTAAAAATACCGCCACCATGCCGGCAATCATAATGCTATTAATAAACGGAACTGTTAATAAATTTGCTAAAGGCGCCACAAGAGAGAGCCTGCCGAATTGATACCAGATAATAGGATTGGTTAAAGCTATGGCGGAAAGGGTTTGCGCCATTAAATTTTTTATACCGAGAAATTGCGGAAGAAAAAATAACACTTTCTCCATAGGTTTACTTAGATAAACCAATCCGACCGTGGCTAAAAATGAAAGTTGAAATCCGGTATCGTAAACTAAAATTTTGGGATTCTGTATTACCATTAAAAAAGCGCTGAAGATAAGAATGTTCAGCGTGGCTTTTGGGCGGCAAAATTTTTCCGCCAGCATTATTAATATTGCTAATAAAGCCGCGCGCACAGCCGCGGCCGACATGCCGGTTAAAACCACATAAAAAATCAATACGCCGGCAATAATATAAAAAAGTTTTTTCCTATTAATATAAAAATTTTTAAGCAGCTCGCGCACAAAAGCGGCCAGAACTACCAGGTGCGAACCGGATACGACCAAAATATGGATTGTGCCCGTGCTTTTAAAATCATTCTCTATTTCCGCGGGCAAACCCTTTTTCATTCCCAAAAGCAACCCGGCCATGAAAGCCGAACTTGGCATAGTCCAAATTTTATTAATAATATTTTGCAAATATTTTTTTAAAGCAAAAATATTTTGCAGAATAATATCACCTTTATGCTCACCTAGTAATTTTATTTGCGGATCGGAACATAAACTGTAAATATCGGATATGGCCAAATATTTCGCGTAATCAAAATCCTCTATTTTATCCGGTTTTTCTATCAAGCAATATATTTCCAGCAAATCACCATACTGATATTGCGGATACACCGGAGCCTTCACCAAAACTAGCCCATTGAATTTATCTGATTTTACTATTAAATTCGTATATAGATTTCTTTCATCCGTCTCTTGCGCAACAACGCCTTGAAAAGATATCTCTTTATTATAATAATTATTTTCTTTTATATATGACTCTTTTAAATAATATCCGCCTCCCCAAAAAGCCGCGACGCACAATAATAAGAATAATATTCTAAAATTTTTTATAATCCCATAAAAAATAATAGCGATAATAAAGCCATAATAAATATTAGGCCATAAGGATGCGGTAAAAACTCCGCCTAAAAAAAATAAGCAGAAGTATAACAGCTTTTCGCTTTTATGCATAAAAAAAGACGCTCCTTCTCTAGGGAAAAGAGGGAGCGCCTATAAAACTAAACTAGCAAATCACTATATAAGAGTCAAGTGTAGAGACGTGGCATGCCACGTCTGTACCTATTATTCTACCGTAACACTCTTAGCCAAATTACGAGGCTGATCCACATTGCGTTTTAACAAGACGGCGCAATGATAGGCAAAAAGCTGGAGAGGAATAACTGTAAGCATCGGGGTTAACATTTCTAAAGTTTTCGGAATATAAATCACATCATCCACTAATTTTTTTATTTCTTTATCCCCTTCGGTGGCAATGGCGATGATTTTCCCGCCGCGGGCTTTTACTTCCTGCAAGTTGCTCATATTTTTTTCATATACGCTGTCTTGCGGAACAATCATCAAAGTGGGGAAATTTTCATCTATCAAAGCAATCGGGCCGTGTTTCATCTCGCCGGAACCAAAACCTTCGCTATGAATATAAGAAATTTCTTTAAGCTTTAAAGCGCCTTCATAGGCAATGGCGTAATTGTATTTGCGGCCCAAGTATAAAAAATCTTTATATTTATAATATTTCTTGGCTAATTTTTTTATGTCGTCGTTTTGCTTTAAAATTTTCTTTATTTTATCCGGTATTAATTTCAATTCCTCGCCGATTCTTTTACCGGTGACGAGAGACATGCCTCTTTGCCTACCCAAATACATGGCTACCAAAACCAAAACGGTCAGCTGCGACATAAAAGCTTTAGTGGAAGCCACGCCGATTTCCGGACCCGCGTGAGAATAAGCGCCGGCGTCCACTTCGCGCGCGATGGTGGAGCCAACCACATTAACAATGCCTAAAACTAAAGCGCCCTTTCTTTTGGATTCGCGCAGAGCGGCTAGGGTATCGGCTGTTTCTCCGGATTGGCTGATTATAATTACGGCGGTGTCTCCGTTGATAACCGGTTTTTTATAACGGAATTCGGAAGCAAAATCCACTTCCGTGGGAATGCCCGCGTATTCTTCTATCATATACTCTCCCACCAAGCCGGCGTAGTAAGCCGTACCGCAAGCGACTATGACGATTCTTTTTACTTTGCGCAAGCGCTCTTCCTGTTCCATAAATCCACCTAAACGGGATAATCCTTCTTCGGTAATCAAACGTCCGCGCATGGCGTCTTGCACCACGTGCGGCTGTTCCATAATTTCTTTAAACATGAAATGCGGGTGGCCTTGCTTTTCCGCTTCTTTCATATCCCACTCTATCTGTCTGATTGATTTGGTAATTTTTTTATTATCTAAAGTGCAGATTTCAAATCCCTTGGGAGTGATGGTGACTATTTCTCTGTCTTCCATGTATATCACTTGTCTGGTATGCTTGAGCAAAGCTGTAACATCGGAAGCCACAATATATTCTCCATCTTTTACCACTCCCAAAACCAAGGGGCTTCCCAAGCGGGCCGCCACTATTTTATTGGGCTCGGAAGAAGAAACCACGGCCAAACCGTAAGTGCCCACAACATCGCCCAAAGCTTTCATCACCGCTGTTTCCAACGGCTTGTGTTTTTTATAATATTTTTCCACCAAGTGTACCAAAATTTCCGTATCCGTCTGAGTTTTTATTTTGTGGCCTTCGCTGATTAATTGTTTTTTTAAATCGTAATAATTTTCTATAATGCCATTATGCACCAAATATAATTCTTCATCGCAACCGGCATGCGGGTGGGCGTTTAGATCTGATGGCGCGCCATGGGTAGCCCAGCGAGTGTGGGCAATGCCAATGCTTCCGTCGTTTAAAATTTCCGGAAGATCTTTTTCCAGATTAGAAATCTTCCCTTTTTTCTTATGGCAGGATATTTTTCCTTTTTTATGAATAATGGCCACTCCGGCGGAATCGTATCCGCGATATTCCATTTTTTTTAAGCCTTCTATTAATATTGGGGCTGCTTTTTTGTTGCCGACGTATCCGATGATACCACACATGATATTTTTGATTAATTATATAAGCTCTCCTTAGCCCCACATTTTAAATGTGGGGTTAGGTGAGTTTTTATTATAAAGAATTACGCTTTAGAGCGCAAGAATGCTTCCACAAATCCCTCTAACTTGCCATCTAGCACGGCATTGGGGTCGCTTTCTTCGTATTTTGTGCGGTGATCTTTCACCATTTTATATGGATGAACTACATATGAGCGAATCTGGCTGCCCCATTCCACCGAGGTAAATTCCCCGCGAATCTTGCGCTTTTCTTCGTCTTTTTCCGCCTCTTCCAAAAGTTTTAATTTGCTGGCTAGTATTTTCAAAGCTGTGGCCTTATTTTGGTGCTGGGACCTTTCGTTTTGGCAGGTAACCGTAATATTGGTGGGAATGTGTACGATGCGCACGGCGCTATCAGTAGTATTTACCCCTTGCCCGCCATGGCCGCCCGCGCGGAAAACATCGATACGCAAATCTTCATCTTTTATTTTAATGTCCTCTATTTTTTCTAACTCCGGTAAAACTTCTATTAAAGCGAAAGAAGTATGGCGCATGGCCTCAGCATCAAACGGAGAAATGCGCACCAAGCGATGCACGCCGTTCTCGCTTTTCAAGTAGCCATAAGCATAACGGCCCTCTATGTGCAAAACCGCTTTTTTAATACCCGCCTCCCCGCCTTTGGAGATTTCAATAATTTTTACATTGAAATCTTTGCGCTCGGCATAGCGGATAATCATGCGCAATAGCATCTCTGCCCAGTCTTGCGCGTCTACTCCGCCCGCGCCGGAATGTATGGCAACTACAGCGTTGGCTTTATCGTATTTACCGCCAAGCAAAATATAAAATTCCAATTTTTCAAACTGCCTTAATAATTTTTCATAGTCTTTTACAACATCCTCTCCCATTTTTGCTAACTCTAACAAATCTTCGGTTTCTTTTTGGATTTTTTTCCAAGTGGCTAATTCTTTGGAAAGGTCTTCATGTTCTTTACTGGTTTTTTTTGCTTGTTCCGGATCTTTCCAAAAATCCGGATCACTCATTTCACTTTCTATTATTTTAAGACGCGTTTTAGACGAGTCCAAATCTAAAAGCGTCCATGTTTTTTTTATTCTGGCTAGTAAATCACTGATTTTCTGTGCTAAGTCTTTATTCATGATTTAAAAAATTTTCGTACTCGACTATCGTTGATAAAATCATTCCACCTAATTCCGATGTTTGCTAACGCTCCTATCAACACATCTTTATTCCATTTTGGACTTCCTGCGGAATGACGATTAATAAACCTTGTTCGCGACCCTTGATATACTAACATAGGATGGTCTGACTCTTCAATATCAATACCATAATGTTTTATAGCCGAAATAATTCTAAACCAAGTAAATTTTCCTTCACTAATTGGCCTTAATCTTCTTTTTTTCGGTTCACGAGAAACCACTTCACTTTCTTCCTTAACAGCTTCAAAAGTTTCAGGTAACGCGGGGGCTTCCTGTTCATCGACGCTACCTGATGACACGATTCCACCTGCTTCTAAGGATGGGACTTCTGGAACAATGTCGCTGGCCTCTTCTACTTTCTCTTCGCTGTCAATATCAATAAATACATTTCTTACAATTTTATTAGCACTGGCGGCCTCGTATATATTTTTTAAAATAATTACTTTTAAATATTTATAAATATCTTCTTTATCCACAACCGCAAAAGTATCCTGCATACCGATAAAATTACTATACTTTACACATAATTCACCAGTAACTCTAGAAATGTGACCCCTGACGGATATTCTCTTTCTTTTCACGTGGTCATCATAATCAAGACTAAAATCCGCTAAACTAAAAGCGTTTCTTTGGTCTTCAGAGGGAAATATAACGTGTAATGAAACTGCAGACCCTTTACACCTGATTTCCGGCAAAGGAATAATCAAATTTGCTTGCGGTAAAAAATCTTCATCTACCAATTCTTGATGATATAGAGAAGCATCTTCATCTAAATCATCAAAGTCTATTCTCGGCGCATCTTTGCACCAAGTTAATCTCCGAGAAGTATAAACCCAAGGCAAGCACTCAGCTAATTTTCCATAATCCGGTCCCATATCTTCGTTTGATTTTGCTACATCAGCAATTACTTTTTCTTCTTCTTCATCATTAATTCCTTTTGTGTTCTGTAAAAATCTTGAAAACGCCCACCTTTGCTGAAAAAGAAACATCTCAAAAATAATCATGGCAAATAAAGGGCGATTTTTCGCCAAAGCTTTTTCATATATTTCCATATAAGCCTTTTGGTAGCGTGTCTCTTCCTTAACTCTTATACTTGTTTGTTCTGGAAAAATTGAGAACTGCTCGTATACTCTATCCATTTTGCGCTGTATTCTTTGAATAGTTTGCTTGCCTAGCGTTTGTAAGTTCTCTAAAAAATCTGGGCTAAAATAATTTTCTGCTTGGAGTAATGCTAATAAATCTTTTTTATTTTCTGAATTTTCCCAAGTGCTGACTGCCAATGGTTCTAAATCATTGAAAAAAAACGCGATTTTCAATAAGTCGTGTTTTTCTGTCTCGGAAAATACTCCTAAATCAAAATATCTGCCTACGTCATATTGAATTTGTATTATAGGGTTAGCTGCTATTTTTTCTTGTCTTTTTCTTCTCTTTTCATTATAATCTCTAGGCATATTTAGCAAGTTTTTCTTATCTATTATCTGTTAATAATATTAATTGCCGAATTTTATACTATTGCTTTCCATAACCCATGTATATTGCAATAAGCTCTGGCTTCGATAACCGCACCTTCTTTGGCATGTGCTTCCACGATGGGATTATCGCCGGGCTTTAAAAAGTGGCGGCAAGGGATGCCATTAACGATTAACTCGATCCATTCTATAAAATGTTTTTCTTCCATGGGATGCAAAACCGAGCCCACTTGCACTTTCACTTTATCGCCTTCTTTGGTGATCACAGGTACGTGTTTTTCTTTAGAAGCGTCCACGGAATTTTCTTCCAATAATTCCATGGGCTGGCCGCAGCAAACCAGCTGCCCCGCGCCATTGCGCACGATTACCACCATATTGCCGCAAACATTGCAGCGATATACTTGATTTTTTTGTGTCATAATTGTATTTTAATTCTTATTTTTTAATATAGTCAATATGAATTATTATTTTTTTAATATCGGATTTATTATTTAATTGGTCAAATGCTACGATTTTAATGGTCTTGCTTTGTTTTACGAGAAAGGAATGCTTATATTTTTTTGAATGCTTTGTGGGTTTAGTTTTATCGCGCGTGTAATAAAGCGTGCACACTTCATTGCAGGATAATCTCATTCTGCGCTGATGATGATACGTGCCGGTGTGATAATTAGAACGAATCTTTGGCGCGGTAGTATCCAGAGTAACCGCGGTTTCCGCGGCCGCGCTTTCCAAGCCACTAGAATTTTTAGAAGTAAAGCTAAGATTATTAACGCCTTCTGTTAAGGTTAACTCGTAACTCCAAGTTGCAGCGCTATCTCTTTCAACAATTCTTTCGCCATTTAACAATACGGATGTATTGGCGTCTTTGGTTCCGGAAATAGTCTTGGTGGCTTTTTTCGTGGGAGTTTTAAGAGTATTAACAGTAGGCGGATTGGGAAAATCGGAATTGGCCAAGGCGTTATAAGCATTGATTCTTTTTCCGGTTACGGTTTTGCCGGACAAAGAATCCAAACTGTCGCCGGATTCCAAAATTACGGATTTTACCTGCGCCGCTGTTAAATTGGGGCGGTACCCCATTAACAAAGCGGCTAAGCCCGAAACATGCGGCGCGGCCATGGATGTGCCGCTGTAATAATCATACTCGTCCGCTGAACCGTCTCCCATTATATTTACGGAAATATTATCAACAACACATCCTCGATGCGCATTATCATCGCCATCGGAAACCCAAGAAAAACGAAACTGAAAATTACCGGTAAAATATCCATCTAAAGCCACATCATCAAAATATGAATAAGTATCATTGTCAGAATCATAATCTCCTTCGATGCTGTCTAAAATATATTCATCAATTTTTTCATCGCCGTAATAAGACAAGCTCACGGGGGTAAAGGTAATACCGTCCGCGCTGAAAGAAAGCGCCATATAATCGTGCGGCGTTTCCACATACTCCGTGTCGCATCTGGCGCGAAAATTAAAAGTGGCTTCGGTGCTGGCAGCGCTTAAATCGTAAACCGGCGAAGTGATAGAACTGCTATCGCTTCCCGCGTAATAATAGCCGGTAGTGGCGACACCACTAACATCTGGGTACAGCACCTGGCCCCAAGATGATTCGCTGTTAAAAGTGGCGACAGAACCCGCACCCCAGTTACCACCGGAACTGGTCCAGCTAGCAGGAAGAGATCCAGTTGCGGTATTGCCGAAAGTTTCATACAGATAAAAATTTTCCGCGACGCTGCTTAAAGTATCTGCACCGGGTGCGCCGACATCTATAAAATTTGCGCCATAATCGGAAAAAGATGCCAGCTCATCGTTGGAGTCTGTCGCGGCCACGCTAATAACATTATCTAACCCGTCCCAGCAATCGCTCGGGTGCCCGTAATCCGCGGGCACGACCACATAATTGGATCCATCGTGTTCCGCGCTATCGTTTCCCGCGGCGACCACGAACAATCCGGGAAAATCCGCGATGGCGTTGTAGGTCAGTTCATCGTAAATAAAAAAGCAAGCGAAAGATCCGCCGCCAAAGCTGGCATTAATAACGCTGGCGCCGTTTTGCTTGGCAAAATTTATAGACTTCATTATTTCCGTATCATAAAAATATCCGTCTGATTGCGTGGCTTGTAGAGCCATGATCGTCGCTTGAGGCGCCACTCCCGCGATGCCAAAGCCGTTATTCTTTTCCGCGGCAATGGTGCCGGAAACATGCGTGCCGTGGGAATCACCATTGGGCAAAGGGTCTTTATCGTCGTATCCGTAGTCATAGCCATGAACGCATCCGCCCAAATAATTGCCGTTTTCATCCAGGCAATTTGTGCCATCCCACATCTGGTTAACTAGATCCGGATGGTTATAGCCCACTCCCATATCTATCACAGCCACAATAACATCTTCATTCGTGCCTTCGTTAATGGCCCAAGCTTCCGGAGCGTCTATATCCGCGTCAGTCGTGCCAACCACGGTGTTTATAGTCTGCCCGCTGTTATCCAAGCCCCATAAAAAATCTTTATAAGGATCATTGGTATCAATGGATAATGAATGATAGCGAAAATTCGGCTGGACATAAGAAACAGCCGGATTCTCTTTTAACCTCGTGATAGCTTCCAATACTGTTTCCCCGTTATTAATTTTAAAAACCGCGGCATCAACAAATAATAAAGATTCCGTATATTCCATATCATTGGCCACGGCAAAACTAGATAATTGTCTATCTGCTTCTATTTTATCGGTATTTATCGCGTGAAATTGCACGATTACTTCATCCGGAGCATATTCCCCAATATCTAACTCCTGCGCCAAGCAGTAATTACTTGATAGTAAAAATACGCTAAAGACAATAACAAAAATTATTCTTTTCATAATATTGATTATACCATATTTCTATTGAAATATTTAATAAAATATAATAAGCTAAGACAATGAAAGAAAAATTAACCATAGCGCAAAATTACAGCCGCATAACCGATTTCACGCGGCAGTGGTTCAAAAAAAATAAATTTCTAGAAGTGGCCACGCCGGAACTGGTAGCCGTTCCCAGCATGGAGCCGTATTTAACGCCGTTTAAAACCGAAGTGATTAGCTTTAAAGGCGCCAAAAAGCCGGCGTATTTGATTATGTCTCCGGAATACGCCATGAAGCGCTTGCTTGCTGATGGCTTTGAAAAAATCTTTCAAATCACTTCGGCTTTCAGAAACGAAGAAGATAACTCCCCCATTCATAATCTGGAATTTAAAATTCTGGAATGGTATCGCGTGAATACGGATTATATGGGAATCGCCAAAGACACGGAAAATTTAATTTATTTTATTAATAAGCAATTTAATAAATCAGATTATCTTAACTATCAAAACAAAAAAATAAACTTAACCCCTCCCTGGGAATATATTACTTGCGAGCAGGCCTTTAAAAAATACGCCAATACTGATTTGAAAAAATTAATGCAAGAGACTAATTTTGAGGAAAAATTCTATAAAATATTTTTAACCGATATAGAAAGAAAGCTCGGGCAAGATAAACCGACTTTTTTAACGGATTACCCCGCATCTATGGCCGCGCTCTCTAAAAAGAAAAATGAATTTTTCGCGGAACGTTTTGAGCTTTATATCGCTGGCATAGAATTGGCCAATGCTTTTTCCGAACTGACAGATTGGCAAGAACAGTTTGCTCGTTTGGAAGCGGAAAGAGAGGAAAGAAATAAATTAGGCAAAGAAGCCTATCCCGTGGATATGGAATTCATCGCGGGATTAAAAAAGGGCTTGCCTCCTTGCGGCGGCATTGCCTTGGGTGTGGATCGCTTGATTATGCTACTTACCAATAAAACCAGCTTGGAAGACGTGATACTTTTTCCCACCAGTAAAATGTTTTATTAATATGTCCTTGCTTAATATTTTCCTTATCGCGATTTCGCTTTCTTTCGATGCCATGGCCGTAGCCGCGGCTTATGGTGCTATGGTTTCGAAAATTAAAATCTCAAAAGCAATAAAAATTGCTTTTTTCTTCGGCTTTTTCCAGATGCTCATGCCGATTATCGGCTGGCTGATCGGTTCCGGTTTGGAAAAATTTATCACCAGCTTCGATCATTGGGTGGCCTTTTTCCTTTTAACCGCCATTGGCGTTAAAATGATTATTGAATCTTTTAAAATAGAAAAGGAAAAGCAAGCAGACATTACCTCTTTAAAAATTCTTTTACTATTAGCCATAGCCACCAGTATCGACGCGTTAGTGGTGGGCATAACTTTCGCCTTGATAGTTATGAATATTTGGCTGGCATCCGCTATTATCGGGGCAATCACTTTTACTCTTTCCTTACTGGCGGTTTACATGGGGAAAAAATTCGGAGACTTAATAGGGAAAAAAGCCGAATTGATCGGAGGCTTAATTCTTATCGGTATCGGTGTAAAAATTTTATTGGAGCACGCGCTCTAGCTTTCGTTGATTGCCAAGTAACGCAAAGAAAAATTTTCCGAGCCAAGCGGAGTTTTTATTATTTCTTTTTCATCCAAAGACATAATGCCGAAAGTTCCATCCGGTTTTACTTTCCATACTTTTCCTTCAATAATCTCCCCTTTTATTTTAACTTTTACGATATCATCCACATGGGGCGTTCTAATTACATCTTCCAAGGTAAAATTGGCGTCGTTCGTTTTTTGGTTTATCAACTGCCGGTTTTTATTATCTACCAGGCAAACAGTACCGTCTTCATTAATTTTATTAACCGTCACCGGCTTGAATTCTCCTTTTCTTTTTATATGAACCGTACCGCCAATTTCAACGCCGGGAATAATAGCCGCCGACGTAGAGTTTTCCGGCGCCGTTTCCACGGCAACCGTTGAATTTTCTGATTGAGTTTCAGCAACTGCCGGTTTTTCTGTTGGCGCAGTAATTTGGCTGACTAAATTAGAGCGATCAATACTGGCATGCAATTGTTTTAAAATTTCTTCCGCAGATGGCCTATTTTGTTCGTCTTGATAAGTTACATCATATACATCTTGGCCGCTAACCGGCTGCTCTGAAAATTTGCTGGAAATAATTTTGCCATCTTTATCTACTTGGGTTTCCACAGGATAAATATTGGTAAAATGTTTTCCCTGATTATCAGTATTTAAAACAAAAGCGAAACTATCCGGTTTTTCTATACGGGTTTCATTGATAATTTTACCGGAATCATCAACTGTTATCGCCCCGGTTTCAATAGCGAGATTTTTTACAAATTCCGCAGGGTTCATGGTTTTTGGGTCAAAGCCGAAAGATTCCGGGCTGGCCATAACTTGGCGTAACATGGCATGAGTCGGCCCTTCACCCGCGCGCACGGTGCTTAATTTTATTATTTCTTCGCTGGGTTTGGCTTGCTCTGCTTCCGGTGCTTTTTCCGGTGCTGTAGTTGCAGCTTCTTCAGTCAATTGTGCCGGCATTTCCGTGGGGTTTTCCGGTTCTAAAGGTTGGGGCGTAACTTTTTCGTCTGTTTCGCCTCCTCGCGCTATAGCTGCGTATAAACCTAAAGCCGCTCCTATTCTGCCTAATCCTCTTTTTAAGCCAGCTAAAAAACCGCTTTTTTTTGGCGCAGGTGGTGGTGTTGTTTGTTTAATGGGAGGGGCCGGCTCTCGCATACTACCTGGCGGAACTTGTACTCGCGCCGGAGCTGTTCCTTCGGTTTCTTTGGAATCAGGAAATTGTCCAAACAAAGGCCGCACAGGATACAACTTTTCTATTACAATTTCATCAGAATCGTCTTCTTTATCAAGATTCTTTTTTTCCTCTTCTAAGTCAGACGTAAGATTAGGGCTGGGGTCATCTTCAGTATTTTTTCTACGAGTGGAATCAGCGGGATTCAGTTCTTGTACATCACTTCCTGCTCTAACTTCTGTTGGATATACTCTTCTTGATCTATTTTTTGGGTTATCAAATGTTCCCATATTTATATAATTAATGTTAAAATCCCCTCTTTATGCAGAGGGGATTTAACTGAGGTAAGTTTATTTTTCTTTCTTGCATCCGCAGTCGCATTTTTCCTCGCAACTGCAGCAGGTAGAGCAAGTAGTTTCCTCGCAGGAACACTTAGTTTCTTCATCTAAGGGAATCCCGCACTTTTGGCAGTTTGCCATATGTTTGAAATATTAATATTTAGACAGTATTAGTCTAGCAAAAAAACAGCGTTTTGTAAAGAAAAAAAGTTAGTAATTATATTGTTATTTCTTGATGAGAAAAACCCCTTTCTCTCATCTTAACATAAACCGGAAGTAACAATGCCCGAATTCTTGGGACATCGCCTAGACTAATGCTTCTTTTTTTCTCTCGTAACTCTTCGACAAAATTTAGTATTTCTTCTTTCGCTCCGGATTGTTCTAGAGCATCATTCAGAGCTTGATAAAAACCGCTTCTGCTTTCTCGCTCTTTCTTCACCTCTTCTGCGGCAGGTACACCAAACATTGTCTCATTTATAATATAACCGTCTCGACAAGGAATATTCGCATGAAAATTATTTAAATAATCTACTAATTTTTCGTCCTCATCCTCGCCTGTTTTCCAAAGTTTAATCTCTCCTTCCACTACCTGCGCCATGGTCTGAGGCGCTCCTTCAAGGTTTGACATTATAGTTTAGTAATTATTTTCTTTAATCTGAAAATAAGCTTGCGGATGAAGGCAAGAGGGGCATACTTTGGGTGCTTCTTTTCCTTCGTGCAAATAGCCACAGTTTCGGCACTTCCAAATAACGGTTTTATTTCTCTTGAATACTTGCCCGCTTTCCAGATTGTCGTATAATTTTTTGTATCTTTTTTCGTGCGCTTCTTCCACTTCCGCGATTTCTTTAAAAGCCGAAGCGATTTCTTTAAATCCATCTGCTAAGGCTTGCTTTTCAAATTCCGGATAAAGCTTAGTCCATTCTTCGTGTTCGCCTTCGGCCGCGGCTTTTAAATTTTTTAGAGTGTCGTTTATTTTCCCCGCGGGATAAGTGGCCGTAATTTCTACTGGTCTTCCTTCTAAAAATTTAAAGAATCTTTTAGCGTGTTCCCTCTCGTTAAGCGATGTTTCCATAAAAATCTCGGCCATTTGTTCCAGCCCCTCTTTTTTCGCTTGGCTGCTAAAATAATCATAGCGCATTCTAGCTTGCGATTCACCGGCAAAAGCTTTTAATAAATTTTTTTCCGTTTGCGTTCCTTTTAATGATTTCATAAATTTATGAATTAATTATTTTAATTTTTTTCTCTCTTAGTTTGGTAATATAATTGGCCATAAATACCAATGAAATCCAAAAAATAAAAACCGCTATAGTCATTGCTACGCCGATCGTAGCGATTTCTTTAAGCATCACCAAAGTATCTTCGGGGCTCTTCATAGCCGTTATAAACGGCGGATAAACAGTTACTTCGCCGGAAGCCACATGGTCTACTATCAGCATAACAACGCCACCCCAAAGCATAGTAAGCAGCCATTCCACATGATATTTAGCGGGAACTTTTTTCTTCATACTGGTGGCGACAATCGCCGCCGCAGCCGGTGCTATAAAACAAGCCATATTTTTATAATTATAATTATTAAACTAATCTATCAATCGTATAATGAGTGACCCCGATTATAGCAAGTCCGATTAGAAAAGATAAAAAGTAACTTAAAGACAAATTGCCTGGCAATAAAAAGATATCCAGCAACCCCCATATGCCGCGTCAGAGCATTACTATGCCGGATAGTATTATCAAGCTGAAGCCCAGTTGATGATGTTTTTTAAGATTAATTAATTTTTTGATCATAGATATAGAATTATTTTATATTTTTCAATTCCTGCAAAGCCTTTTTTTCTTTCGTTTTATTATTGATATGGCGATAAATCATGTATGAGCCGGCGAAGAATAATAAAGCGGCCACGGCCATGGAAAAATATTCGGAATAATGGCGCACTTGATCCCAATTTCTTCCCAGCAAATATCCGGCGTAAGCTAAAGCACTGTTCCAGACTAAAGCGCCGACTGCGGTATAAATAATAAATTTAGATAAATTCATTTTTCCTATACCGGCTGGTATGGAAATAAGATGGCGAACGACCGGAATAAAGCGGCTTAATAATATAGTCTTCTCCCCCTTTTTTTTGAACCATTTTTCCGTTTTTTCCAAATCCGTAATATCCAAAAAAACATATTTGCCGAATTTTAAAACAAGCTTGTTGCCACCGTAGTAGCCTATGTAATAAGAAATCAGCGAGCCTATAATGCTGCCTACCAAACTACTTAGTATCACTAACCATAAGCGCATTTCTCCGTCTTCCGCCAAGAAGCCGGCAAAAGGCATGACCAGTTCCGATGGCAAAGGCACAACCATGCTCTCCATGGCCATAAGAATAATAATGCCGGGATAACCCAAAAAACCTATAACTTCTATGGCGCAAGTGCCGATAAACCCCAAAACCGAAGAAATAATTTCTTTCCCGCCGAAAGCTAAAAAAATTACCCCGAAAACAAGGATAGCGGAAAAACATGCGATCATTATCTTATTATTTCTTTCCATGAAAGTATTTTATCCTATTTTGTCGCTTACAGGCAAATATAAATATTATTCTTATTATTTACTCAATGACAAATAACCAATCATCGTCACCTGTCTCTTTGTATCTTTTATGTGCTTCTTCAACTATAGCATAATATAATCTTGTAAAATCTGCTCTTTTATAACCGGGGAACGATTCCATAAGATCTGCTGGCGATATACCAGCTGCTTTGTTACCATAATGCAAATAAGCCTGCAAAATATCCCCTTTTCTGTCTGGCGGTGGACCACCCGGGCGCCCCTTCCAATTGTCTAATATTCCTTGAGCTGTTTGTAGTATTTCTTCTTGTGAAATACTAGTTTCGCTTCTCTCTAAACTAGGTGTTGGTTTTGAACTCGTTTCCCTAGCTATTGGCGAGGGCGCCGTCCTCTCCACCGGCGTAGTTACGGGCATTGGCCTGCCCGCTTTATGATGTTTTTCCGATTCACGCAATTGAAATAAACTAAATGCAGAAGTTAATTCCGGACTCGCATAGATTGCTCCGTAATCAAACCTGCCATCAGGGCGTCGAGGAAAATTTTCTTCCGACAAATCTACCTGTGGTGAAGGTGGCTTTGGTGTTGGTTCTCTCATATTAATTAAATTAAAAATTAATTATTTTTTTTCTTGAACCATCCGACGAGAAATAAAATTCCCACGAGAAAAGCCGGGCCGCCGATGATTAATGATGAAATTAAATTCTGGGGAAATGGAAATCTTATAGCGGTAAAAATAATATACGCTATTCCAGCTAAAACAAAGGCGATTCCTCCCACGATTTCACGCTTCCAAGAGATTATAACAACAGCCAACAAGATAAATACCGGGATGTTATGCATGAATAATCCCAAAATAGCCTGCCAAAAGCCGTTGCTTCCTTCGAAGACATCCAATGAAAACATGGCCAAGAATATAATGAATATTATTGCTACTATTCTCGGCGTCCAATACAGAACTTTGTTTATGTTTTTTTTCATAATATTAAATTAATAATTTTTTTCCCCACTTTTCCGCGCGCTCCAATTCCCCTTCTATCAACGGGCCTTCCTTGCCTTTTACTATAAACCCTTCCGGTTCTGCTGCTAAATTTCCGTCTTTAGCTTGCAGAACCTTAGCCATGCGCGGCGCGGGGAATTTAAAAATATTAATAATAATTTTCAACCAAGCTTTGCCTTCATCCGATGACCGCGTATCAAAAGCGGAAACTTTTACGCCTTTTAATAAATTATCCGGCAAGCTTTTTAAAAAATTCTGGATGGCAGGCGTGGCTTGGCCGCCGTGAGTCGGCGAGCCAACTATTAAAAGCTCAACGCCTTTAATATCATTAATGCTGGCGTCATTTACGTTTTTAACTTCAACATTTTCTCCAATTCCTCGCGCAATAGCTTTGGCTATTTTTTCCGTGTTTCCGAATTGCGAATCGTAAATTATTAATGCTTTCATAAATAAAAAGTTTTAAAGAGCGATAGCAATAAACCCGATTATCACGCCCCCAACTATTCCTATACCGATTATCGGCGCGTAAACTCTTACGATAATTGCCGAGGGCAAGCTTAAACCAGCCCCAAGTATTAGACCAGTCAAAGCCGGATGAATTTCCAAATCCACATTGGGGATTAAAAACCCGAGCATGAATCTTTCTATGAAAGCGGAGGACATGGCTTCATTCCGCTTGCGCTTATTCTCGTACTTCAGCGGAATCATTACCAAAACATCAATTATTCCAAAAACCAACCCGCAAATTATACCTAATATTATTTTGTTCATGTTATTTATTTAATATTATAACCCTTTTCACCAAAAGGCATAAGTTTCTCGATCCACATTTCCTCAAGCATTTTCAAATCATCAGTATAATCTTTTTTTAAATCTTCTTTGGGTTTAAGATAATCAATTATCTCGAAGGCGAAATTATCAGGCACCATTTTATTATAATCTTCTTGCAGAACCCGGTTCATATGTGATCCGTTTTCCAGCTGAAATTTGCAGCTGTTTATTTTCCCCTGCACATTTAAACCGCTGCCAATCAGTATTTTCCCGTTCGTAAGATTTTTAACTTGATAAATACCCATCGGCGGAAGAGTACTTAGATATTTTTTCTTTAATTCTTTTTTGCTTGTTTTATTCATTATCTCGCGTAATGTTATTTTACCTGCCCTAAAATAACCACATAATTCTTGCCATATTTTTTGGCGCATTTGGGGCAAGTGGTGTACCACATATACCACTTCTTTACTTCCGCGCCTTTTCCCTTGGCATAGCCTTTAAAATCTTCGCACCATTTTCCCGTATCTTTAAAATTCCCTTCATATACTTTACTTAAATATTTTCCGCTTAAGGTTACATTTTTGGCATCCGGCACTTCTTTATCTACCGCCAGATAAAGATCCATGTTCCATTTTGAGGTATGATCGGAAAGACAAATATAATCCGGCATCTTGGCGTTGGCCTTCTCCACTTTTTCGCTCAACCTTTTCATGGCTGCCCCGAAATTCATGGGGATGTTTAAAAAAGTAAAAACTTTATCCTTAATAAACTTTTTATTGTTCCACTCAATAATTTTTCCATCCCATGGCGCGGGATCAAACTTCGGGCAGCATTCTGTTTTATTATTTTCTTGGTTCATATTTTTTAAATTATTTTTTAGTCAGTTACTATTTAAGCAAATCGAGATAGGATGATTAATGATATTATTGCCAGAACAATACCGAAAATTTCAATGGGATTTATTTTTTCTTTAAAATAAAATACGCTCACCAATGTTAAGAGAACGACGCAACTGACGCCATATAAGACTCCAATCGTGGAAAGTTTTATTTTTCTCATTACGAAAAACCAGCCCAACGCGGTAAGCCCGTAAATAACCGCGCCAATAATTAGCATACGCCAACCTGAAAAAGAGTTTTGCAATGAGGCGTGTTTTACAAACGCATCAGCGATAACAGTTATAATACTTATTGCTATTCCTATTAATATTGCCATCACGACCGTGTTCATAGCATGATATGTCTAATATATACGATTATTTTTTACATTCATCTGATGCTTTGGGAGAGGAACACTGATAAGCATCAAGGGCGCTTTGATCATTATTATCTACTCTAAGGATGACGAAGTTACTATACTCAGGACCCTTTTGCTCGCTCGCTTTATAATCAAAGTATGGGCCTTTACCCTGAATAACACAGGGACTTTTCTCGCGCAATTCAACCGGAATGATAAACTGCTCCCGATCCGTCAACCCCGGCGTGATTGAGGTAAATTCAGCAAAAACTTCGTCCGACATATAGTGGAATATTGAATCCATATTCTTTAACGGCTCGCCATTGTTGGCGATATATTGCGGCGGCCAAGCCAATACACCTAGCCTGACATCCATGCTGATTTGGCCTCCGTCTTCATAATATTCACTGAGAAGCTCATGGCCGACCAACTCTCCGACTTTGACCGGTTTTGTTCCTTTGAATTGGGGCAGTGCTTCGACATGAGCAAGATTAATACGATACTGATTAAAAGGCCACCATGGAAGCTTGCTCGATTTTGGGACAAAAGAAAAGCCCTGATTGTTTAATGAATCGGTTATATAGCCGTCAAAAGGCGCGTAGACTTTTATTTCACCTTTGCGTTGCTTACTTTCATTTACATTAGTCATTAGATAATGAGCCATGGAGCTGGCTGGTTCTTTCGTCCCTTGAGACATGCTACGGTGACCCTGACAACTTCTAAAACGACTAACGCTTACTATTTGATCTAGATCAAAAAGATTGTGAGTGATTAAAAAATCTTCTGGTGGTTTTTTAGGAGTAAACGGTCCGACACCCTTAACGATCGACAGAAGCAATAAAATCAAAATGATCGGGGATATTATTACCCAAAACCACCATTTTTTTAGTAATGATTTTCTCGGTTTAATGTTTTTTTCTGCCATGTTTTCTCCTTAGTATATTATTGTTGAACTTGAACAAAACAGTCGTTGCTGGTTGGACCGCCGTCATTACCATTAGCGGTTTTTTCACAAACAGTTGAACCATATTTTGTAACCAGATCATAACCGCATGGCTCGGCATCCCGCTGGGCTTTAGTAAATTTGGTGTTTTCCGGGGTTAAGCCATACTGGGCAAATTCTGCCAAGACGCTGTCTGTCATATGATCAAAAATTGAATCCAATACTTCGATACCCTGATCTTTCTGCTCGAATTTATAATATCTAGCCGTATAATCCAGATCAAAATCATTATCTTTATCGCCGAGTGAGGCATAGCCAATAAGTTCGCCCGCTTTGACCTCATCGCCGACCTTCCAATCTTTAATCGGATTAACGTGATTAAGACTAAAGACAGCGTTTCTATCAAGAGGGCTCATTAGTTGATAACTGTTGCCTTGATATTTGCGGCCACTTGCTTCTGTAAATTCTTGGATTTGCCCCTGTTCGATGCTGCCACCGTCATGAAAATAAATTTCTTGGAAGGTTTTTGTTGTGCCATCGGAATTATATTCTTCCAGATGAGTCCCAACGATCGTGCCGTCAAAAGGAGCATAAAGTCTTATTTGATCCCGGGTTCCTTTAACCGATTCAACCGGCTCCAAATAATGTTTCATGGAGCGATCGGTTTCCAGTTCTTGGTTAAAATTATAACCTGCACGGTCGTGCCCGGCACAGCTTCTAAATTTAGAAATCGCTTTTATTTGGTTTAAATCAACCGGCACAGCGATGATTGTCTTGGCGTTAGGGTCCGGCCAGGCAAATAAAGTTTGTTTATTAGGAGTGTTATTTTTATCAGATATATTATCGTGCTTTAATCCGTTGCAGCTAGCTAATCCAATAACGCCGGCACCTACAAATAAAATTATAATAATCCAAAAACTACCATTTTTTAAAAATTGAATTTTTTTTTGTAATTTATTCTTCATTAATCCCTACTCCAATAAATTTTAAAGTATCTACTAATTCATCAAATTCTTTCTTAGTAAAAAATCGTCCGGATCCAGAAAAAACTCCAAATGCTTTTTCCGCTTTATTGAAAAATCCTGCTCTTTTTGGTCGTTTGCCTTCTCGGTAAGGTTCGAGCCCATATTCCACCGAAAAAACAAATTTTCCTCCCGGCAATTCAGTATAGACACACTCTGAATCTGGTGGTAGGTCCATGCTCTTCCTCAATATTCCTGCCACTTTCACGGCGTCTGCTGTTGGCACACTAGCAAGGCTTAATTGTTCTGTTGGTGTTCTCTCAAAAAAATATTTAATATCGCTTTCCGAAACAGTTTGCTGAATTAAACTAATATTTGTTCGCATCCCCTCTCTTTGTTCAGACATATTATGGCCGTGCATTCTCATTAGATCTTTTTCTGACATAGTTTTGTTGTTTAAAATGTTAAATTAATTAATGTATTAATTATTTAATTTCTTTGCCTCTTTAGTTTTCAAAAAATTATTTTTTGCCACCACCGAACGACCAATTTGTCTTTCAATTTGTTTTCTGGCCGTGCTTGCAATTTGGCCTCCTACTCTGGCATCATTTTTTCCATCTTCGATAAGCAATTTCAACTGTTCCCATAATGGGAACGGTTGAGCCAAAGCTTCATCTCGTTCTTTCATCTTAACCCAGTAAGTTTTTGGATGTGGGCTGTCGGTTAGCACGCCAATAATACATTTGACAAAAACGGCTTAATAATGGAAAATTGCTGTATTAAATATACAATATTTAACATGGGAAATCAAACACTAACTTCGTTAAAGAATAAGCTTAAAGCTAAAGACGGGGAGATAAAATTACTTCAAGAAATCACGGCCAGCGTGAGCTATTTTTATCATTTTTTACCTTTAATTTTTACCCTAGTTATCTGTTCTTTCTTGACTCCGCGTCTGAATAGCAAAATAAGTTTGTCCTTTAGCAACTACGACCTTGGTGGGATCTGAATTTTGCACAATCAAATAACAAGCATATCGCGACAGATATATAGTATCAACTAGCCTTTCTGCGCCCGAACCGAGCTGTTATATGATATATTAAAAGGCGTCTTACTAATTATCTTCTATTAACTCTCGCAATTTTACTTTCAGGCTGAGAGAGCTTTTTTCTAAGCTCTGCTTTAAGATCCCCGTCCTCTTCACCAGCAAATTCAAGATAGTTTAGGAGCAATATTGGAGTTTCAAGTACGTTATAACCTCCCTGAGCATCGATTGCTTTTAATACTTCCTCCATTTGGCCTTTTCTTTGTTTAAGCTTCGCGGCGACAGCCCTACAAAATTCTGAGTGCTCAGTCGTTTCGTAGTTTAAGTCGAGTCCTAGAGCTTCAGCAATGCCTTGCTCATAATGATTGATTGCCATAATTTTTATATTTAGTTAATTAATTAACGCCAATTTTCCGTAGCCAGATACACGCTGTTATACGCTGTAATAAAAAGTTTTTTACGCTGAACAAATAAATGTTATTCTGGTAAATTATCGATTCCATGAGATAATCCAATCTCAAGTTGATAGGCGGCATCTTTTCTTTTGTCTTCGGGGATAGTATCCAACCAATCATTGACCAACTTTTTTGTTAGCTTTTTATCTTGATACAAGAGAATCATGCCATTTATTTGTTCAGTGAGTGGACTTATGTGTTGCTCATGCTTTTGTCTTATGTGTTCCATAAAATTTTAATTAAGTATAAAAACTTTTTATTATTGCGTATAACTCCTTTTATCTGAATCATTTGACAAAAAGAGCTTAATATTAGAAAATTCCTATGTTAAGTATACAATATTTAATATGGGAAATCAAACATCAACAACCCTAAAAAACAAGCTTAAAGCCAAAGACGAAGAAATCAAACTTCTTCAAGAAATCACGGCCAGCGTGAGCTATAATTTGAATTTAGACGAAGTACTGAAAGAAATCGTAGAGCTAGTTTCTAAAACCATGAAAGCGGATTCGTGTTTGATTTATTTGGCGGAAGACCATTCCTTGATACTGAAAGCTTCCAAAATCCCCCACCCCAAGATGATCAACCGCGTAGCCATGAAGTTCGGCGACGGTATAACCGGTTGGGCGGCCGCGAAAAAACAGGCGGCGATTATTAATGAGAAGGCGTATAAGGATTATAGATTTTTAGTGGTGCCGGATCTGCCGGAAGACAAATGGGAAGCGTTTGTTTCCATGCCGATTCTTTATAAACGGGAAATCGTAGGCGTGATTAACGTGCAACACAAAAAAAAGAAAAAATATAAGCCGGAAGAAATAAAATTATTAGAAACCATTTCTTCTCAAGTGGGCGGAGCCATAGTAAACGCCAAATTAATTTCTGAAACGCAGACGCTAAAAGACGCGCTGGCCACCAGAAAAATTATTGAGCGAGCCAAAGGCTTACTCATGAAAAAACAGAATATATCCGAAGATGAAGCCTATAAAATTATCCGCAAGAAATCCATGGATAATAAAAAAACCATGAAAGAAGTGGCTGAAGCTATTGTGCTTGCGCTGAATTTATAGACGGTATATAATATTCATATCAGCACAATGAAGTGTTGATAAAAGACAACGCAGTCTCCCATATCCATGTGGAGATTTTTAATTGGTTAAAAATAACATCTATGACGCAAGAAGAAATAAAGGATTTAATTAAAAAAGAGGAAGTCGGCGCGGTAAGCTTATGGTTTACCGATGTTTTGGGGCAATTAAAAACTGTTACGGTTTCCGGTAAAGAAATAAACGATGTTTTAGAAAACGGCAAGTTTATCGACGGCTCTTCTATTGAGGGTTTTTCCAGAATAGAAGAAAGCGACTTATTACTGGTGCCTGATCTTGCCACATTCGGCGTGCTGCCTTTTGATTTTAACGGTTTAAAAATGGCCAGATTAATTTGTGATGTCACCTACCCCGATGGCAAGCCGTACGGCAGCTGCCCTCGGCAAATATTAAAAAAAGCCTTAGCAGAAGCGCAAAAGCAAGGATACACCATGTATTGCGGACCGGAATTGGAATATTTTTATTTTAGAAATAGCCACTCCACAGAGCCTTTAGACGCGGGTAATTATTTTGATCTACTTAATATCGACGAAGGCACGAAATTGCGGGAAAAAACCTTAACCACGCTGGAGAGCATGGGCATTCAATGCGAATGCACGCATCACGAAGTAGCTCCTTCCCAGCACGAGATCGGCTTAAAGTATAAAGAAGCTTTAAACATGGCAGACCAAGTAATCACTTATCGCTTTGTGGTAAAAGCTATAGCTCAGCAAGGAGGCGCGTGGGCCACCTTTATGCCCAAGCCAATCTTTGGCGTGAACGGCAGCGGCATGCACGTGCACATGTCTTTATTCAAAGACAATAAGAATGTTTTCTACGATGAAAAAGACAAATATAATTTGTCTCCCGTGGCAAAAAAATATATTGCCGGCGTCATGAAATATTGCAAAGAGTTTTGCATGGTCACCAACCAATATATCAATTCCTTCAAGCGCTTGGTGCCGGGATACGAAGCCCCGGTGTATTTGGCTTGGGGCAGGCAAAACCGCTCGGCTTTAATGCGCGTGCCAGCCACCCGCCCGGGCAAAGAAAAGGCCTGCCGCATAGAATATCGCGCGCCGGACCCGGCTTGCAACCCGTATTTGGCGTTTGCCGTATTATTGGGTGCGGGTTTAAAAGGCATGGAAGATAACCTATCGTTGGGCGCGGCCACGGAGCAAGACATTTACGAGATGGACGAAAACACGAAAACCGCCAAAGGCATCGATGCCCTCCCTGGCAGTTTGAAAGAAGCCACGGATAATTTTACGAAAAGCAAATTAATGAAAGAAGTGCTGGGCGAGGAATTACACAAAAAACTCGTGGCTAACAAAACCCACGAATGGAACGAGTATCGCTTGCAAGTAACGGATTATGAAATTAAGAGGTATCTGCCGATTATTTAAAATGTAAGGAACGCACATGTGCGTTCCTTACTTGCCTACTTTATTTTCTTAAGCTCCGCCATCATCTTTTTAAAATCCGCCTTATTTACGCCGTGTACTAAAGCACCCATTTCCAAGGTTTCCATGGCTGCGGCCGGGCAGGAGATGCACCCCACTTCTCCCATATATTTTTTTAGAATTTTAACAGCTTGAGGATGCTTGTTTAAAAGCTCCCCTAAAGTTGTGTCTTTTGTAATAGGCATGTTATTCCTCTACGGTTATAGCGCCTTCAGGGCAGCTTTCCTCGGCTTGTTTGGCGCAATCGCCTTCGCCGATCACTTGAGATTTGCCGTTCTCCACTTTAAAACAGGAAGGGCACAATGCTTCGCACGTGCCGCAGCCCGTGCATAAATCTTGGTTTACGTTTATTTTCATATTGATTCGGTTGGGAACGCGCATGCGCGTTCCTTACATAAATTATTAGTGTTCAATGCCATACCGCGGAGAAAAGCCTTCGCGATCAAAGTAATGTTTTGTGCCATGCATCACGGTAACAAGATCAGCGTAATTAAGAATTTCCGGGTGCGCGAACCGGCCGGTTAAGACTATTTCCGTTTGCTGGTGACGATTATCTAAAAAATCTAGCAACTCTCTGTAATCTATCAAGCCAAAGTGAACAGCGGGGTTTATTTCATCCAGCACCAGAATATCCGGCCGCGCCTCGCGCATAACTTTACGCGCGTAATCCATGGCTTGCTGAGCCAGATAATAATCGATAGGGTGCGGACTTTCAAAATTTACTCTTTCTTCATGGGCAAACGGCATGATTTCCATGAGATCGGAAAAACGCTCGAGCATTTTAATTTCCCCCACATCGCGGTAGCCGCGCAAAAAACGAACCATAACCGAACGGTAGCCATGCCCGGCCGCGCGCAGCATTAAGCCCAGGGCGGCGGTGGTTTTTCCTTTGCCATCGCCCGTGTATACATGCACATGGCCTAATCTTTTCTTGGGATTATATTCTTCTTTTGGTTTTGGATGATGATACATATAGCTATATTATACCTCGAATTTCGCATTTGTCTACATAATCCGTAAGAAATTTTTTAAACTCGCTTAATTCCTCTTCCGTAAAGCTCCCTTCTTCCGCGTAAGTTTTGTCTAATGTCTTAATGGGCCGAAATTGCTGCAAATAATATATTCTGGCGCCTTTAATCAATTCCCCTATATTGATAAAATCCTCTTTTTTAAAATGGCGCGGAAGCACGGTGGTGCGGAATTCGTAGGGCAAGCCGGAAGTCATTATTATCTTTATGCTTTTTTTTATGTCCTTTATTGGCGGGGATGTCGGGGTGACATGATGATATTTATCCAAACTATGCTTAATATCCATGGCAATATAATCTATCAGCTTTTTATCTATCAAATCTTTTAACAGCTGCGGATTGGTGCCATTGGTATCCAGTTTCACCGCGTAGCCCAGGGCTTTTACTTTCCTGATAAATTTCTCTATATCACTATGGATTAAAGGCTCACCACCTGTAATTACCACGCCGTCTAGAACTTTTCTTCTTTTTTCCAGGAAACTAATAATTTCATCCTCTTTAATTTCCGGATAAAAAATTTCCGGATTAACCAATTCTGGATTATGACAATAGCCGCAACGAAAATTGCAGCCACGTGTGAACACAATGGCTGCAATTTTATCGGGATAATCTATCAGAGTGGTTTTTTGCAAACCGGAAATTATCATATTTTATTTATTCGCATCCGCAACCGCCGCCGCAGCCTCCCCCGCCGATTTGTTTGTCATAGGTTTGCCGATCGACAAATTCGCTTTTCTTGCCTTCGTTCCATTGTTGCACCGGAACGATCCAACCGACTACGCGCGAATAGACTTCGCACTTTGTTCTTTTTAATTGCATGGTTTGGGTGTCCTCCATATGTTTTTTTGTTTTAATTATTAGATATTTGAGGTTGTAATAATTTCTGCTTGATGTGCTTTTTAGTTACTCCTTCTTGCTGTTTATAGCCGATTTCCTGATCGCATTTGGGGCAGTAAAAATGCTCTCCGGCCAAATACCCGTGTTTGGGGCAAATGCTGAATGTTGGGGTAATTGTATAATACGGCAAATGGTAATTCTCTGCAATCTTGCGCACTAAGTTTTTACAAGCTTCCGCATCGTTGATGCGCTCGCCGATAAAGCCGTGCAATACCGTGCCGCCGGTGTATTTTGTTTGCAGTTCGTCTTGCAATTCCAGCGCTTCAAAAATATCATCAGTTGTGCCAACCGGTATATGAGTAGAATTGGTGTAATACGGCTTGGCATTCTGCTTTTTCACGGCTTCTTCATTGGCAAAAATAATATCGGGGTAGAGCTGCTTATCTTTCTTGGCAAAACGATAAGTGGCGCCTTCGGCCGGCGTGGCTTCTAAATTATATAAATCGTTATCTACTTGTTGGAATTCTTTTAATCTGTCGCGCATATGGTCAAGAATTTTTATAGCCAATTCTTTCCCCTCTTTGGTGGTTATATCTTTGCCAATATAATTCACCAAGCATTCGTTTACGCCATTAAGGCCGATGGTATTAAAATGATTCTTCCAATAATGGCCAAAGCGTTTTTTAATGTCTCTCAGCCAATATTTGGAATACGGATATAAATTTTGTTCGGTAAATCTTTCCAACACTTTTCTTTTTATTCTCAAACTTTCTCTGGCCAAATCCATTAATTTATCTACCTGTTCCATTAATTTTTCTTCGCTTCTGCCTTTGGAAAGATAGCCGATTCTCGCCATATTCAAGGTAACCACGCCAATGGATCCGGTTAGCGGATTGGCTCCAAACAAACCGCCGCCTCTTTTTCTTAATTCGCGATTATCCAAGCGCAAGCGGCAGCACATGGAACGCGCGTCGTCCGGAGACATGTCGGAATTAATAAAGTTGGAAAAATAAGGCACGCCGTATTTGGCGGTCATTTCCCACATTTTATCAAGCGCGGGATTATTCCAATCGAAATTCTTGGTGATATTATAAGTAGGGATCGGAAAGGCGAAAATTCTTCCGTTGGCATCTCCCTGCAGCATGGCTTCGGCAAAAGCTTGGTTGATCATGTTCACTTCTTCCTGAAAATCGCCATATTTTTCCGGTTTTATTTCCCCTCCAAACACCACGTTTTCTTTTGCCAGCTCGCCAGACGGCACCACATCCATGGTGATGTTGGTGAAAGGCGTTTGGAAGCCGACTCTCGTGGGTACGTTCATGTTAAATAAAAACTCTTGAATGCCTTGTTTTACTTCTTTGAAAGAAAGCTTATCGTAACGGATAAAAGGAGCTAATAAAGTATCAAAGTTGGCCACGGCTTGAGCGCCGGCCGCTTCTCCTTGCATGGTGTATAAAAAATTCACCAGCTGACCCAAAGCCGTGCGGAAATGTTTCGGAGGCGCGGAACATACTTTATTGGCGGCTCCGCCAAAACCCCGGGTTAGCAGATCTTTTAAATCCCAGCCACAGCAATAAACAGCCAACAAGCCGAGATCGTGCAAATGAAAATCTGCATTAATATGGGCTTCACGAATTTCTTTGGGATAAAGTTTGTGCAGCCAATACCGCGCCGTGATTGCGGAGGAAACATAATTATTCAGCCCTTGCACGGAAAAACTCATGTTGCCGTTTTCGTTTACTCGCCAATCTTGTTGGCCAATGTAATCTTCAATTAAGGCATCGCCATCCACCAATTCTTTAACCGAGCGGATTTGTTTGTGCTGTTCACGATATAAGATGTAAGCTTTCGCGGTTTCATCATGGCCTTCTTTTATTAAAGTATGTTCAACTATATCTTGGATCTGCTCGACCGTGGGAATGGTATGCGTGCCAAAGCGTTCTTCCAAAATAGCCGTAACAATTTTTGAAACCACCAAAGCTTTTTCCCAATCCTCACCGCCCACAGCTTTGGCTGCTTTAAAAATCGCGGCTGTTATTTTATCTTGGTCAAACTCCGCCAGATGACCATCTCTTTTCTTAATTTTCATTAAAACCGTTTTGGTTTTGCTGTTCCCCTCCATATTATTTATGTTTATTGCTAATTAATTTTGTTATTTCTTTATGAAATGTTTCAATATCTTCAAAATCCCGGTAAACCGAGGCGAAACGGATGTAAGCCACTTTATCTGTTTTTTTCAGCTGGCGCATCACTATTTCCCCGATTTCGCTGCTTTTTATTTTATCGTCTTTTTCCTTTATTTGGACATCTTGCTCAATGGCTTGCAATAATCTTTGCAAACGCTCGGTGGTAACCGGCCTTTTTTCTAAAGCCTTCTGCAAACTGACCAATAATTTATCTTTTTTATACGGTTCTTCCGTATTATCTCTTTTTACGACCTGAAGATTTAAAATTTCCACTTCTTCCAAGGTGGAAAAACGAAACCCGCATTTTTCGCATTCTCTTCTGCGGCGAATAGCAATATTTTCCTCTGAACTGCGGGAATCTATTACTTTAGTGTCTTGATTATGGCAAGCCGGGCATTTCATAAATACTACCTATTGTGTTGGGTACTCCCATTATAACACAATATATAGTATTACAAAACCCCAAGTTTTATTGGGGTTTTATGAAAATTGTGGATAACTAAATATAAAAATAAATATTAAACAAAAATAATAGGAATATGTTATAATATTTATAATAATTATATTATTCCATGAAAAAATTATTATTATTCTTACTTCTCGCCCTCCCCTTAGCCACTTTTTCCCAAGAAGAATATAGTTTGTCTTTGTTTGAAGAGTTTACCGGCGAAGGGGCCAATGATTATGCCGGCACTTCAGTCTCTTCTGCTGGTGATGTTAATGGCGATGGTTATAATGATATCTTAACCGTAGTATATGGTTCCAGTAATTATACTGGCGCGGCTTATCTAATTTACGGTCAAAAAGAACCTTTAGAAGGAGCTTCATTATCTAATGCGGACGCTGAATTTACCGGCGAAGCAGTTGGTGATAGAGTTGCTAAGGCATATTCTGCTGGAGATGTTAACAACGACGGCTACGATGATATATTAATATCTA
>JBAZVM010000005.1:0-95573 GCA_041660885.1 Patescibacteria group bacterium | reverse complement strand
GTCTGCATCTATATAGAGGTAGCCGAGGTAGGCGGCACCGGCATCGAGCCCTGCGTCATCATTATTATATGCGCTTATTAAAACATCATCATAACCATCACTATTAACATCTCCAGCCAAAGAGACAGATACGCCAGCGTTATCATTAGCCGCTTCTCCGCTAAACTCGGCATCCGCGTCAGCTAAACTGATAGTGCCGGTATATGGCGCAGCTTGGCCGTAAATAAGATAAGCAGCGCCGGCATTAGAACCAGCGTCATCGTTGTAGTATGCGCCTACTAAAATATCATCATATCCATCCTTATTCACATCTCCAGCCAAAGAGACAGATACGCCAGCAGAATCGTTAGCCGCTTCACCGGTGAACTCGGCATCTGCGTCAGCTAGGCTAATAGTGTCGGTATATGGTGTGATTTGACCATAAATAAGATAAACCGCACCGGCGTTAGAACCGGCATCATCATTACGATAAGCACCCACTAAAATATCATCGTAACCATCATTATTAATATCTCCGGCAGAAGAAACGGACATGCCGGCCCAATCTTCAGCCGCTTCACCAGTGAACTTGGCATCTGCGTCAGCTAGGCTAATAGTGCCAGAATATTGTATGGCTTGTCCGTAGATAAGGTAAACCGCGCCGGTATAATCATCTTTATACGGTGCTCCTATTAAAAAATCATCATAGCCATCGTTATTAACATCTCCTGCAGACGAAACAGAATAACCGGCCTCGTCTCTAGACATTTCACCGGTAAATTCGGCATTCGCGTCAGCCAGGCTAATAGTGCCAGAATATTGTATGGCTTGGCCGTAGATAAGGTAAACCGCGCCAGCATAAGAGCCACCGTCATCATTACACCATGCTCCTATGATGATATCATCATAGCCATCGTTATTAACATCTCCGGCGGAAGAAGCTGACCATCCAGCATAATCCTCAGCCGCTTCGCCGGTAAACTCGGCATCCGCGTCAGCCAGGCTAATAGTGCCAGAATATTGTATGGCTTGGCCGTAGATAAGGTAAGCCGCGCCAGCATAAGAGCCACCGTCATTATTAAACCATGCTCCTATGATGATATCATCATAACCGTCGTTATTAATATCTCCGGCGGAAGAAACGGAAATACCGGCGTCATCACCAGCTACTTCACCGGTAAACTCGGCATCCGCATCTGCTAAACTGATAGTACCGGCATATGGCGTTGCTTGGCCGTAGATAAGGTAAGCCGCTCCGGCATTAGAACCGCCGTCATCATTGCCATCTGCGCTTACTAAAAAATCATTATATTCATCTCCATTAATATCTCCGGCCGAAGAAACGGAATAACCGGCATAATCATCTTCCGCTTCACCGGTAAACTCTTCAAACAAAGACAAGCTGTATTCTTCTTGAGAAAAGGAAGCTAAGGGGAAGACGACAAGTAAGAACAATAAAAATTTTTTCATGAAATAATAATAATTATTCAATATTATAGCAGAAAATTCATTAATAATGAAATGATAACTAAATAAAATAAAAAACCCCGCCGTGGCGGGGTTTTTATGGTGTTGTGTTTCTATAAATCTACGGTAATTTCATTGGAATACACTCCGCATTCGCCGCCGAGATATTCACAGACGCGCACATAATATGTGCCGCTGCCATCAAAGTCAGTGACCGTGCCTTTTACCGTATCCGGATCGCTGTAGTAGGCGTATGTATCGTCATCACCTGTGGGATAAGTGGGATTTTCATTTAAAGACCAAACCAATTTAAATCCCAAATCCGAATAGCCGTCTACTTCCCAGCAAACGTTTTGCGTATTGGAAGGATCTTCAGTTGTTGTAGTTTCAGTGCATTCGGAAAGCGTAATGGAATTTACTGTTCCATCTTCAGTTTCTTCTCCGGTTAATTCAACTGTTATTTGGTTGGAATACACTCCGCATTCGCCGCCGAGATATTCGCAGACGCGCACATAATATGTGCCGGCGCCATCAAAAGCGGTCACTTCTCCTTCAACGGTTTCCGGATCGCTGTAGTAAGCGTATGTATCGCCGTCTTCAGTGGGATAAGTTGGTTTATCAGTTTTAGACCAAACTAATTTGTAGCCTAATTCAGAAGTGCCATCTACTTCCCAACAGACATTGGCGCTATCTGTTGTTTCGCTGTAAGTGGAAGTTTCCGCGCATTCCGAAAGAGTTATTGCAATGGCTTTAGTTGTCGCTTCTTCCGGTTCGCTATATTTCCCGTGATCAGATTCGTTTTCCGCGCGCACTTTTATGGCATATTTAGAACCGCGCTTTAAGCCGTGGATTTTTGTTTTGCGGGAAGTGGAATCTTTTTTAGTTACCAAGCGGTGCGTATTCGGTTTGGTGACGCGCAAATGGTATTGCGTAGCGGCGTCTATCGCGGTCCAGCGTACTTCAATGGTGTGCGTGGTGCGATCGGTAACTTTTAATCCGGAAACCTTGGGGAGAGATTCTTCGGCCTGCGCAGTAACTGCGCCGACGAAAAAAAGAACCCCCAGCAACGGAAGCAGAAACTTTTTCATAGGCTCTTTAAGTTAATTATAAATTTGCATCATTATAGCATAAGTTTATTATTTAGCAATAATATGGTATATTAAACGCATGCAATATAAGAAAATCCAGTCGTTTACTTTTTTTACTCTGCTTATAACGATAACTTTGGTTTTTTGTTGGATGCTTAAGCCGTATATTTATCCCATATTTTGGGCGGCAGTGATTGCCAGTATATTCTATCCCGTTCAGAAAATATTAGTTATAAAATTAAGCAACAGAAAAACTTTAGCTACAGTCATTACCATGCTGTTGGTTTTTTTAATAGTGTTAATTCCTTTAGTCGGCGTTGCCTCATTGGTAGTGAAACAAAGTATTGATATTTATCAAGATTTCGGTAATAAAGATACTTTAAATAATATCAGCGCTTCCATTCAACATTATTTGGAATACCCTCTAGTAAATAAATTAGCCGGAGACATTAATGTAAGAGATTACATAATCAAATGGAGTAGCAGCATTACCGGGTTTGTTTATCAAGTTATTGCCACGGCTAGCCAGAATACCGTGAAATTTTTTATTCAGTTTTTCATCATGCTTTATTCTTTATTTTTCTTTATTAAAGAAGGAGATGTTCTTCTTAAAAAAATTATGTACTTGCTCCCTTTGGGAGACCGTTATGAAAAAATGATTTACGATAGATTTGTTTCTACGGCAAGGGCCACTATCAAAGGAGTGTTGCTAATTGGAGTGATTCAGGGTGCGTTAGCGGGTATAGTGTTATATATCGCCGGTGTACCCGGAAGTGCATTTTGGAGCGTAGTTATGATGCTATTGTGCATGATCCCAAGCTTGGGGGCATTTATTATTCTCCTGCCTTCTGGTATAATACTTTTAATAATGGGGCATATTTGGCAGGGTATATTCGTTCTGATTTGTATGCTTATTATCGGTACTATGGATAACTTCATTCGCGGCCCTTTAATAGGAAAAGACGCGAAAATGCACCCATTGTTTATTTTTTTCTCCACCTTGGGCGGTTTATTGACGTTTGGATTAACAGGTGTGATTATAGGGCCGGTAATTACCGCTTTTTTGCTGAGTATGTGGACGATCTACGCGGAAAAATATAAAACAGATTTAGCTAAAGCAGATTAATAAATTTATAAAATATGAATAAACAAAAAACAAATGGCTTTACCATGATCGAATTACTTGTAGTGGTTGCCATAATTGGCGTACTTTTAACATTGATTATTATGGCCGTAGGTAGTGCTAATAAAATTTCTAGGGACAACAAACGTTTAGCCGATATCAAAGAAGTACAAAGAGCATTAGAGTTGTATAAAGCGGATAATGGCAAGTATCCTCCGGTAAATGACGCCTCCGCCACGACTACCGCGTGCGGCACTGGCGGCAGATGGTGCACTTTAGAAAATTATTTAAACGGTACAACATTGGGCACAAAATATATGGCTAAACTTCCGCTTGACCCTTCTTATCCTAACACTACCTATACTTATTATTACGATTCCGATACTGGAGATGGTAATCAGTCATACATGATGCGTGTATCGTTGGAATATAGCAAAAATGCTTCGAAAATGACGGGCGATGGAGGCGCTAGCGCGGCTTATTATGAAGTTGGTCCGCAAGTACAATACTGCTTTAAAAAATATACTAGCACCGCAGCAAGAACATCTTATGGTTCGGCCACAACCGTTTGTACCACAGGCAACTAAATTTTATTTGTGCCATTACGATGAAATCGGTTTAAAAGGCGATAACCGAAATTATTTTGAGAGAATTTTAATACGCAACATTAAGCTTAACAAAAAAATTTCCGTAAAAAAAAATTACGGCAGTTTGGAAATTGAAAATAAAAAGGGGATAAGCGAAATTTTAAGTCATACTTTTGGCGTGGCTAATTACGCTTTAGCTTATAAAATAAAGCCGGATTTAAAAATCATAACGGATTTGTGCTTGCAAGAAATAAAAAAGAAAAAATACAAATCATTCCGCATTAGCGCGAAAAGGTCCGATAAAACTTATCCTATTAATTCCCAGCAGCTTAACGAGAGAATAGGGGAGACGGTGCAAAAAAAAATAAAGATGAAAGTGGATCTGGAAAATCCCGAAATTAATTGCTTCGTGGAAATTGTTAAAAATATCGCCTATGTATATTTTAAGAAAGAAAAAGGATTAGGCGGCCTGCCCGTAGGCTCTAGCGGAAAAGCAATATGCTTGCTATCCGGCGGCATTGATTCTCCCGTGGCTGCTTATTACGCGGCTAAACGGGGATTGTCCGTCAGTTATTTGCATTTTCATTCTTATCCGCATACGTCTAAAGCATCTATTGATAAAGTAAAAGAGCTTATAAAAATATTAAAACCATATACTCTTTCTGAAAAATTGCATCTTTATCCATTTATAGATTGGCAAAGAAAAATTTATAAATCAGCGCCGGAAAAATATAGGATTATTTTATATCGTCGCTTGATGTTTAAAATCGCCGAACAATTAGCTGTTAAAGAAAAAGCGCAAGCAATAATTACGGGCGAAGCTTTAGGCCAGGTAGCTTCACAAACCATCCAAAATATTGATGTGGTAAACAGAGCGGTGAAATTACCGGTATTAAGGCCTCTTATAGGCTTTGATAAGAAAGAAATAATAGCCAAAGCGCGAGAAATTTGCACTTATGCCACTTCTATTCTTCCGCACGGGGATTGTTGCACGGTTTTCATGCCAAAGAATCCGGAAACAAAAGCCAATTTAAGTGAAGTAGAATCCTTAGAAAACAGGCTTTGCATTATACTTCGTTAGTGGTATAATATAATATGCAAAAAATATTATGTCATCAAAAAATCAAGAAAAAATATTCAAAACAAAATATCCGGAAACAGGAGTGGAAATGACTTTGTATAAAAATGGTATAGTGGAAATTTTTTATCCTCGACCCAATTACAGCGAAGAAGAAAATATCGCGGAAACGCAATGGATCATGGATCAGTTTAAGTATTTGCAAGAAACATTCCCTGCAATTAATTTTTACGCCTTGTTGAATTTAATAGGTCCGGGTAATGCTGAAGATATAGCGGACGAATCCATGAAATTGTACATGAATATGCTGAAAAATTCTAAAGTAAAAAGAGTAGCCACTTTCGGGCAGACAAAATGGTACACCATGCTCATGAATGTGGCCGTTAAGCTAACGAAAACTTTTAATAAATTAAAAGTTTTTGACACCAGAGAAGAAGCGGTTAAATGGCTGTTGAAATATATTAATGAAAACTGAAAAAAATGGTGAAAAAGTATTATGTAAAGAAAAATGCCCGATTACCGGCGTTGTTTTAACTTTATTTGCAAATAATATAGTGGAAATTTTTTATCCTCGGCCCACCTATTCCGATATTGAGCAAATAGAAGAAACTCAATGGGTGTGGGAACAGTTTACGATACTGCAAAAAAAATATCCAAATAAAATATTTTACCCCTTACTGGATTTAGAAGCTCCGGGTAATGCCGAAGATATTCCCGATGAAGGCATGAAAATTTATATGGATATGCTGAAACACGAAAAAGTAGGAAAAGTAGCCACTTTCGGACAAACAAAATGGTTTACCATGTTAATGAACGTAGCGGTAAAGCTCACGAACACCCTTGGAAAATTAAAAGCTTTTAATTCAAGAAAGGAAGCGGTAGCATGGCTATTGGAAAATCAAAAGTAATATATTTTATCTCTGCTATTTTTTTCTTCTCTTTTTTTACCTGCGCAAAAGCGGAAGAGATCACTTATAATGATTGTTATCTCCTTAGCCGCACGGATAATAATTTATCCCTTCGCATGCAAGGGGTAGAAGCCAGTTTTGTCGTTTCCGGCGCCGTAGGCCAGACCTATAGCATTTCTCTTCAAAATTTAGATCCGGATTATTTATTAATCAGCGCTTATAACGCAGGCACATTAACTCGTTCGGCTAATAATATTTCTTTTCAAACTACGATAGCGTTTGACCCGCAAACCATTACCATTGCGCCATGGTATGAACCCACTGATGATTTTTATTTCGCGGCGTTAAGCGATAATCAGCCCACTTCCGGTTCTGAAGTGAATCCCGTTTTTTCCGATTTTATTGAAAATATAAATACTATTAATCCCTATTTCACCATTAACGCCGGAGACACGGTAGCGGGAAGCTCGGATGACGCGGCCTTGGCGGAAATGCATCAGGCATATGTTACGGCTTTGAACAACGCCAACACTCCCTTTTTTTCCACGGCCGGCAATCACGATGATAACGGCAGCGATTTAGACGGCTATAAGCAATATCTAGGCGATTATAATTCTGATTTTGATTTTGCCAATACGCATTTTGCTTTAGCTTCGTCCGTAGATTACACCAGTTCATACGGCTTTATGTCTGAAACAAATCGAGATTATTTAGAATCTAGTTTAAGCGCAACAAGCCTTGGCAACAAGATTGTCGTTTCGCACCATCCGTTATATTTGCCTTCATGGGCTACGGTAGGATATGACGACGAAGGAAATAGAAATGCCGTGGCGCAAATAATTGACGAACAAAATACTGATTTAGTTATCAACGGACACATTCACGGCTATGATTATAGTTTTATAAACAGCTCATTAATTCCCACTGTAAATACGGGATATTACCAATTAATTAGCGGCGGCGCGGGAGGAACGCTTCGCTTAGATGAAGGCTATTATCATTTTACTTTGCATCATGTGCAAGGAGATCAAATAACTCACACTGTTATTCAGCGTGATGATTTTTATGTTTCGCAATCTTATTCAAATAATAATGATGGCACGGAAGATTTAAGCGCTATTAAAGTTTATAACGACGATGTTACCGACTGGCCATGGATTCGTTTGAAATTTAAGCTGTCGCCCGAAACGGAACACATCTACGCTTATGATGAATCGGGCAATTATTATTCTTTACAGGAAAAAATGTTGGACAGTTATCATGTAGCCTATTTGGAAACCAGTTTGCTCGCGCAAAGCGAAAAAACTTTTACCGTGGCGAAAAGCACAAAAATTCATGAAGGTTTAATTAATACAGTTTATAATGATGGCGAAGTAACATATAATAGCGCGCCGGTTAATAGCGCAACGGAAACTGGTTTAACCGTTACTCCTAGCGTAGATACCACCGAAATAGAAATAGATACTTGGAATCGTTACGGTGATTTTAATAAAAAATGGACCAGTTCTTCTCCAACCAGCATACAAACTTTAAATTTTACCGTGACGGATTTATTAGCGGATTATTTGTATCAATTTAAAGTGAACGGTGTTTTAAAGAGTAAATATTATCCGGATGTTAACGGACAAATTGCCATAACTTACGAATCCAATAACGATGATAATACTTTTGAACTGATCAAAGAAAATTCTTGGCTGCCAAAAGACCTGACTATAATTCCGGCGTCTGACGGCAGCCCGCAAGTGCGCATTTTTAACGGCGACGGCGATTTATTATCGCAATTTTACGCTTTCAGCCAAAGCTGGCAGGGCGGATTCAATATATTGCAGGCCGATGTGAACGGAGACAGAGCAGCGGAAATCGTGGTAACGCCTAAAGCCGGCCTTACGCCCAAAATTTCCGTGTATAATTCCGACGGACATTTATTGGCAGAGAAGAAAGTTTTCAGTGAAGACCATAAGCAAGGCCTGACCATAAAAGCGGGGGATATCGATGATAATGGAAAACAAGAAATAATCGTGGCCCCGCAAGGCAGTGGCAATAACCAAGTAAAAATATACAGATACAATGAAACGAAAGAAGAATTAAAGCTTGTTATCAGCAAGAAAGTTTATCCATCCAGCTTCACCGGAGGCATAGATATCGCGATCGGGGATATAAACGATAATAATAAACCGGATATTGTTGTGGCGCCATATTCCGGGCAAGCTTCGGTTAAAATATTTAAATTCGCGAGCAGCCGGCTAAAACCATTAGGACAAATTAACAATTATTTTTCCACCGATTATAGCGGAACCAGCGTAGCCATCGGCAACATAGATAAAAAAGGCAAGGCGGAGATTTTATTGGCGCCAAAGAGCAATGGCAATCAGCTGAAAGTTTATCGTCTGAAAGGAGAAAATTTAAAGTTAATTAAAAAGAAAATTATAAATTTTGCTTTGGGATATAATTTAGCCTCGGCTGATTTAACCGGTAATTTCAGAGATGAAATAATTCTGGCGCCAAACGAGGGCGGCTCTTATTTGCGAATATACCAGTACAATAAACAGAAGAAAATTGCGCTTTTAGATAAAGTCACTCCTTACGGCAATGGCTATAATAATGGCATGAACATCGGCTTATTCGACACGGATGAGAATTGGGATTTGGAATTAGTAGTGGCGCCCACGGCAGAAAGCCCGAATGTGCGCGTATATGATTATGAAAATGGAGCAATGTCCCTGCTTTCATGGTTCTGGGGATTCGCGCAAAACTTTACAGGAGGCGTTAGTTTGTAGTAGTATCCTAACATCGTGAATATAGTCGGGGATTGGCCTAATTGGCTATGGCGCACGCTTCGGGTGCGTGAGATTCCGAGTTCGAGTCTCGGATCCCCGACTATCTTCGCGAAATGGCAAACTTTTGCCTGTTAATAAATAATTTGGTATACTTACTAAACATCTCAAGTTGATTTTTTCCAATACATAATTATTACGCTCATTTTCTTTTATTTATTAATGCTTTCGATAGACGCGTTTAAATAAAAAAATATGAGAATAAGAGAAAAAAATCAGCCAGAATTGTCCATGGAAGAAGCGCTGGAATATGCCGAAGGCATAGTGCAAACAGTACGCGAGCCTTTGATTGTGCTTAACGCCGATTTAAAAGTAATTTCCGCCAATAAGTCATTTTATAAAATTTTTAAAGTTGACCCCAAACATACCGAAGGCCAATTCATTTATAATTTAGGAAATCGGCAATGGAACATTCCCAAACTGCGAGAATTATTAACAAGCATCATTTCAAAAAATAATTCTTTTACTAATTTCGAAGTCGCACACAAGTTTGAGGATATCGGGGAAAAAATCATGCTTTTGAATGCTCGGCGCATTCCCAGGTTGCCGAAAAAACCGCGCATCCTTCTTTTGGCTATTGAAGACATTACCGCCCTGAGAAGAGTGGAGCAAGAAAAACGCGCGAGCGAATATAGATACTACAGTTTGTTTGTTGCGTCGCGAGATGCCATTATGACCATAGATCCTCCGAATTGGAAATTTACCTCGGGTAATCCGGCCACTTTAAAAATGTTCCGAGCAAAAAGCGAAGCGGTTTTTTTATCTTATGATCCATGGAAATTATCTCCCAAATTCCAGCCTGATGGTCAAGTTTCCAGCAAAAAAGCCAAGGAGATGATCAATATTGCCCTGCGCAAAGGATCAAACTATTTCGAATGGGTACATAAAAGGATAAACGGGCAAGAATTTTTTGCCAGCGTGCTATTATCCCGGGGGGAGCAATACGGCAGGCCTTTCCTGCACGCGTTAGTCAGAGACATAACCGAACAAAAAAACGTGGAGCTGGCGTTAAAAACTTCCGAGGAAAGATTTAAAAATATTTTTGATAAAGCCGGCGACGGAATTATACTGGCCGAAAAAGGCAGTAAAAAATTTTTTATTGGCAATAATGCGATTCAAAATATGCTCGGCTATAGCGCAAAAGAAATTAGCAACTTAAAAGTTAACGATATCCATCCCAAAAAGGATCTTCCTTATGTTCTTGGCCAATTTAGAAGGCAGGCCAAAGGAGATTTCACTTTAGCTCGCAATTTGCCGGTTTTGCGGAAAAACGGTAGCGTTTTTTATGCGGATGTGAATGCCACGATCGTTAAAATGCATGGTAAGACGTACCTGATGGGATTTTTCCATGACAATACTGAACACATTAGGTTGGAAAAAATAATTGAAGATATTAGAAAATCGCAAGAAAAAACAATTTTGGCGGCTATTGGCGACGGAGTTATGGCTTGTGACGCCAAAGGAAAAATAATTGTCTTTAATGAAATCGCTTCGCAATTTACCGGTTTTTCCAGCCAAGAAGCCATTGGCCAGCATTATAAAAAAATTCTTAACATCATCAGAGAAGATACGAAAAAATTCGGTATAGATTTTATCGACCAAGCCATGAAAAAGGGGAAAATGTCGTCTTTAACCAATCACATGATGATTATAAAAAAAGATGGAACAAGAATTCCCGTTGCGGATAGCGCTTCACCGTTTTTTAATGATGCCGGCAAAGTGATAGGCTGCGTGGTGGTGTTCCGCGATGTAACCAAAGAGCGAGAAATAGACAAAGCGAAAACCGAATTTGTCTCCCTTGCTTCGCATCAGTTGCGCACGCCGTTGGCCAGTATTAATTGGTTAACGGAAATGTTGCTTGAGGGGGATTTTGGCGCTACCACTCACAAGCAAAAAGAGAATATAAAAATGATATATAAGTCCGTTCAGCGTATGTCTGATCTCATTAGGAACTTGCTTAATATTTCCAGATTAGAGTTGGGCACTTTTACGGTAAATAATAAGCAAGTAATATTAAGCAGGACAGTAGACGAATTGCTGGTGGATTTGGCTTCTTTCATAGAAGCAAAACATATAATAATAAAAAAAGATTATTCGGCGAAATTATCCGTGATTAACGCCGATCCTTTGCTGTTAAAAATCATCTTGCAGAATCTTATTACCAACGCGGTGCATTACACTTTACCCAGAACTATCATAACTGTAAAAATCAGAAAATCTAAAGAAGAGTTTTTACTTTCCATTAAGGATCATGGTGTGGGTATTCCCACGGAAGATCAGCCGAAAATTTTTACCAAATTTTTTCGAGCAAGCAATGCGCAGAAAATGTCTACCGAAGGCACGGGCCTTGGGCTTTATATTGCCAAATCCATTCTAGATGCCACCGGCAGCCGTATTTGGTTTAATTCTATTTTAGGAAAAGGAACCACTTTTTTTGTGGCTTTTCCTTTAAGAGGAATGAAACCAAAAAAAGGCAGTAAAAATTTAGAAGTGATTAATTATTTATCATAAAAAATATAAAAAAATAATATGCAACCTATGAAAACCCCAATTAAAAAAATATTAATAGTGGAAGATGATAAGCCGATTCTATATTCATTAACTAAAAAGTTTAATTTAGTGGAGGGTTTAAAAGTGTTATATGCCGAGGACGGCGATCTGGCTTTAAAAATGGCTTTGAAAGAAAAACCTAATTTAATTTTGTTAGACGTCATTTTGCCTAAAATGGACGGCGTGGAAATGCTGAAAAAATTGCGCCAGGATAAACGGGGCAAAGATATAAAGGTGATTATTTTGTCTAATCTATCGGATCCGGCCAAAGAAAGCACGGCTAGAGAATTAGGCGTTATTGATTATATAATAAAAGCGGATTGGAAAATAGATAATGTAATAGAAAAAGTTCTTAAACAATTAAAGTGAGTTTACTTTTATTTACCTCCCTTTGTATCTTTTCATGGATAATGAATTTAAAACCACGCTAACAGAGGAGAAAGCCATAGCCGCGGCCGCTATGGACGGGTTTAGCAACCAGCCCGTGGAGGAATATAAAACTCCCGCGGCTATTGGTATGCTGATAATATTGTAAAAGAATGCCCAAAATAAGTTCTGTTTTATTTTACGCAAAGTGTAGTTGCTTAAATTAATAGCTTTTAAAACATCTCTCAGATCGTCTTTAATTAAAATTATTTCTCCTGTTTCCATGGCGATATCCGTGCCAGAGCCAAGCGCTATGCCCAAATCAGCCTGGGCCAAAGCTGGTGCGTCGTTAATGCCATCTCCTACCATGGCCACTACATTGCCTTGTTGTTGCAGTTTTTTAATTTCGTGGGCTTTTTCCGAGGGAAGCACTTCAGCCAAAACCGTATCCGCCCCCACTTGTTCGGCCATAGCTTTTCCCACCCTCTCGTTATCGCCGGTTAAGATAGCCACTTTTTTGCCTATAGATTGCAATTCAGCGACAGCTTGTTTGGCGTGCTCTTTTAGCGTATCGGCTACGGCCAGCAAGCCAATTATTTTTTTATCTTGAGCCAAAAGCATAATGGTTTGGCCGTTATTTTCCAGATCCGTTATCTTTTCTTCCAAGACGGAAATATCAATATGATTGTCAGCCATTAATTTTTTTGTACCCAATAATTGATCATGGTTATTTAATCTCGCGCTTACGCCATATCCTGGTATGGCGGAAAAATTATTTACCGTTAATATCTCTTTTTTTTCCTCTGTGGCTTTGTTGACAATCGCTTGAGCCAAAGGATGCTCGGAATTTTTTTCTACAGACGCGGCAATTTGCAAAACATCAAGTAGATCATCGGTTATATTAATAATTTTTGTTACTACGGGGTTTCCCTTGGTGAGAGTACCTGTTTTATCGAACACGACAGTATTAATATTTCTGGCTTTTTCCAATGCTTGTCCGTTTTTAATCAATATTCCGTTTTTAGCGGCCAAGCCTGTGCCCATCATAACGGCGGTGGGGGTGGCCAAACCTAAAGCGCACGGGCAGGCCACAATCAATACGGCCACGGAAATGGTTAAAGAGAAAGCAAGAGACTGGCCTAATAATAGCCAGGTAAATAAAGATAATATGGCAATGCCAATAACCGCGGGCACAAAATAAAAAGAAAATTTATCCGCCAAAAGCTGAATAGGCGCTTTGGAACCCATAGCTTCTTCGACTGTATGAATGATTTGAGCCAGCATGGTGTCTTGGCCGATTTTCGTGGCTTTAAATTTCAGCACCCCGGATTTATTGATAGTGGCGCCAATCAGGCCGTCTCCCTTTTTCTTTTCCACGGGCATGCTTTCTCCGGTTATGGCTTTTTCATCCACGCCGGAATAACCATCGATCACGATGCCGTCTACCGGAATTTTTTCTCCTGGTTTTACTATAATAATATCTCCCGCTTTTACATTTTCTATGGCTGTTTTTATTTCTTTGCCGTCCTTAATAATTAATGCCTCTTTAGATTGAAGGCCGATTAATTTTTTTATGGCGTCGCCGGCTCGGCCCTTGGTTATGGCTTGCAAATATTCTCCCAGAGAAATAAACACTAAAATCAAAGCCGCGCTTTCATAATAAAGATGCGTTTCTATCGGTATGTTGAATAACATTAAAATGGAAGATATTAAGCTGTAAAAATAAGCTACGGCCGTGCCAAGAAAAATCAAAGAATACATGTCGGGCGAAAGCCGTAAGATTGATTTAAACCCCGTGCGCCATATGTTGAAGCAAGAAATAATTACGGCGGTCGCCAAAGCGCCTTGGATAAAACCGTATAAATTTCCCGTTCCCATCATTGAAAAAACAAGAACAGGTACGCCGAAAATTAATGACAGAATAAACCTGTTTTTCAGTTTTTTTATTTCACCCTCTTTAGCCAAACGCTGGTGATCATGGTGCCCCATACTCTGGTCGGGTGCTTCTATGGCGTTGTACCCGAGAGTCTTGATTAACGCGATGATTTTTTTTTGATCGATAATCATTGGATCGTATTCAAGATGCAATTTTTCCGAAGCAAAATTTACATTGGCTGATTTAACGCCCGCTTCTTTTTTTAAGGCTGTTTCAATATTCATAGCGCATGACGCGCAATGCATCCCCGTAATAATGAAAATGTTTTTTTCCATAAATTTATTTAAATTACTTCTATTGTACCGGAAATCATGCCCATCCAACAGCTGAAGGCGTATTTACCCGGTTTTTCCGGCGTAAATTCTTTAGTAACTGTTTTACCGGGAATTAATTTAATTTCGTCGTTGAATAAACCTTTGGCGATTATAGCATTCGTGCATCCGCTTGTGCCCATATCGGTAATTTCCCAACGTACCGGAACGCCGGCTTTTACCTGAAAATAATTCGGAGAATATCCTTGGGATGAAGCATTCATTTTAATAATTTGCTGATTGTTCGAAGAGATCGATAGACCCTTTGTTTGGTTGACGGTAGTAACACTCGGCCAGCCCAAGATATTAAATTGATTATTAATATTGAAAAAAGCGAATATTAATATTAATATGGCGGCAAAATAATTGAACTGATTATAATATTTTGGTTTTTGCGAGAATTTTACAGAGGTAAAGCCAATAAAGATCAACATGGGTAGTGTGCCTAAAGCAAACATCAACATAATTAGCGCTCCTTGGATGAAACTTCCGGATATTAATGCCAGACTTTGCGCGGTCATGGTAAATCCGCATGGAAGAAAAAAAGTTAAAAAGCCCATGGTTAATGGCATATAATCCGTTCGTGTTAAAATTTTCTTGAAATAGGGGATTTTAATTCGGTTGAACCAAGCAATGTTCAGCATGCGAAATGCTAAAATAATCATTACCAAGGAAACGGCAATAACCAACAGGGAGGTGAAAGAAGCAGAAAGGCGCAGTTGGCTGCCGATACCGCCTAAAAGAGCGCCAAAGAAAACAAATGATACCAAGCGGCTGAGATTAAATAATATATGTGGTTGCGTTTTCTTCATGCTTAGGACCAACCCGCCGACCAACGAAGCACAAGAAGATACGCCGGCGATTAAGCCCAGAATAAAAAAAGCAAACAAAGACGATTTATCAGAAACATTAATAATATTAAGCAATCCCAGTTCCGATAAAGCCCAAAATATTATCAGAACCATTAATACAAAAACAATGGCAATAAACAAATCTTTTATCTGAAATTTTTGTTTTAAATTGTCATCATTAGTGCAGCAAGAGGGGATTGTTTTTTCTGTTTCTGTTTTATCCATATTTTTTATTTATTGCTTATTTTGGAAACGGATAAAATTTCTTTGATCATTTCTTTTTTCTTTTTTTCGTTTTTCGAGCTCATGGCCGTTTTGAAACAGGTGCTTAAATGATTTTCCATTAGTAATTGATGAGCGGATTTTAAAAGCCCGATAGCCGCTAAATTTTGCTGCATCACATCGATGCAATAGCGGTTTTCTTCAAGCATTTTCATTACCGTGTTTATGGTGCTGGAAGCTTTTTTAAAGCATAATAAGGCTGATTCTTTTTTTGTGGTCATAATGAAGCAATTATTTATTATTGTATACCTATACCTGGGGTATAGGTATAACTAGGTAAAATATATCACGCGATTTTTTTATTGTCAAATAGAGTCAAATATGATAATTTATATTCATGCGTGCCATAATATTTATTTATTCCAATACCGGAAACACCAAATTAGCTTGCGATTATTTAGCAAGAAAAATTCCCAGCGTGCAATGGGATTTTTGCGATATTAAAAAATGCCATGATAAAATTCCGGATAACTATCAACTGTGCGGCTTTGCCAGCTATACCGATGCTTGGGATGTGCCCCCTTATTTTAAAGAATATTTCACGCATCTAAAAAAGGTGAATAATATCCCCGCGTTTGTGCTTAATACTTTCGGCTTTACCAGCGGGAGAACTCTAATTAATTTGGCGCGTTTGGCTTCGGAAAAAGGCTTTCAAATTATCGGCGGTCATTCTTTGCATATGCCGGAAAATTATCCGCCCATGATCAGTTTGGGATTGGGTAATAAAAACGCCCCGAATAAAAAAGCATTATTAAAATTTAATGAATTTATTAATTGGTTAAGTATTACAGCAAACGATATAGACCAAGAAAAAGAAATTATTCCGAAAAAAATAGATATCGGCCTTAATAAAATATTGCCCCGATATCCGCAAAGCATGATTCATGGCATGATCGGGGAAAAGAAAGTGAATAAAGATAAATGCAAAAAATGCGGAGTTTGCGCGCGCTCTTGTCCGTATAAAAACATCAAGCTTGACCCGTATCCAGTTTTCGGCCAAACTAAGTGCAGTTATTGCTGGGCCTGCTATAATCTCTGCCCGCAGCAGGCCATTTACACCACTAAATATAAAAAAACTCGCTACTCTAGGCCAAACGAAGCTTTAAAAGAAAAATTTAACTAAATTTATGAAAAAAATATTTTTTATAACTCTGACATTATTTATTATAAGTGCTGGCGCGGTTTTTGCTCACCAGCCGCAGTTGGTAAACAAAGAAACTATAATAAGAGTAACGGATCCCGAAGTGTCTAAAGCTTATTACGCAGAATTAAATGGTGATTCTGCAATTTATAAAATCAGCAGCCCGGCGGATTTCACTCTTTATGTGAATTTATTGGTTCCTATATTGAAAGATGAAGAGAACAATAAAAATGGCGAAAAACAGAATCTAAACGCCATTATTAAGAAAAACGGAGTAGTGATAAAATATTTAAGCGATCAAGAAAATAATTGGCCGCTTTATTATGAAGAATTCGGCGGGGATTATTATTATCAAGGTCCGGAATATGAAACACAAGCAGGTATAGGCGATTATGAAATAATTGTAAGCAATACCAATAATACGGGAAAATATGTAATTGCTATTGGCAAGGAGGAAGCTTTCCCCATATCAGAAATTTGGCGTACCACAAAAATCATGCCCTCTTTGAAACATGATTATTTTGGAAAATCATATTTCAGCGCATTGAATAATATTTTTGGAAAATATTTGGGGATTAGTATTGGAGTTTTATTGATTCTAATAATCATTATCATATTAATTATCAAAAAAAGAAATAAAATAAAGCAAAGAATTGGAGAAAAATTATTGAAAGACGTAGTCAGTAAAAATAAAGGGAAAGGAAATCCGCACAGTTATGTTTAACAATTTACAAACAATTTTATCCGGCCAGCCGAAATACAGGCAAAAGCAAGTGCAACAAGCAATTTACGGTGATTTTATAGATACTTGGGAAAAAGCCACTACTTTGCCTCTGGCTTTGCGTCTGCAATTGCAAAAAGAATATCCCCTTGATATTAATGCAAAATTACTTTTTTCCGAAGATAAGCAATCAATAAAAGGGCTTATTACTTTAAAAGATAACAGCAAGATTGAAACCGTGTTGATGCGCCACGAAGACGGCCGCAATACGGTGTGCGTTTCCACACAAGTGGGCTGCCCCATGGATTGCGACTTTTGCGCCACGGGAAAACTAGGCTTGAAAAGAAATTTAACGACCGATGAAATCATTAAACAAGTTTTATTATTCAGCCGTTATCTGAAAAAAGAAGATCATCGGGTAAGCGGCGTCGTCTTCATGGGCATGGGCGAGCCGTTTTTAAATTTCATGAATTTTATCGAGGCTATAAAAATATTAAACGATAAAGAAGCATTTAACATCGGAAGCAGGCATATTTCCATTTCTACTTGCGGCGTTATTGAGGGTATAAAAAAAATAGCAAATTTTCCTTTGCAAGTGAATTTGGCTTTGTCTTTGCACGCGCCGAACAATGAGTTGCGCAGCAAACTCATGCCCGCCAATAAAAGATTCCCCCTGGATAAAGTATTGGACGCGCTAGCGAATTATATAAAGAAAACCAAGCGCCGCGTGATGATTGAATATATCATGCTGGATAAAATTAACGATAGCCCCGCTCAAGCGAAAGAACTGGCTAAGTTGCTTAAGAATAAATTAGGGGGATTGTTTTTTGTAAACTTGATAGCTTATAATTTTAGCGGTCAGATTAATTATAAACCTTCGTCATCCGAGGCCATTGCCGCTTTTAAGGCGGTATTAGAAAAAGAAAAAATTACTGTCACGCAAAGATACCGTTTTGGCCGGGAAATCAGCGCGGCTTGCGGACAATTGGCTGGAGAATAATGTGATTGACTATTACCTTGAAATTTATTAAAATATAGACAGTTTTTTTAATTTACTTAATAAAATATATGTTCAAATCAAAAAGCTTTTTTCTATTAATCGCGCTTTTAGCATTGGGTTTATTGGTCGGCGGTATTGCTTTAATCGGCTATTTTTATAATGAATCGGGTAATTTGGCTTTATTTACTTCGCATAAAAATTTAAAGCAGGTAGAAGCTTTTAATACTGAAGCCGAATTCCTTACTTATTTGTCTTCAGCCAACGAATTAAGCAGTTTTGGCAGTATCAGCGGATTAAGCGGCATTGCGCGCAATAAAATGATCGAAGATGTTTCCATGCTCTCTACCGAAGAAGCGTCTTTAACCGATACTTCCGCGGTTGTTTCGGAAAGATCTTCGGAAACTAATGTGCAAGTGCAGGGAATAGATGAGCCGGACACGGTAAAAACCAATGGCCAGGAAATTTTTTTATCAACCATGGAAAATAATTGGTATTTTGACATGCCCATCGACGCTTTATCGGTTGATAGCTCCATGCCCACTAGCTACACCAAGAATTTTAATGCTTTGCCGCCTGAAGAATTAGCCATGAACAGCGAAATCAAAGAAGGAGGGGAGTTGCTTTTAAGCGATGATAATTTGATTATTTTCGCTTCCAATAAAATATTCGGGTATGATATTAAAAATCCCGCAAAAATGGAAAAAATATGGGAAATGAAAATTGATGAAAGAAGCAGCTATTATACCGCCCGCCTTTTAAACGGAAAAATTTATTTGATTACTAAAACTAATATTGATGATTATAATCCGTGTCCGATCAAGCCTTTAACTATTGAAGACAAAGCCGTGGAAATTGCTTGCACGGAGATATACCACCCTCTTACGTCGGTGCCTACGGATGCTACTTATAATATCATGGCGGTTGATCCGGCAACGGGCGCGGTTAACGATAAAATCTCTTTCGTGGGTTCGTATAATAACTCCGTGGTTTATATGTCTCCGAATTATTTATATGTCACTTTTACTTACCCCGGAGACATGGTGGAGCTGATGTATAGCTTTTTAACCGAAGATGGTAAAGATTTATTTCCGCAAATCGTTATTGATGATTTAAGAAAACTGCGCGGATACGATATTTCCCAAGAGCCGAAAATGATGGAACTAAGCGTGATTATGGATAATTATCTGAATACTTTACCGGAAGACGAACGGCTGAAGCTGGAGAACGATATGGAAAATAAATTACAAACTTATTTGGAAAAAAGAAAACGCGACATAGAAAGAACAGCCATTACCAAAGTGAACATCGATGATCTGGCCGTGGAAAAAACCGGAGAAATACCAGGCAAGCCGCTCAATCAATTTTCCTTGGATGAATATGAAGATAATTTAAGAATGGCCGTAACCGTAGGCGAGGATATGATGTTCGATTCCAACAGCGCCAATGATTTATATGTTTTAAACAACGATCTGGAACAAATCGGCTCGGTGCTGGATTTGGGAGTAGGCGAACGCATTTATTCGGCTCGTTTCGTGGGCGAAAAAGGTTATGTCGTTACTTTCAAGGAAACCGATCCATTTTACGTTTTAGATTTAAAAGACGCGGCCAATCCGCAAAAAGTGGGAGAATTGAAAATTCCTGGGTACTCCTCTTATCTGCATCCGCTTAACGAAGATTTAATTCTGGGTGTCGGTAAAGAAGAAAATAAAGTGAAGCTATCCCTCTTCGACGTTTCAGACGCGGCCAACCCAGAAGAATTGGCCAAATACAGCATGAACGATTATTGGTCGGATGTGCTAAACACGCATCACGCTTTTTTGCAGGATAGCGCGCATGAAATATTCTTCATGCCAGGCGCGGAAGGCGGGTATGTCTTTTCTTACGCCGGTAATACTTTAGAGTTGAAAAAGACTATCGCCGGATTTGCTATCAGCCGAGCCATATATATTAACGACTACTTATACATTATCGGCCAAAATAAAATCGTCGTGCTTGATGAAAACACTTTCGAAGAAGTAAAGAGCTTGGAGTTTTAATATGCACGGCGGCAAATACATTGGCTGGATTTTTCCCCGTTATAATTGGGGCACGCATTTCGTGATTAATCGCGAGGCGTATGCTTTACTTCAAAAAACCGTGGCCGGAGACAGCCGCTTCGATTTGAAAAAAGATTTTGTCGGCATCCAAGATATTAACATCTACGAGGAATTAAACGGCTTGGATGGTTTATGGTTCGAAGGAAAACTGAACTCTTCAACAATGTTTTATAATCCGAAAAACGGACAGGGCGAAGCCCCTTTGGGTATTAAAAATAATTTTTTTATATTGTTGAAATTATTAAAGAAAAAGAAAAATCCCATAAATATTTTGCGCGTGGCTCGCCGGGCCGCTTATTTATCTCACTTGATTGCAGATTCGCTCACTCCTTGCCATCATTACGGGCGTTATGCCAATTTGCAGATACGCTATTTTCTTTGGTTAATTAAAAGTGATTGGGAAGAAGAGGGTATACCGCATATTAAGGAAGGTGTTTCCTATGAGTGGGAACACTTTAAATTCGAAACTAAACTAGCTTATAAAACCGTGGGGAAAACTTTCGGTCCGGTTAAAATTTTTCATGATTTTGTTAAAGAATATCTGGAAAAAAAAGGTCAAAATCCTTTATTTATCCAGAATAAATGCATTGGCGAAATAGAAAAAGTTTTTAAAATGGATATTTATCCGGAATTTATCAGAACCGGGTGGACGAAAAAAATCGAGCAAGCCATGACCCAAAAAATTATGCCTTTGATGATATCTTGGTCGGCTACTTTTTGGTATTTGGCTTTATTAGAAACTAAATTAAACAAATCATGACAGACGAAAAATGGCAGCAAATAAGCGCTTTGATCGAATCTAAATTCACGGTGGAAGATCATGGCGAAGAAGAGCTTGATCCGGGATATGGGGAATATTATGTGTTTGAAGTGCCCAATGTGGGACGAATAAAATTGGAACGCGTAATTCGCCCGAAATTTATCGGCAGCAAATTATACGCCAGCAAGCGCATTGGCGCCACCTCCAACGAAGAAAAAATTTATTCCGAGAATGAAGAAGTAAGTTTCTTGGACGCGTTTATTTGGAACAACGATGTTAATTCTTGGTCGAAATTCGACGCTTCTAATATTTTAGGCTGAAGATATATGATTTTCGCGCACGCGCCCGCCAGTCTTATATTGGCTTTTTTCACGAGGCGGTATTGGCGCGGGAAAGAAAAAGTAAGAAAGATGATTTGGTTATGCATGATTGCCATGATCGGCGGAATTTTTCCCGATGTGGATCTTTTTTATTATTATTTTTTTTCGGCCACTTTTTCTCATCACGAAGTTTTTACTCATAGTTTTTTTATTTATTTGGTTTTTTTCGTGGTAATTTTTTTTATCGGTTTAATTTTAAAAAATCATTTCATCAAAATTGCCGGCTTTTTATTTTTTTCAGGGGTCGTTACTCATTTGTTAGCCGATTCCATCGGCGCCGGAATTGTTTGGCTTTATCCGTTTTCGCAAGCCTTATTCGGCCTTGATAATTTTGCTTGGTATAATCATGGCTTTGGCTATAATTATTTTGCCATTAATTATATTTTGGAAGGAACTATTTTTTTTATTCTGGCTTTAATCATAATTAAGCAATTAATAAATAAGCAAAAAATTAAATTGCTTCTTTACGCCCTGGCCGTTCTTGGCTATGCGGCAGGAGTGATTATTTTACTATTTATGAATAGTCATTTGTTTCACGGAAAAAGCGATGTCTATTACAGCGATTATGATCATGACGAAACAATCAATAAATACGATTTTGATATAGACGGAGACAGCATTCATAATATTGACGATTGGGATATTGATCAGAATGGCGTTTTTAACAAAAAGCAATTCGAACCGATTTTAAGAGAAACTGAAGAAATTTGGTATGATCCCACCAATGCCGGATTAGTGGAAATTCCCCTAAGAATGGGTTTTGTTACCAATACTAATTATGTGGAGCGTTGTTACGCCAATATGGGAATATTTTTTCGCACCGAAATGGAAAAAGATTACAAAGAAAATCCTGAGGGTTATTTAACCGGCCCGGAAAACAAGAATTTTGAAAAAACCCCGCAAAACTGGCGAGCTTGGCTTTCGCATAAACATAAATTGTTGCAGCCGATAAAAGGTATCATTATCGGCGATATTTTATTCTTTGAGAACGATTACGTAGCTATAGTTTTAAATGAGAATCAAGTAATTGAAGCTAATAAAGATCAAGGAAAAGTAGTTATCACGCCATTAAATGACCTTATGAACAGAAAAGGGCATTTTCTTTATATCGGACGATTAATTCAAAATTAAATAGAAGAGAACAGTCAAAAAGAAGCCCACCAGAGCCCCGACCATGACTTGCAAAGGAGTGTGGCCCAGGCGAGTGACTAGTTTTTCGTGCTTAATGCGGCAATTATGGAATTTTGCCTGCTCTTCTATTACTTGTTTTAGAATTTTACCGTGATTGCCCAAATGATGGCGAATGCCCAAAGCATCGCGTACCATAATAATACAGATAATTACCGATACCGCAAAAACCGGCGAATGCCATCCGGCCGTGAGAAAAATAATAGTGCCTAAAGAAACGAATAAAGCCGTGTGCGAAGAAGGCATGCCGCCGTATTGGCTGAAATCGGAAAACCTTATACTTTTCGTTTTTGGCCACTCTAGCGCTACTTTAACAATTTGTGTTATAATAAGCACTAAAGCGGGAATAATAAATGCTTGCCCTTCCCTAATAAAATTCAATAATTCATTCATGGATATATTTTATTCAATTATTTTTGCCATAGTACAGGGTATTACTGAATTTTTACCTGTTTCTTCCTCCGGCCATTTGATTATCCTGCACGATATTTTCGATATGCATTTGACTTCGGATTTGGCTTTTGACGTGGCTCTGCATGCCGGAACGTTTTTCGCGATCTTAATTTATTTTTATAGAGATCTGGTAAAGTTTTACAAAACATCTCCGCGGACTCTGGTGCTGATCTGCATGGGTGCGATTCCGGCGGGAGTAGTTGGGTATTTTTTGGAGGATTTTATCGATAGCAGTTTGCGCAGTTTGAATGTGATAATTGTGATGCTGGTAGCCGTGGGTGTGCTATTGATTGTGGCGGAAAAATATCATAAACCGTTGCTCACCTTGAAGCATTTAACTTGGCAGCAGACTTTAACCATCGGTATAGCGCAGATATTCGCGTTGGTGCCCGGAACCTCCCGCTCTGGTATTACGATTATAGCAGGAATAGCCACGAATTTAAAGAGGCGAGAAGCCGCAGAGTTCGCTTTTTTAATAGGCTTGCCGATTTTTGGTTTAGCCACTCTCAAAAAAGTTTGGGATTTAAGCCAAGTTGGCGTGGCGGCGCATGAGTGGACAGTTATTTTGATCGGTTTTTTTGTTTCCGGAGTCGTCGGTTTTTTTGTGATTAAATATTTATTAAAGTTTTTAGATAAATATTCTTTAAAGTGGTTCGCGTATTATCGCTTTGCCTTGGCTTTTGTTTTAATTATTTATTTACTCATAAAACCCGCATGAAAATAGTAATTCGCGCCGGTGGAGTCGGCACCAGATTATGGCCCGTATCCAGGGAAAAAAAACCAAAACAGCTTCATGCTTTGCTTTCAAATAAAACCATGCTGCAAGAAGCTTTGGAGCGTTCTTTAAAATCTGTTAAGGTTTCAGATATTTATATTTCTGGAAATAAAAATTGCGAAACTATTTTAAGAAAAGAACTGGGAGCGGTTTTGGAAAAAAATTTGATATTGGAACCAAGCCGCAGGGAAACCGCGGCCGCCATTGGTTTGGAATCTGTTTACATAAAGAAAAGCGATCCCAAAGCCATAGTGGCCAGCTTAGGTTCGGACCATGCCATTAAAAACGATAAAGAATTTGCGCGCCTGCTTTCTTTAGCGGAAAAAACCGTGCAAAATCATCCTCATAGAATCGTTTGTCTGGGTATAAAGCCTACTTGTCCGGATGTCGGTTACGGATACATTCAGCTGGGAAAACAATTAAGTCCTGAAGTTTATCATGTTACTTCGTTTCATGAAAAGCCGATTTTGGAAACCGCAAAAAAATATGTGGCCGAAGGCAATTATTTATGGAACGCCAATATGTTCGTTTGGCGAGTGGATACGGTTTTAAAATTGTATGAAAAGTATTTGCCTAAAATGTACAAGCAGCTTTCGCAAATAGAAAAAGCCATTGGTACGGTGCAAGAAAAAAAAGTACTGAGCGCGGTATATCCGAAGATGGAAAAAATCGCGATAGATTACGCAATTATAGAGAAAACGCAAGATATTCTGGCTATTCCGGCTGATGTCGGCTGGAGTGATATCGGCGATTGGGCCAGATTAAAAGACGAGCTTTCCATGCGCGAGGAAGACAACGTTATAAAAGCTAATCATCTTGGGTTGGACACTAAAAACACGCAATCTATTCCGATACCGGAAAATTAATAGCCACGGTGGGTTTGCGCAATAAAATTATCGTGGAAACCGAAGACGCGCTATTAATCTGCGATAAGTACCGTTCCGCCGATGTTAAGAAAATAATAGAAGAATTAAAAAAGAAAAAGAAAAATAATTATTTATAAATGAAAAAAGCTTTAATTGTCATAGTACTTTTAATCATTTTATGCGCCGGCGTCGGCGTGGCTGCATATTTTATCGGCATTGCCATGCCTAGCAAAAATCAGGAAGAATCATTGATAGTAATCAAAGAAGGTGACGGAGTGGATAATGTCGCGAATCAATTGAAAGAGAAAAAAATCATTCCCAGCGCTTTTCTTTTTAAAGTATATTTATTCATTAATAATCGCGTGAATAAAATTCAGCCCGGAGAATATCGCTTCAAGCAAACCAATTTGCAAAAAGCCGCCGATGAATTAACTAAACCGGGTTTGGCGAAGAACGAGTTATCCGTAACATTATTGGAAGGTTTTACCGGAGAAGATATGGCCGCTGTTTTGGAGGAGTATGGGCTGGTTTTTAAAGATGATTTTATCAGTTTAATAAACAGCACGGATACGCGCATTTTTTTACCAGACAATAAATACGAATTTTTAGCGGATAAACCGATCACGGCTAATTTAGAAGGGTATCTTTTTCCAGATACTTATCGTTTGTACGAAGATGCCAGCGCCGCGGAAATAATCGACAAAATGCTGGTTAATTTCGGCACGAAAATTACCGAAGACATGAAGCAAGAATTAGCCGGCCAAGAGCTGACTATTTACGAGGCTGTTACTCTGGCCAGTATCGTGGAAAAGGAAGCGCAGACCAAACAAGATAAAAAAATAATTGCCGGAGTTTTTTTAAATCGCTTAAGCATGGGCAAGAAACTGGAATCAGACGCCACGGTGAATTACGTAACGGGCAAACAAACCACTCAGCCCACTTATTCCGACTTGGCGCAAGATAATTTATATAATACTTATATTTATTCCGGCTTGCCGCCCGGCCCCATTTGCAATCCGGGCTTGGATTCCATTGAAGCGGTTATTTATCCCGAACAAACTAATTATATATATTTTTTAAATACGCCCAGCGGCAATGTCATTTACAGCGAAACTGGGGAAGAGCACATTGCCAATAAAAATAAATATTATCCAGATTAATTATGGCTAAAAAAAATGCGATTATTTCTTTAGGCGGATCATTAATAGTTCCTAATGGCGTGGACATCCGGTTTTTAAAGAAATTTAAAAGTTTGATTTTAAAGCATTTACGCGAATATAATTTCGTGATTTTTACCGGTGGCGGAAAGATTGCGCGAGAATACCAAAAAGCGGGAAAAGAAGTCGGGGGCATTTCTCAAACGCAGATGGATTGGCTGGGCATTTGGGCTTCTATTTTAAACGCCCAGCTCATTAAGAATATTTTTAAAAATGAAGCCTACACGGAAATTATTACCGTGCCCACGAAAAAAATTAAATGGGAAAAACCTTTGATTATCGGCGCGGGCTGGAAACCGGGATGGTCCACTGATTTTGATGCGGTCAAATTGGCGCAAATAAACAAAATTGATAAAGTAATAAATTTATCTAATATAAAATACGTTTATAATAAAGATCCGAAGAAATTCAAAGACGCGAAAAAAATAGAAAAAATATGTTGGCCGGATTTTCGCCGCATTATCGGCTATAAATGGAAGCCGGGCTTGAACGCGCCTTTTGATCCCGTGGCCGCGGAGTTGGCGGAAAAAAGCCGGATAAAAGTAGCTATTATAGGCGGGGAAAATTTAATCGAATTGGATAATTGTTTAAAAAATAATAAATTTAAAGGAACGCTAATAATATGAAGAAATTATTGCTGGTTTGCTTATTTTTAATCGCCCCCTTTGCTTTACGCGCGGAAGACGCCATTAATATTGATGGCGATTTCAGCGATTGGGATGCTATTAATGAAAGCGTTACCGATGCCGAAGATATAACCGGTACTTGGTATTATTATAATTCAGGAGTATGGCAAGGCACTTGCCCGGAAATTGATCCGCTTGATGGCACTTGCGAATCATTTATGGTAAATCAAGAACAGCAGCTGGATTTTATTCAAAATAAAGTAGCCAATGGCACTAATTATTTTTATTTATATTTTCAATCCGCCGAACCTTTGGGAGCGGTTTTAAACGGCAGTAATGGAGTATATACCGGACGAGATGCTTTTGGCGTGCCCGCGGCTTACGATCATTGGCTGATCGCCGGAATCGACGCCACAGCCGATGATGAGCCGGATTATTATTACGCTTTTCACATTACTTGGGATGCTTCCGGTGTTGGTTTTCCTTCAGACGACCCTTCTTCATATTTATATTCGGATAAAGATCAAGACGGCGTTTTTACTATAGAAGACGGCGTGGTAGATGAAACATTATTGCAAGAGAATGTTTTATTGGAATGGAATATTGATACAACCGATTACTCGCCAAAAATGGAAATGAAATTGGATTTGAATAATTTTTTGGAGCAAAGCGGATTAAGCAGTAATCAGGATTTGGGCGTGATTTTTTTAACAGATGAAACATTAAATGACTCCACTCCTGTTTTAGCTTATAATTTCTCTGATAATAGTACGGCTATCAACGTGCCGTCCGGATTGGATACTTCCAGCTTGCAATCCACTTCGGCCAATTTAACTTGGAACGAAGTATCCGGAGCCGAGGAATACCAAGTGCAGCTGCGCTTGGAAAGCGGGGCTGCGATAGAGAATTATTACACGGAAACCCTCAGCCAAAAAGTGGATAAAACCGTTTTGCTTTCCAATAATCAATATAAATTCCGCGTGCGCGCCAAAATCAGCGGTACTTGGCAAGAATGGTCCACTTATTATTCTTTTCAAACTTTACCAGCTAAGCCCACTCATGTACGCGTAAATCGCAAGCAAGCGGATCAAATTTTATTAAAGTGGGATAAGCCGCGCGGTGATATTTCCGAATACATGGTAAAACTTTACAGTAAAAACAACAAAGTAATTGAATCATATACTTTAACCAATGAACAAAAATCCATAAAAACTCTTTTGCCTAATACGGAATATAAAGCTAAAGTAAAAGCTTTTAACGGAGACATTTCCAGCAATTGGACCAGCGCCAAAGAATTCACCACCGGTGAAATCGGTTATTATATTAAAATTAAAGATGTTACGAAGACAAATTTAAATGTTGGGACTCCAGGAGCCGATATTGATTCTATCAAAATTATAGACGATGATTATGATACGCATTATGTCGAACAAGTTGTTAAATCTAGAATTCTTAATGGATCCGCGGGCAATTCTAACGGCCATGATCATGTAAATGAAATAATCGGAATTTCCGATGGAAATTACTGTTCTTTAGGAGGATACGGCGCTTTTGCCGTGGTTAAATTTTCTTCTCCCGTGAATTATAAAGTGCGCAGCGCCACGATATTGGAATTGGGCAGCAGCACCGGCGGATACGACGAGCCTGTGCGCGTGTTTGTCGGCCCTTCGGAACACGGCCCATGGAGCCCCATTGGCAAAGGCGGCGGAGAATATGTGATCAATCTTTAATTTTCAAATAACATGAAAAAATTTTTATTAAGCGCGCTTTTTCTCTTTTTACCCGCTGTCACCCTGGCAGCTTATGGCGATACAACGACTTTTATAGGAGAGGTCTACGCCGGCGACGGCGAAAAAGCCACTGAAGCATATTTCGATTTTCCGGAAGACATGTGCGCCGATGGACTGGGTAATTTTTATATTGCTGATACTTATAACCATGTTGTCAGAAAAATAGACAGCGAAGAATACGTCTCTACTTTAGCCGGCACCGGTTCTTTTGGCGATACCATTGGAACGGCCAGTTCGGCGGAATTTGCCACCCCAAAAGGAGTTTCTTGCAACAGCGACGGAGTGGTTGTGGTGGCAGATACGGGTAACAACAAAATAAAAAAAATTTATCAAGGCAAAGTTACTACTTTAGTTGAAGGTCTTAATGCTCCGGAAGGCGTGCACATAAAAAATAACGATGTTTATTATTTGGATACCGGGAATAATATATTAAAAAAGATATCTTTAAATGGCGGTTCTTCCACTACTATCACCGACGACTTGGATGATCCTAAAAAATTAGAGATCGTGGGAGATTACGCCTATGTGGCTGATTCCGGCTCTTATAATTTATTAAAGGTCAATTTAAATAACGGAGCTGTCGAAGTGGTGGCAGGAATGGGCAAAGAAGGCAATAGAACGGGAAAATGCGAACGCACGCTTTTTAGAAATATATGGGGCGTGGTCGCGCGAAATGAAAATGAAATATTCGTTTCTGACGGTACGGGTAATGTTTTAGATAATTCCGAAACCGGCCGCGGCACCGGATTTTTAGTGAAAGTCGATTTGAGTAATGGGGATTGCCAGACTACTGTTTTTGCCGATGATGAAAACATGGTTTCTTTAAATTTTCCCAATGGCATGGACATTTACGGAAACTATGTTTATGTGGCCAGCACGGGTATTGGCATTATTTACAAATATAATCTGGATGACGCCAACGACAACAGTAAATTCGCGGGAAAGAGCCGTTTTGGTGAGGAATACGGCAAAAGCCCGGTTCTTGGCCGGCCGAAAAATATGATTATTTATCCAAATTATAAAAGATATATTTATTTTTTAGAAAATAACAAATTAAGCAAGTTCAACGCGCAAACACAAAAAGCTTATTTTGTCGTGGGAAACGTGGTGGATAATTATCCGGAAACCGATGAAAAATTTTATGCGGGAGACAAAGGGCGATTCAGCGATCCGCGCGGCATGGCTTTTTCCAAGAATGGAAGAAAGCTTTACATAGCAGACCGCAATAACAATCGCATCCGCATTGTAAATATAAAAGACAAATCAGTGGGATATTTTACAGGTGCCGGATCAGTGAATGTTATTGGCGGAGAAGATAACGGCTATCAAGAAGGAAAAGCTTGCCCCAATGAATTTGGCGCCGCAGTAGAAGGCTGCGCTTATTTTAATCGACCAACGGGCTTGGCTTTGGATAAAAATAATAACGTGCTCTATGTTTCCGACACGGATAACCAAGTTATTAGAAAAATATATTTAAAAGGAAAGAGAAAAGGAAAAACCAGATTAGTAGCCGGTTCCGCCGGCAATGCCGGTTTGGTGGACGGCATAAAAAGCGCGGCCAAATTCAGCACTCCATTTTCTATCACGCTTAATAACAGGGGAACCGTGCTTTATGTGGCAGACCGCGATAACCATGCCATCAGAAAGATCAGGCTGAGAGATGGGAATGTAACTACTTTGGCAGGTGATGGTTCCGCCGGATACCAAGACGGATTATTCGCGGACGCCAAATTTTCTTATCCTTTGAACATCGCTTATAAAAATCGAAAATTATACACTACCGAAGTCGGCAGTCAAATGATAAGATTGCTCGATTTAAAATTAGGCGTGGTAAAATTGGTAACTGGTTCCGGAGACAGGGGATACAAAGACGGATCAAGAACAACCACGGAATTTGATAATCCCAATGGCATCGCGGTAAAGAAAAATTATTTATTCGTGGCTGATGATCAGAACGATGTGATTAGGCGTGTGAATATTCAAGGGGAGGCGCCTTATACCGATCCTGCGCCTACTATTTCCTCTTGCTCGCCGCAATCTTTAAAATACAGCGATTATCCATCTGGATCAGCCATGATTAACATCTATGGCAGTAATTTCCGTTATGGCACCAAAGCTTATTTTGGATCATATGAAGTGACGACTTACGTGCAGTCATCCACGAAATTGGCGGTATCCGTGCCTATCGGAAAAATGGCCTATGGATATTATGAGGTAAAAGTAATGAACAACGATGGCCAAGCAAACAAGCTTTTACGCGGATTTTCCGCTCAAGCTTATTCCGGAGTGGTGCCGAATATCGATTACTGGACAGATTAAAAAAAACATACTAAAATACGGAAAAGATAATTAAATTATTATTGTATTTTTATGATTTCTACCTCTGATTTCAAGAATGGCTTGGCTATTATGTTTAAAAATGATCCTTGGCTGATTGTCGGTTTTCAGCATGTCAAACCGGGCAAAGGAACTTCTTTTACGCGCACGCGCATAAAGAATTTAAAGAATGCCAAAATGTTGGAAATGACTTTCAAATCCGGCGAACAATTCGAAGCGGCCGATCTTATCCATAAGCGTTTGCAGTATCTTTATAAAGACGAAAATTATTTTTATTTCATGGATGAAAAATACGAGCAATACCAGCTTAATAACGATGCGGTGGGAGACTTGGAAAAATGGATGAAAGAAGAATGCCAAGTTGATGGCTTATTTTTGGGAGAAAATTTATTCAGCATTCAGCTTCCTCCAAAAATGGATTTTAAAATCACGCAAGCCCCTCCGGGAGTGAAAGGCAATACCGCGGCCAATACCTTTAAAACCGTCACCATAGAAACAGGCGCGCAAATCAGCGTTCCGCTGTTTGTTAATCAAGGCGATACCATCCGCATTAATACGGAATCCGGAGAATACGTTTCCCGCGTTTAATTTAATGCTAAGCGACCTCACATATATTCATTGGATTCTGCTTATACTAGGTATTTATAATATCGCGGTTTTTTGCGTCTATGGTTTAGATAAAACTTCGGCGTCAGCCAATTCTCGGCGGATTTCGGAAAAAGCTTTGTTGCTTTTGGCTTTATTTTTCGGAAGCCCGGGAGCCTTAGCCGCCATGTATTTTTTTCGCCATAAAACAAAGAAGATTTCTTTTCAATTTTGGCTTTTTTTGGTATTATTCATACAAGCCGGGTTAGTTTATTTGGCTTATTATTTTTTAAATAATTAATCAACAAAAAACTATGGAATTTTTAAAAAGAGGAAGGGTGGCCTTCAACAACAAAACTTACATGGACGGTTTGATTCTAATTAATCCCGATAAAATTTATTTTACCGGAGTTAAAGATGACCCGAACGTAAGAGTCGGCGGAGCGGTTGGCGGCATTGTGGGCGCCGCGGTCGGTGCGGCTATCACCGGATTGCAGAAGAAAAAAGAAGAGGTGCAAGATATTTCCAAAGAACCGGATTTTAATTCATTAAGCCCGGAAACGCAGAATAAATTAAGAAAATATCCTATGTATCGCATTATCAATAAAACAGATATCACCGGCGTAAAAAAGAATTTTTTAGGCCTTGAGTTTACCACTAAAACCAACGAAGTATACCGTTTTGCCGGATTTTTCCAAAAAAAGGCCATTGCCCAAAGTTTGCAAGAAAATAATTATCCTATAGCTTAATAGGTAAATAGGGGACATTTGACCCCGCACCATTCGGTACGGGGTTGACAAGTGAACGTTCGTTCACTTATAATGTCTCCATGGATAAACTGCATAAAAGAATTTTGGTTTTGCGCCAATTTTACGAAAAAAACAAGCGTTTGCCGTCTTACGCGGAAATGCTTGTTTTGTTTAAGGTAAAGTCTAAAAACGCTGTTTTTCGTTTTATAAATAAAATCATAGAAGCGGGATTTATAAATAAAGATGAAGCCGGCCGTTTAATGCCCGCGGCTTCTTTATTTGGCGTAAAAATATTGGGGAACATAGAAGCCGGCTTTCCCACGCCCGCGGAAGAAGAATTGGCCGACGCCATCAGCTTAGACGACTATCTCATTAAAAATAAGCAAGCCTCTTTTTTATTGAAGGTATCCGGCAATTCCATGATTAACGCCGGCATCAGGCCCGGGGATCTGGTAATAGTGGAACGCGGCAAGGAGGCTAAGCACGGGGATATTATTATCGCCAGCATAGACAACGAATGGACCATTAAACGATTATATAAAACCGAAAAGAAAATAGCTCTTCTGCCCGAGAATCCGAAATTCAAGCCCATTTACCCCAAAAATAATTTATTATTGGGCGGCGTGGTGGTTGGCGTGGTAAGAAAATATTAATTTATGCCTTTAATCCATGTAGATGCCGATGCTTTTTTCGCTTCTTGCGAGCAAGCTATAAATCCGGCGTATCGCGGTAAACCCGTCGTCACCGGGCTCGAGCGAAAGATAGTTTCCGCGGCCAGCTACGAAGCCAAAAAATTAGGCATCAAAAGGGGAGTGCCGCTTTGGGATGTAAAAAAAATATGCCCCGAGGCCATTATTCTGCCCTCGCACTATGAAACATACAGCTTATTTTCCAAACGCATGTTTGATATTCTAAGACGCTATACTTCGCAAGTGGAAGAATACTCCATAGACGAAGCTTTTGCCGATATAACGGGTTTACGCCGTCCTTTGCACAAAAGCTACGCTCAAATCGCCATAAGCGTTAAAAACGCCATAGAAAAGGAGCTGGGCATAACGGTTTCCGTTGGTTTGGCCAGCACTAAAGTGCTGACAAAAATAGCTTCCAAGTGGAAAAAACCATCAGGCTTTACGGAAATTTCTTATTATAACCGTCCGGACTTTTTAAAAAAGACGAGCTTGGAAGATCTTTGGGGCATTGGCCGGCAAACCGCGGCTTATTTAAATAAGTTCCGTGTTTACAACGCCTGGCAATACGCCCAGGCTTCGGAAGATTTTATCGATAAAAAATTAAGCAAGCCATACAAAGAAATATGGCGCGAGCTTAACGAGGAAAGAGTTTATCAGGTTTCCACTCAAGAAAAAGACGAATATAAAAGCATTGGCAAAACCAAAACTTTTTCTCCGCCTTCTTCCGAGGCTCAATATGTTTTTGCCCAGCTTTCCAAGAACGTGGAAAACGCCTTTATTAAAGCGCGGCGCCATAATCTGGCAGCCAAAAAAATGATGATTTTTTTAAAAACGAATGATTTCCGCTACCGCACCATGGAAGTACGCTTTAATCGCGCCACTTGTTTTCCCAATGAAGCCATGGGCCCGGCTAAGCAAGCTTTTTTAAAATTGTTTTCCTCTTCTTTTGTTTACCGCGCCACGGGAGTAGTGATTTTTTCTTTGCAATCGCGTTTTAGCTTGCAAATGAATTTATTTGAAAAACCGTTGACCATAGAAAAAATAGGGCGGGTTTACGAAGCCGTGGATGACCTCAGCCAAAAATACGGCAAGCATATTGTTTTTTTGGGAAGCAGTTTGCCGGTAATGGAAAAACAAAAAAAAGAAAGACAGTTTATCGGCTTGCCTTGTTTGGGGCAGGCTACTTAAAAATAGGCAAAGTATCCAGCGTTTTTATCACACTCGGGCCTTCGTTGGCAGGGGAATTTACCAGATTAGAAACCGGCAGAGCCTTCATTTTATTGGCCGGATATGGCTTTAAAGAAGTGAGGGCTTGCTTGATGGTAGTATTTGGATCAAGTCAGCGTTTTTCATCTTCGGGTAGCAGAATAGCGGGCATGCGATTATGAATTTTAGCCATTAAAGCATTGGCCGAGACCGTAATAATGGCAAACTCCATATATTGTTTATTTTTATCTTTTTTTAATTCATAAATTCCGGCCATTGCAAAAGGGGAGTTGTTTTTCAGGGTAAGGCGAAAAGGCTGCTTTTTTTTGGTGCCCGGAATTTCAGCCCATTCGTAAAAGCCGTCAGCAATTATTAAGCACCTTCTTTTTTCCGCGGCTTGCTTAAAGGTACGTTTTTCCGCTATAGTCTCGGCTTTGGCGTTGATCAGGCGCTTTATACTTTTTTCGTCTTTCATCCAAGCAGGAATAATGCCCCATTCAGCTAGCACAATTCTTTGTGGGGCATCGCCCGCGATTAAAGGTAGTTGCTGGCTGGGCGCGGCATTATATCTCGGCGTTAATTGGCCGGAAACTTTTTTTACGTTAAAACGCTCTTTTAATTCGTTTAGCGAGGATATTAACGAGTATCTTCCGCACATATTATTTTTTTATTAGCGTGCCATTAGCGCGAATACGCCAAACGTAATTGTAATTTAAATGATTTTTTCGCACGATAACTTTAAATCTTTTTTTATCCAGAATAATTTTAAGTCGATTCAGCTTTCCCAGATGAAATAAAGTGTTTCTAATTTGTCTTTTTATCAGTTGGTCTGCGCTATCCAAACGAAAGACGGCAATTTTTCCCGTTGTTTGTTTTTTGCTAGCGAAAATAACATTATCGTATGCGGAATAAAAATTAGCCACTTTCATTTTATATGATCGTTTTGGCAAATATTTTTTATGTATTTTTTTTTGGTCTACCTTTACGCTGTTTTTAAATACGCGGATAAATTTACCGTTGGTTGTCAGCAAACGATATTTATCCGTGCTTAATTGGTATGCAAAATCCGCGTTATTGATAAACGGAGTAATAATATGCTCGGTGCCGTCTTCATAGGTGATTAATAGATTTTCTTCTTGTTTATCTATATTCGTAATAATTCCGTATAAAGGATCGGTTTCTCCGTTTTCCGGATCATACGGATCAGGTTCTGGCTCCGGTTCTTCCACTACTACCCCTTCGGAACTAATATATATATCATCACTGAACAAGGTATTACCGTTTATATCTTTTATTTGTATATTAACTCTTCGCACATTATCAAAAATAGTATTTTCAAAAGTGACATTCATGGTTTCCTCTTCGCTTGATGAAGTAAAAATTTCCGGATCAATATAAATATTATTATATTCTTGCTGGTCTAGCGTTTCATCAGAGGAGGGGTCTGAACCTTCTCTTGTGTCGAAATTTAGCAGTTTGTTTTGCAAGAGCGTGTCATTGCTGTTATAAGTGCGCACGCGAAAAGAATTTAAATCTAACTCATCGTATGGAATAGTTATGGAAGTAAGAACATCCGCACCGCTGACGCTAGCCGATCCTGTGGCTTCGTTTTCTTGCGTATAAGGTAAAAAATTCAAGGGATTAATATGCGGGTCGTATCCATGGTTGCATTCAATTTCCATGGAGCAAGTGGTGCCCACGCGTATTTCAAAATGAAGATGCAAAAAATCGGTTGTTCCGCTTTTACCGATATAGCCCACGGTTTGGCCGGCTGTAACCGTGTCTCCTTCTTCCAAGCCCTCGGCAAAGCTAGATAAATGCGCGTATAAAGAATAATAAATAGTATGCGATATGCCATGGAAAGAATAGGGCTCATCAAATTGGTGTTTCACGATAACGATATTGCCGCTGTTGGGGTAAGTGGAATCCGGGTCTCCTTCCGCGTAAATGCGGTAAACCGTACCGTCTTTAATGGATATGGCTTCATCCGTGGTTTCACCGGGAATGTCTATGCCGCGATGATAATCGTAGCGGTAATCTTCCGATGCTTTTAAGCGCGGGCCAAAAGCCGAGCTTAACAAAGTTTGGGGATTAGCAAAATCTACCGGCCAATTGGTGGCGGTTTCCGCTCGCGCGCTAAATGAAAATAATAGAACAAAGATGGATAATAGAACAACTTTTTTTATGGCCATATAAATGGCGGGAGCGACGGGACTCGAACCCGCGACCTTCGCAGTGACAGTGCGACGCTCTAACCAAAACTGAGCTACGCCCCCTTATTAGACACAAAAATATATTAAACTAAAACCGGGCTCTTGTCTAGATGCCTTTCCCTTTTGGCATATATCACTTCAGCGAAATAAATACAGATGGCGGCGAGTATTATACCGAAGACGATATCTAATGAATAATGATATTTAGTGTAAATGGCATCAATTATAATATATAAGAAAACGGGGATATAGATTAAAGAGTACCTTCTTAAATATCTGAAGATAAAATACAAAAAAGCGAAAGTATTGGCTGTATGCAATGAAGGCATGGCCGCGATGCCCTGAATAAGATAAGCCGGAGAATAAAGGGCACCTCCGCTATTTTTATAAAGCTCGTATTTTTGCAGCATGATTTCCTGCACTTCTTTGCTGTACAAAGAATGGCTCGGGCTGTAATAAAATGGACCGATAGCCGGAAAGAAACTGTAGCTAACTCCTCCCACCAGTAAAATTAAAATAGTGGCGAAAAACATGCGGCGAAAAGCTTTTTTATTAGTAAGGTAAAGTAAAACGAAAGTTACCAAAAATAACGTCTCATAACCCCAAGTATAAAGCGGGCCGAGATCAATATATTGCTGCACCCAATCGCGGAAATAAAAGATAGGGGAAAGCAAAAAACTGAAAGTCAGATCAAAATTATAATAAAACTCGTCAAACAAATTCGGGTTTATAAAAGGCACTTTGATTTTTAAATTCATGTGCACAATCAAGGCCATGTATAGAAGCAGCCAGATGCGCGCGGCATTAAATGCGAGGCCGACGATTTTTTTATGTATTTTTCCCGGTAAAAAAGCTTCTTTAAAAAGCGTGAGAACAAAAAATACCACCATGGGAAACATAATACGGTTGATGGTGGTAAAGGTTAAAGTTTTATCCCAAAAAATAATTTGCCAATTTTGCAGCAAGAAGAAAATGCCAAATAAGAAAAAAAACAGTATAACAAAGATTTCCTCCGGATAAAGATGCTTGTTGATTTTTAAGGCGAATGTTTTTAGCCTAGAGGGCATTATTTAACGCTTTCGACAATTTTAGCGAAAATTTGCGGGTGGTTTACAGCCAAATCAGCCAGCACTTTTCGGTCTAAGTCTATTTTTTTCACTTTTAGCTTGTGTATCAGTTGGCTGTAGCTTAAGCCGTGCTCCCTGGCTGCGGCGTTTAATTTGATAGTCCAAAGATTTCTAAAATCTCTCTTTTTTTTGCGTCGTCCCATTAGGGCGTGCGCGCCGGCTTTGGTTACGGCCGTTCTGGCCATGCGAATAGTAACTCTCCGAATCCCCCTGAAACCTTTTGCTCTCTTGAGCAGATTTTTTCTTCTTTTAACGTGATGTACTCCTCTTTTTACGCGTGACATAGAAATTTAAATTTATAATTATTAGTTATTCTCCTAAAGCTTTCTTTACGTTATGCAACAAACTTTTATGCAAAGAATTATTTCTTCTTTTGTTGCGCCTGTTCTTGCCGCTTTGGCGGGCGTTGAAATGGTCTTGTCCGCAGGCGACCAGCATATATTTTCTTTTGCTTTTTTTGATTCTTTTGCTGATTACTTTTTTCGTCTTTAATTTCGGCATATTATTTGATAATGAATTATTTAGTTTTTTGGTCCGATTAAACAGGTGAATCTTCCGCCTTGCCTTTTGATGGGCGCTTCCAAGTTCATCTTATCTTTTGGCAGAAGCTTCATGTATTCGTTGATAACATCGTAGGCTTTATCCGGATGGGCTTTTTCCCGTCCGCGCAGCTGCAACATGATTTGCACTTTATCGCCTTTGCTTAAGAATTTTTCCGCTTGCTTCACGCGAATTTGCATGTCGTTGTCGGCTATAGCCACGGAAAGGCGAATGCCTTTGATTTCAATTCTTTTTTGCTTGGCTTTTTGCTTTCTTTCTTTTTTCTCTTGCTCGTACTGCATTTTGCCGAAGTCTACTAGCTTGCAAACCGGCGGCTCGCCAGTGGGGTTTACTTCTACCAGGTCCAACCCCGATTCATTGGCTTGATGCAAGGCTTCGGAAGTGGAAACAACTCCGAATTGTTCGCCTTGTTCTCCGATCAAGCGTACTTCCGGAACTTTTATTTGATGATTTTTGCGAAAAAATTTAGCTATATTTTTTTTGTTAATTATTAACTCGCTTTTATTATTTGAAATTTGTTTTTAGATAAGTTCGTGTGGAGATGGCGGGTATTACGCCCGCGTCTAGAAGAAACCAGAATAATCGTTTACCAAGCGTATTTTGCTTAATATTTAAGCTTTATAACTTGAAAACAAACGAAAAATTATAAAGCCGAGCCTGATGATTTCAATCCGATTCTAGGCAAAACCGGAAATAAGCCTCGATTTTTACACCCGGGTTTTTCCTTTGAGGCGAAAGAAAATCGGATGCTGTCGCGAATTAGGCGACAGAAGGAGCTAAAGCAAAGCTTTGAGCGAAAGCTCTCACTTTTTCCTTAGCTGAATTGAATAAGTTTGCACTTATAATTTGCCAGTTTACAAGTCCGGCGCTTGGCTTGGAAGATTATTAAGGAACGTCTTCTATCGATTATAAACATCCCCCTATGTTTTTTGCCGCAAAGCTCTGTTGATCTTGCGATCAGCTTCTCTTTTTTTAATGATTTGGCGCTTATCGTACTTCTTGCGGCCCTTGGCCAAACCCACTTTAACCTTAATTAAAGCTTTTTTAGTATACACATTTAGGGGGAGCAATGTCAAGCCTTGTTGTTTCATTTTTCCCATTAAAGAGTCGATTTCTTTGCGCTTTAACAAAAGCTTGCGTAAGCGCCTGTCTTCATAATGGGGCTGATTTTTTTCTTGATAACTGGCGATATAGCAGTTTTTCAACCAAAGCTCGTTATTCTGATGCGTTACATACGCCCCCCTTAAGCTAATGTGACTTTGCTTCACGGATTTCGTTTCCGCGCCGGTTAATACCAAGCCGGCCTCGTGTTCGTCGAGGATATCATAGTTGAAGCGGGCTTCCTTGTTTGTGGCTAGAGTCGGCATGGAAAAAAGCATAACACAATTATGGGTTGAAATAAAGCGGGAATAATTATATAATAAATCACATGAATAATATAATAACAAAAATAAACGAAGAAATAGCCGAGATCGAGCATTTAAACGCCGGCGAAGTATCAGCTTTAGGGAACAAAGATAAAATAAAATTGATCAATGAATTATTGGCTAAATATAAGAATATTGTGGCTCAACTTACGCAGGCAGAACATCAAATACTGGAAAAAGCTTTAGAACGCACAAAGAATGAACAAATAGCCAAATTGTATAAACAAATTAAAGATTCTTAGATAATTGAATTCAAAAAATATGAATGTAATATCTCCAGAAAATAGATTAGGATATAAACAAACAGATAATCAAGAAGGCGAAGGCGCTTCAGTAGAGAAGACACCAAAACCGCTAACTCCTGGAGAAGAAGCAGCAGCAGCGGAAAGCCAAATAAATCTTTTAGGAGAACAAGCAGATATAACTGGCAAAAGTATAGAAGGTGATGGAAGTTTACAAGAGGAAGAAGTTGAAGAGGTAAAAGATTTTAGGGCTATGTTAAAACGAGCCGGAGAATCCGTTAGAGCAGCTTTGAAAAGTTTTTTTAGTCGTCAAGAAACGGCAACTCCCGCGGAACCACAAAAAGAATATCAAGAAACTAAAGCAGCACAAGAAGCGGCTGAAGCTTTTTTTCAAGCAGGACAATCCGAAACCGGAGAATCTGTTGATTATAGCAGATATGATAGAGAATCTTTAAATAATATATATGAAAGTGCTAAGCAAGCAATGAATGATTTGGCGCGAAGAGAGAATAGACCGGATATAGACATTAATTTGCCTCATGAAGTGGAGCTTAATTTGAATAGTGAGGAACAAGCAAAATTAGAAATGTTGAAGAAGCAGTTTGATGACGTTTCCATGGAAATTGGCAGAAGAAATACTGTTAATCGTCCGGACACAACTTCCTCTCCTCATGAGGAAGCTTTTTATCGTAACCAGCAGGAAAATTTAAAAACCGTGGAAAGCGAAAGAGAACAAGTATTGGCAGATATTCAAAAAGAATTAGGATTATCCAGAGAAGATATGCGCACTTTATATGCCGGTGGACCGGAAGCCGAGGCACTAATGACAAGCATGGAAACGCAACCCACTTCTTTAACTTTTGGAACTGGCGATAAATTAAAAAAAATGGAAAGAAAAATGGAGCTTTTTTCCAAATTACGAACTATGGATGGTATGCGCGCCAATGTTAAAAACGAGCGTTTCCAAGCGCCAACGATAAGAGAAGGGCAACCTTTGAAACTTTCCGTTGAAGGTAAAACAGTGAAAGCGAAAATAGGCGAAATGTTTGATGATGGCACTATAAGTATTGTTGATGAAGAGGGAAAGCCAATGCAGATAGACGGCCAGGATAGAGTGCCCATTGCCAGTATTTTGCCAAAAGAGGATTTTAATGCGGCCGTTAACGCCCAACAGTTTGAAATACCTGACACACAATCCCAAAAAAAAGAAGATGTGCAAGCAGAAGAGCCTGCTTGGAATCCTGGTAAATTTTTCAGCAATATAGATATGGACGCTGTTACAGGCGCTATCAAGGAGGGCCGCAATACTAGTAATTCAGAAGCGGTAGAGCAAGCAACCCCTCCAAAGCCTGCTTTCGCAGAAGGGCACCCGGATTTTCCTCCTTACCCGCCGCAGGATGAAGAAGTGCCAGAAGAAACAAAATGGCAGGCTCAGTCTATTCGTGATAAATTCAAAGAGAATGGAAATTTAGATGAAGCCTTGAAAAGTAGCCAAGAGATAACAGATGAAACAGACAGACACATCGCCATCCGTTATATTATTGAGGAAGTCGTCGCTTCGGGAGACGTGGATAAAGCTTTAGAAATCGCTCGAACCAAAGACGAAAAAAGAGCTCAACGAAATATTGGTACTATAGCGGTTCTTTGTGCCATGAGGGGTAATGAAAAAAAAGCTTTAAGGATAATTGAGTCTATCACTGATAAGAATGAGCGGGAACACGCTTTAAGGATAATTGAAAATAATAAAAAATATGAAGAATATAGGAATACAGTTGAAGTAACTACAATTTTGCAAAGCGTAAGAGTCAGAAATGAGTTGATGGATTCGATCCATGAAAGCAATGCCGATTTACGTGCTCAAGTGGAAGCTTCTTTTGCCCAATTCCATCAGAAAATAGATAAACACCTTGAAGGCAAAAAGGAATTAGACAGCGGAGAATTAATTAAAAAAAGAGCTTATGAAATGTGGGAGCAAGCCGGCCGGCCGGAAAATGAATCGCAGGAAGTGCAAGATGCTCGTTATTTGGAAGCACAAAAACAACTTACAGATTGGTTTCGAGCTGAAGGCCGAGCTTTAACGGTATCATTGAATAAGATATACCCCCTGGCCGCGAAAATGGAAGATGTAAAAAAACAAAGAGTATCTGAACAAAATAAAGCCACGCCAGATGACAACCAGCTAAAAGCTTATGGACAGCGGGAAAATGAACTTGCCAGCCAAGTTGTGGAAACATTAAATGCAAAAAATATTAATGCCGAAACTCATAATATATCTTTTGCGCTTTCTGAAGCTAAAAATACAAAACCAGAAGCACTTCAAGAAAGACCTGTAATGGAAGCATCTGCCGAAGTTAAGCCTGTTACTGAAGCTGGTACAGAAACCGTTGATACTGGCGTACCTGAACCTGAAAAGGATCAATCGTTGGACGATGATGGATCGGATGGCGGGGGTATGACGCCGGAACAAGTACAAGCGGCTGACAAAGAACCGACTAAAAGATTTACTTCGCCGGTAGCACGGAATACTGGAGCCGAGAGAAAAGATGATATTGGTACTGAAGCTGAACCGGCCGTAGTTATGGGCATGGAAGAAGAATTAACCGCGGATATAAGAAATAAAGAAATTAAAAACGCGTTGCTATCTGAATTGCCGCTTATGCCGCAAAATGCCAAAAAAGGTCTTCCTAAAGAGAAATTAGGCAGCTATATTTTTAAAATGAACGAGAAAGGGGAATTGGGATTATTCACTTTTGACCGGCCTGATGCTGAAACGCCTGTGGCATCTTTATCCAAACAATGGAGCGCGCGTATTTTAGAAAAAGCAAAAAATATTAATCCGGATTCTATACCTCGCTATCGCTCAAAAGGTGAAGAAGAAGCAGACATGGCGGCAAAATAGATTTTATGATAGATAAAATATATTTTTTATTAGAACAAGCTTGGAATAAATATAAAGAAATAAACCATTTAGGTAATATTTCTTCTTTGGAATTTACCGTGGAATATCCCAAGAGCGTTAAATTTGGGGATTTTTCTTCCAATATTGCCATGCGTTTGGCGCCAATCGCGAAACAAAACCCCATGAGCATTGCCACGGAACTGCGCATGTATATTGAAGATGATTGTTTTGAAAAGATAGAAATAGTGCCGCCGGGTTTTATCAACTTTTTCGTAAAAGCCGATTTTTTAGCCGAAGAAGTAAACGAAATAATTCTTGCCAAAAATAATTATGGCAAAAACAATAGCGGGCAGAACAAGAAAATTCAAGTGGAATTTATTTCCGCCAATCCCACCGGGCCTTTAACCGTGGGCAACGGCCGCGGCGCTTTTACCGGAAATTGCTTGATTAATGTTTTTAATTTTTCCGGATACAAAGCCAAAAGCGAATATCTTATCAATGATCGCGGCAAGCAGATAGACACTTTGGGAGAATCCGTAATCCGCCGCTATCTGCAAGAGCAGGGCGTAAAAATAGATTACCCGGAAGATTTATACCGCGGAGATTATATAAAAGACTTGGCCAAGAAAATAAAGCTGAAAGATTTTAAATTATCCAATGCTTCGGAAATTAAGAAAGTGCGGGAAGAAATTAAAGAATGGGCGCTTTCCCAAATGATAGAAAACATCAAGAGAGTGGTGGAAGAAAAATGCCAAGTGAAATTTGATAAATGGTTTTCGGAGAAATCTCTTTATGAAGGAAAATTGAAAGAAAATATCTGGAAGTTTTTGGAAGAGAATAATTTAATTTATAAAAACGAAAACGCTTGGTGGTTTCGCTCTACTTTATATAAAGACGACAAAGACCGCGTCATCGTAAAAAAAGAAGGGGATCCCACTTATTTTTTCAGCGACATTTTATATTTGCATAATCGTTTGAAATTAAGAAAGTTCGATAAAGTGTTAATGATTTGGGGTTGCGACCACCACGGAGACGTGCCGCGCGTAATGGCGGCCAGCAAGGCCTTGGGCTTTGATGGGCGCGTGGATATCATTTTGTACCAATTGGTACGTTTGATGCTGAACGGGAAGGAAATACGCATGTCTAAGCGTAAGGGCAATTTCGTAACCTTGGAAGAACTGGTAGACGAAGTGGGGATAGACGTGGTGCGCTGGTTTTTCTTAATGTATGAAATAAATTCGCACATGGATTTCGATCTGAACTTGGCGAAAAAGAAAAGCGAGCAGAATCCCGTCTATTACTGCCAATACGCGCACGCCAGAATCTGCAGCATCTTGGCGAAAATTCCAAAAACAAAAACGCCGGCTCCCGATAAATTAGAATACAGCAACTCGGCGGAGTTTGCCTTGATAAAACAGCTCGCGCAATTTCCGGATGTGGTAAAAGAAGTGGGGGAAACATATGCCACGCATAAATTGCCGCAATACGCCATGGACTTGGCAAGAAAGTTTCATAAATTCTACGCGGATTGCCGGGTAATGAGTAATGACGAGGTGAATATGCCGCGGCTTTATTTGGTAAAAGCCACTAAAATAGTGATGGCCAATGCTTTAAAATTAATGGGCATTTCCGCTCCGGAAAAAATGTAATATGAGAATAGGTATTGATTGCAGAACAATTTTAAACCCGAAATACGGGGAAAAGGCCGGAGTGGGGCATTATACTTATTATTTAGTGAAAAATTTATTGAAGATCGACAAAAAAAATCAATATATTTTGTTTTTCGATCATCGCTTTAAAGATGTAAAAGAATTGCAGAAGAAAAATGTGGAAATTGTGCGATTTCCTTGGTCTGAATATAAAAAGTACATGCCCTTGGGATATTCGCATTATATTATTGCTAATGTGCTTGCCAAAGCCAATTTGGATGTCTTTCACGCGCCAGCCAATATCATGCCACTGGGATATAAAAAGCCCACTGTTTTAACAGTGCATGATCTAGCCATTTACCAGAATCCCGAATGGTTTCCGCCCAAGCAGAAGTTTTCCGTGAAAATATCCGTGCCTAAAAGCATTGGCAAAGCCAAAAAAATCATTGCCATTTCCGAGTCCACGAAAAAAAGCTTGATCAGCCAATTTAATTTGACTGACGGAAAAATCAAAGTGGTTTACGAGGGTTTTACCAAAGAAAAGCCGTGCAACAATAAAGTAATAAAAAGAACGCTTAAAAAATATAAAACAGGAGAGAAGTATATTTTGTTTTTAGGAACCCTGGAGCCTAGAAAAAATGTGCCGGCCTTGATTCAGGCTTTTGATAATTTAGTAAAAGAGAATTATAAAAAATATAAAGATTATCAGCTGATCATTGCCGGAGCCAAGGGCTGGAAATACGAGCCCATTATCAAAGCTATCAAGGAAATAAAATACTCCCGCGTACGCTATCTGGGTTATATTTCCATCGTGGAAAAGATGGCTTTGCTGTCTAAAGCCACTTGTTTCGTATTTCCCACTTTATGGGAAGGCTTCGGCTTACCCGTGCTGGAAGCCATGGGATTCGGCATACCCGTTATTACTTCCAATATTTCCTCCTTGCCTGAAGTGGTTGAAAAAGCCGGTATTTTAGTGAATCCGGAAAAATCCGAAAGCATTAAAGCGGGCTTAAAAAAATTGCTTTCCAATAAAGCCACCTTGAAAAGATATTCTAAAAAAGCGAAACAACAAGCCAAGAAATTTTCCTGGCAGAAATGCGCCAAGGAAACCTTTAAAATATATAAAGAAGCCGCTATTTAAGGAATTGCGTTAAATCTATATCCACGGCACCAGCTTGCTGGCCCAGGTAATCCCATGGGCCGTTTTTAGATGTGCCCATAAAAACATCGTAAGGTTCTTTTAAATTATCCGGCGTTATTTCGTTTATAGTTAAAGTATCGATATTTTTATCCTTTAAATTTACTTTAGTTTTGATAACTATATAATTTCCTTTTTCTCCCAAAGAAACATAATCAGCGTCATTTCCCGGAGCCCCGATCATTTTATATGAATCTTTATTTTTATTATAAGGCTGTTTGTTAAAATCGTCAGAAGTGCTCACTACTTTCTGAGCGTAATAAGAATTTCCATTATCTGTTACAACAATTGATTCTAAATCAGCGCCCGGGGATTCATCCATAGGGGAGGGCACATATAAGCTCATAAGTTTAATATAGCGGTATTCATTGCCAATGGTTTTAAAATACCAGCCGATAAGCAAGCCGATAAGCAACAAAGCTAAAATTCCGCAACCGATAATGACCATCATTCTTCTAAAACGCTGGCTGTTTTTATAATCCACTATTTCCGCGGGTATATCAGGCAGGTTGTTGCCTCTGGGGTCGAAATTGGGGTCTAAGGTGAATTTTTTTGGCTCGGGCATAGAGAGAATACTAAAAGTGTTCTTTAATTAATTATATATTATCATATTTTTGAAAAGTCCCCAAGAAGCATTGACTTTTTAGAGCTTCACCTATAAGATAGCGCGCAACCCATGATAGTGGGTTTTTTGTATCCAAATAAGCAAAATATGGCGATTTATTGGTTCAATTTAATGGTTTTTGGTCACATTCTAGGTAGCTTTATTGGTCAAAACAAGCAGAAAATAGGCTATTATTCCGTAATAACCGTTTTTGCCATTATTGCTTTATTTCCTTTGCCTACGGAATTAGGCTGGGCCGGTGAAAGCTTGGAAGCAGAAGAAGCTTTGGTGAACGCAGCGGAAACTGAAAGTGAATCTATCTATCCTGTTATTAAAGAAAAGCAACCCAAATATACTCAAAAAGTAAGGCTGACCGCTTATTCCTCCACAGTGGCGCAATGCGACGGCAACCCGTTTATCACAGCTTCCGGAACCAGAGTGCACGACGGCACCATAGCGGCCAATTGTTTAGCATTTGGCACTAAAGTAAAAATTCCTTCATTATATGGAGATAAGATATTCACGGTAGAAGATAGGCTGGCCCCTAGAATGGGTTGTGGTACGGTTGATATCTGGTTTCCTTCCACGCCTGGAGCTTGGTCTTTTGGCAGCCGCTATGCAGTTATTGAAGTTTATTAATTATTCGGTTTGATAACCAGCATCACTTTCCCGCCGTTATCCACGTCGCCTTCATTCCAATCATGGATGGCGTTATATAAAGAATCGTAATTGTATTGATAATCCGCTCCGCGCTTGGTGCCCGGATCGTTCGTGATTATTTTTTTATCGGTATATCCTTTTATCAAAAGCATGTGGTATAAAGGACCGGGCTGAGTATAGTAAGGATTGCCGATTTGTCTGCCCGCGGCCGGCACGATTACCGGATATCCTTGAGCCAAGCTTTTTTTAACATCATCCCAAGTAAAATTTTTCGTGGTTTCCACGCTATATCGATTGGTGAAATATTCTTCCACCAATTTTTTATTTTGTTCCGCGTTTAAATCGTAATGCCCGCCCCAGTTTTCTTGTTGCCAGTCAACCATGCTTAATATTTTTTCGTCCATTTGCCCGGCTGTTAAAATGCTTTCTCCCTCCAAATAAGCCACGGCCATAATAATGCTGGCTTCTTCGCACGCTTCTTGATACGGTTCGCCCCAATCGGCTGTGGGCGCCTGCGGCTGAAAAGGAACTTGCAGGTTGATTTCTTCGGGAATGGCAATTTTTTCATTGGTCTTGGCGCTTTTATAGTCAACGGCTTGCGGCACCGGTTCTTTAAAAAAATTAAGCACCCATTCTTTAATTTGTACGCGATAGACAAAACTAAAAGTCAGGGCAATAAAAACATCAGTTAATAAAAATAAATATAATAAGCGTTTTCTCATCTTTTTAATATTTTTTTATTAATAATAAAATATATACTGCTTATTTCCGGAATTTTTAAAAATAAAGCCAATAGCAAATAAATGCCCGCCCCGGCAATAACAGAAACCACGAAAGCAATTTTAATACTACTAAAAAGAGGAAGGATAAAATAAACCGCCAAAGCCATTATCGCGGCACTGATAATTATTTTTAAAATATTCGTGAAAGAGATAAAGCCTAAAAAATTAATTTTCTTTTGTAGCAAGATAGAAAGCAAAATTACTTGGGTAGAAGTGTAACATATAAAGCCCAAAGCCAAGCCCGTGGTTCCTAAAAATTTGGAAGCAACATAACTAACGCTGATATTAATAATAGTAGCGATTATGGTTACTAACACCGGAGTTTTGGTGTTATGCTGCGCGTAAAAGCCTCTGGTTAATAGATACTGCAAGCTTTCTAAAGGGATAGATAAGGCGAAAACCGCCAGCACCAAACCGGTTGAAGCCACAGCTTCATCCGTGAACTTACCGTTTTGCAGGAAGAAACTTACCAATGGCTTGCCCAAAACAGCCATGCCTGCGGCCGCGGGCAAGGTAAAAAATAAAACCTGCCTAATGGTTTTGGTGAGATCTTCAATAAATTTTGGCTTGTTTTTTTCCGCGAAAGAAGCAGCCAAAGCCGGAAACATGGAAGTGGCAAAGGCAATGCCGAAAAAGCTCACGGGCATGCTTTGAAAGTTGCGCGCCAGATTGAATATGGCGATTGAGCCGTAGGCGATAGAGGAAGCAATGGCTGTGTACGACCATAAGTTTATTTGCCAGATCAGTAAATCCAGAGCGCGGGGGATAATCAAGCGGATCATTTTTTTTATTTCCGGCTGCTGCCACGGCTTAAAAAAATATTGGTTGCGGAAGCGTAAATTCCAGCCCGTATAAATTATTTCTATCAACCTCACCAGCAAGTGTAAGAATGCTCCGATAAGCACGCCGTAAATGGCACCGAACAAACCAAAACGCGGCACGAAAAAATAAATGCCAATAATAATTCCGGCGTTATATAAAATGGGGGACAAAGCATAACTGATAAAGCGCCTTAAGCTTTGCAAAGCATTGCCAAATAAAGTGCTGAAGCTGAAAAGAAATGGAGAGATCAGCATTATTCTGGTGGTTTGCACTAAGATGTTTTGTTTTTCCGCGTCAAAACCCGGGGCCACTATTTTGGCGATTATGGGTGCTGCAATAGCGGCCAAAATTATACCTACCAGCAAAACCATATTGATAAGAGAAAAAACCGAGTTGGTCAGTTCCCAAGATTTTCTATCGCCTTCTTTTTGGCGCAAGGTGGTAAACACGGGCACAAAAGCCGCGGTCAGAGCCGCGCCAAAAGAGCTCATGATAAAATCCGGCAATAAAAATGAAGCGTTATAAATATCCAGCTCGTAGCCCGCGCCGAACGCTCCGGTTAAACCCCGATCGCGCAACAAGCCCAAACCATAACTTAATATGGTGGAAGCGGCCAGTATAAACGCGCCGTAGCCAATGGATTTATTGAGCTTCATATATTATTTATGGTAAGATTTTTCGCGATGATGCCGGTTCTGGTAAAATTAGCGGGAAAGTTTTTTAAAGAAAAAGGTTTAATTTCCACCACGCAGTTTTCTTTTTCTAGAATTTTTTTATAATTATCTAAAGATAATCTTTTATAATCGTATTTGCGCGTTACCCACTTGCCACCGAAATTGTCGTTAGTTTCTATATCTATAAAATATCCGTTCGGTTTTAAAAGGCTGACTAAATCGCGCAAAGTCTTTTCTTGATTTTTGGAATAACCCAGTACGCCACCAGCGCAGACAATATCAAAAGAGTTTGGTTCGAAAATAATCGGGGTGTTGTTAAGTTTTTTTACTTCTTTGGGATTACTGATATCAGATACGCCCACGGTAATGCGGCTTATATTAATTTTTTTGCTATTGGCATTACGCAAAGTCTCTTCAAGAAAATTCTTTTCATAATCCGTGGCTAATAAAGAGGCCTCAGGGAACATTTTTAACAATTGCAAACCAATGATGCCGGACCCGCAGCCGACTTCCAATATTTTGCCGTTGTTTGGACAAGGCAAAGAAAGATTTTTTATATAGCCGGAAATGCCTCTATCCCAGCCCAGGAGTTTCATGGCAATGTTGTAAAAACCCGATTTGGCGTATAGATTTTTATCTATCATATCTTTTTAGAATAACATAATTGGTAGAAATATTAAATATAATGCCTTTCCTTATCTTTAAGCCCCTTTTTTGCTATACTTAAGGTATTATGAAAAAAATATACTTATGTTTGCTTGGTTTATTGCTTTTGCCGAGCATGGGCTTGGCCGCGACTGCGGAAAAAGTTTATTTGCACGTGAATAAAACGGAGATTATTACTGACGACTCTGTAAAAATTTATGGCTATGTCACACCCAGAAAAAGAGACGTAAGAGTTCGCATTTATCAAGCCATCGGCACCGGTGAATTTCAGTATATAGCAACTAAAACTACAAAAAAACAAGGACGCTATAAATATTACGCGTACCCGGAAGAAGACACCTATTATCGCGCGAAAATAAAAATCGGAAAAAAATGGACATGGGGCAATAAAAAGAAATTGGTGAGCGTGGATTTGTATCCCGCCTGCGGAGAAAACTATTCTTGGTTTACGCAAGATATTTTGGATGCCTCGGCGTACCATAGCATTTCGCCTTTGGGCGTGGTGAACCCAAGCGGCCACACTTTTCCCACGGATCACATGTACTATTACTACACTGATTATTTATCCGTTAGCCCCGTTTATTCTCCGGGCACAATGTATGTGGAAAGCATTACAGCTCAAGAACATTTAAGCGTGGATCCTGTATTTACGGATTACACCGTGCGTTTTCGGCCATGCGAAGATTTTTATAATTTTTTCATGCACATGTCCGGCCTATCGGCTGATTTGGAAGCGGCTTACAACGCCGTGGAATCTACCAGCGATAATTGCAATGAATATTCCGCGGGCGGAGAAAATTTCCGCATCTGCACAAAAGATGTGCGCTATAAATTTGTTGCCGGAGAAATAGTGGGCACGGGTGGCGGTAATACGGGCCAGCACGCTTTGGATTGGGGAGCGTATGATACCAGAACAGCCATTACCGGCGTGGCCAATCAGAGCCGCTGGTGGGAACAAATGTTAAATAATGTTTGCCCCTTGGATTATTTTCCGGATGCTTTAAAAAATTCTTTAAAAAGTTTAGTCGGTTATTACGATGAAAGACGCACGGTAGAGCCGATCTGCGGCACGATCAATCAAGATGTATCCGGAACAGCGCAAGGCCGCTGGTTTTTGACGGGTACGGCGCTAACGGGCTGGCAAGAAGATCATCAGCTGGCTTTGATTCATGAACCCGTGGATTTTACGCAGGGATTATTCTCCGTTGGCGATTCCGTTACCACATTATCTACGGGTAAATACGAGTTCACGCCCGTTGATAGCGGCTATGTGAATAGGGATTTTGATCAAGTAATAAGCGACGGACAAGTGTATTGCTATGATACTGACAACGGAGTCATTTTAATGCAATTAACGGCGGATACCACTTTACGCATTGAGTCGCAGGAATTGGGTTCTTGCGGAAGCGGGCCATGGAGCTTCACAACTAATTATACTGACTTTGAAAGATAATTAAAATAATTAAAAATATGACAAACACAAAAAAAATCGAAACACAAAAAAAGCATATCATTAAAAACCCTATTTGGCGGAATGTCGTGGCGGTTTTATTGATCACGGTGCTTGGGTTTATTCTATTTAATGTCACTTTTCTTTTTGACGCCGCGTATCAAGGCATAGTCCGCCGCATTGTGATGATATTTATACAAATGGGCCCGGAAAGCAATTTTTATTGGTTTCCCATAGTTATGCACGGTTCTTTCTTAGTTATTCTGCTATTAATATCTTGGCTGGTTCTCCGAACCAAGTGGCGGCCTTTAATTAAAGCGATTTTTATTACCCAGCCAGCAGCAACTGTACTGGCTACTACGGGCATCATACTTAACCACTGGCCGGCTGCTGTTTATAGTGTTGGTGCGGTTATCGTGGCTGCCTCCCTTTTTATTTTTTATCGCATGAAATTATCGTGGATATATTACTACGCGGTTATTTTCGTGGCGCTCACTCTTTCTATATTTACTTTAATGGGCGGAGAAATATAAATTAATAAAATATATGAAAGAAACAAAAAAAAATGAAAATAAAAAATCGCATATTATTAAAAATCCCGTTTGGCGCAGTATCGTTTCCGCTTTGCTTATTAGTATTTTTGGTATTCTGCTATTCGGCGTTACTTTTTTTTCCTATTACCTTTTTTCTTTGATCAGCCCTAAAGGTTTACCCGCTTCTCAAATCCCCGGTATTGTTGGTTTTTGCGTTGTCGTTATTATTTCCTGTTTTATTTTTCGCTCTAAATGGCGCCCGTTAATAAAAGCGATTTACCTAACCCAGCCGGCCTCTTTGCTTTTTCTTAAAATTGGCGGCTCATTTTGGCAGGAGCCAATAATAGGTTTTCTCATTTCCGTCTTTGCCGTATTAGTAATCTTTTTCTTTTTTTACCGCATGAAAATATCGTGGATGTATTACTACGCTATAATATTTATGGGCTTTATATTCAGTTCCATGCTTTTAACAGGCCAAGATATATAATGAATTGTGAATAATGCCTAAGATTTGGCTTTCAATTGATACTTTTTAGTTACTAAATATTTTTGCAGAACTTTATTATTTTTATTTTTTAAATAAATAGTGGATTTTTTTATAGTTGTCTTTTTTGGTTTGATATTTTTATTGCTGATTTGTTCTTGGTCTTTTTTACTTAAAGCCGTATGGCCTGCGTTGATTTTTAATAAAGATAATAAAATTTTGCTATTTTTTTTCGAGACGATAACGACGGCATCTTTATTTCTAATGTTTTTTAGCTTTAAAGTATTTTTAGTATATTTAACATTTTTCGACAAAGTTTTTGTAGACAGCACTGATTTATTTACGATATCCACTAGAGCTACTTTTTTTCCATTGGCTGCCAAAGCAATATAATACTGGTTTTCATGTTGAGAAATTTTTGTATTTTTCGTAGTAGTGTAATCAAACACGTTTATGATTTCCGTTTGGCCGCTGCTATAGGTAATCAGAATGTCCCCGTTGGTGGTGCCTGCCACCGAAGAAATATAACTTCCCTCGGCCACGACAGCCACGGTTCTTGTTTGCGATGCGGCTAGATTACCCGAAGCGTCCACGGCCGTATAAGTGATGGTATAAGTGCCTGGAATGCCGGTGTTGACCGTTCCTGTTGCTGTCACCACGGTTGTTGCGGTATCGCAAGCATCAGAAAAAGTGGCGCCTGGATCGGTATAAACGGAATTAAAGTCGACTGTTTGGGTGGCCTCGCCAATTAAAGTTATGGTTGGATCCGTTGTATCGGTTACAGTCACGGTGCGGTTGGCCGTGGCCGTATTATAGGAATGGTCAGTTGATGCGTAAGTAATGGCGTAACTGCCAACAATATTCGTATCAACCGATCCGGAAGCATCAGCTGTTAGAGCGCTGAAAAAATTATCTCCATTGTCTGTAACCGTGGCCCCATATTCCGTATAAGCGGAAGAGGCGCATTCTAAAATATTATAAGCATCCGTATTATTATTGACGGTAATAACGGGATTGGTTTGGTCAGCTTCGAATGCGCCAACATCGCAATAGCTATCATCCGGGCGCGTGAAGCCGCGCTGATCTACGGTTAACGCGCTGCTGTTGTAATCCAGGCAACTGGCTGCCGGTATAATATTGATAGCCGGGGAAAGCGTGGGCGTAACTTGCAGCGCCCTAGTGTTCGTGGCGCCGCCGTTATCTGCCAAAGTTTCTAATAATGGATCAGTGCTATTTAAGTCTCCAGTTCCGCCAAACCCACAAGAAGAAGCGGAATCAATATTATAGCCGTAAGAATTTATACCGCCCGAGCTGTTCTCAAAGCAATTGTTCAAGCTGTTATTATCTAAAATAGAATTTCTTATGCTTAAAGTGGCATCTTCATCGCTGATATAAATTCCACCGCCAGCGGCATCCGTACCATCCAAAGTATTGTCGCTAACAGTGACATTTCTGAAATTCGCTGTTAGGTCCGTGTTGCCGGTTGAAGTGTCGCTCATAAATACTCCGGCACCTAATTCTCTGGCATCGCCCGAGCTATCTACTTCATTTCCCGAGATGGTAACGTTTTGTAAAACCACATCCATATTATTAGTGGTGGATTCCAGCCAAATATATAAACCGCCACCCCAGGCATTGGAGTCATCGCCGTTCGCTATATTGTTGGAAATAAGGCTGTCCGTAATGTGTAGGGTGGCGTCTGCGGTTTTAGCGCCCCTGGATTGAAAATATATGCCGCCTCCTCTGGCATCTGTGTTTATGGCGGAATTGGAAGAAATGTTGGAATCGTCGATATATAAATTGCCAACGCAATCAATGGCTCCGCCATCAGTGGAATAGCCGCCAGTGAGAGTCATATCATTTAAATATAAGGAGGAAGTGTTAGAAGTAACATTAAAAATCCTGTCTGTATTGCTGGAAACGCTGATAATGGTGGTGTCCGCGCTTACGCCGTTGATGGTTAAAGAGGTGTCGGATTGCGTGATATCAAAATCGCCGGTGGCATTGCTATTTTCGCCAGAGCCTGGAATGGAAAGTTCGTATACGCCTTGCGATAAAGTAATAATATCATCTCCGGCATTAGCATTGGCCGCGGAAATGGCCGCGCGCAAAGTCGTGCACGTAGTGCCATCACATAAGCCACCCGCATCCGCGGTGCTTGTCACTGTATAAGTAGAGGCTTGAACCGAAGAAAAACCAAAAATAAAAAGCAAGCTGCTTAACAAAATAATTTTTTTCATATTTATTATGTATGTTTAATTTTTTCTCTCTATATTCTAATATAATTTTGACGAATTAGGCAAGACGAATTAGAATTACATCGTGAATAACAAAAAAAACAAGCCATTGCGCATTGCCATGATCGGCCAAAAGTCCGTGCCGTTTTATCATGACGGCGGGGTAGATGTGCAAGTGGAGGATTTATCCACGCATCTGGCTAAACAAGGGCATCAAGTAACCGTTTACGTGCGGCCGAAATATATGGCCACCAAACAAGATGTTTGGCAGGGGATTCGCCTAATCCGCCGACCTTCTATACGCACCAAGCATTTGGATACCTGGACTTATGTTTTTCTATCTTCTTTGCATGTGCTTTTTCAGCCCGTGGATATCATTCATTACCATGGCGTAGGGCCGGCCACTTTGTGCTGGATACCCAGATTATTCAAGCCGCGCGCTAAAGTGGTGGTTACTTTTCATTCTATTGATCGCTTCCATAAAAAATGGGGAGCCGTTGCCCGATTGTATCTCAGTTTTGGCGAATGGGCGGCTTTGTATTTTCCGCACGCCACTATCGCGGTTTCCCACGCCATACAAAAATACTGCCAAAAGCGTTTTAATAAAAAAATCGCTTACATTCCCAATGGCATGGATACAAAAATAATAACCGGTACAGACCGCTTAAAAAAATGGCATCTTACCCCGCAAAAATATATTATTACCGTGGCTCGGCTGGTTCGACATAAGGGCATTCATTATCTGATAGAGGCTTTCAAAAAAATTCCCAAAGATATCAGAGGGGGCATGAAGTTGTTAATCGCGGGTGCTTCCAGCTACACCCCGGATTACGAAGCCTATTTAAAAGAAATCGCCAAGGAAGATAAAAATATTATTTTTATCGGTTTTCAGCGCGGTCAAATATTAGACCAGCTTTACGCGCACGCTTATTTCTATGTTCATCCTTCGGAATCAGAAGGCCTTTCCATTGCCATTCTGGAAGCCATGAGCTTTGCCAGGTGCGCTTTGATTTCCAACATTCCGGAAAATCTGGAAACCATCGGCCACTTCGGCATTCCTTTTAAAGTTTCCAATGTTTCCGATTTAACGGAAAAAATGATTTATCTCATCAAGCATAAAGATCTTGTTCAGAAAACAGGGGAGCAAGCGCGTAATTTTATTAAAGATAAATACAATTGGGAGCGCATAGTTAAAAAAACAGAAGATTTGTATTATTTGTTGTAAGTTTTTTATTTGCGATTGTATTATCTCCTCCACATAAGAGGACTTTTTATTTTGACTAGAATATACTCGTTTGATAACATTGTGTTACTTCGTCGAAAGATGATGTTGGCAACAAAGGAGTGTGAAATTTGACTGAGGAAACCAAGGCTGACCGGCCCATGACCGGCGACAAACAGTACCATCTGGAAACGAGTGAAGGGGATCTGGCGGAGCACTGCCTGCTCGTGGGATCACCGGAACGGGCGACCATGATCGCAGAGACCTACTTCGAGGATGTTCACAAGGTGGGTCATCACCGGGGTCTGCTCAGCTACACCGGATTGTACGAAGGAATGCCCATTTCCGTGGTCACCACGGGCATGGGTGGACCGAGCGTGGGCATCGTCCTGCCCGAAGCCGTGCGCAGCGGTGCGCGGCGTTTCATCCGGGTAGGATCGTGTTCCGCCCTGTGGGCCAATCCGAAGCCGGGCGATGTCGCGATCGTAACCGCGGCCGTGCGGTTAGATGGCGCATCCCTCAACTGGGCGCCCATCCAGTATCCGGCCGTGGCCGACTACCGCATCGTGACCGCACTGGAAAAAGCGGCCGAGGATCTGAACAAGAGGCACTTCGTGGGCATCGAAGCTACGACCGATGACTTCAACGAAGGGCAAGCGCGCCCCGATGACATGGGCTACATCCCCGAGCGTCTGCGCCAGACTCACGATGAGTTGGTCCAACGCGGGGTCTTGTGCTATTCCATGGAGTCCGCTGCCATCTTCGTGTGGTGCGCCACACACGGTGGCATGCGGTGCGGCACCATCAACGCCATCTACGGGAACCGCGTGACCAACGAGTTCGCGGTCTGCGGCGAGGAAGCGGCGTCCGAGATCGCGCTGCGAGCCATGAAGGCTCTCGCCGACAAGTACCCGCTGTAGGAGGAAAACAAAAGGGGGATACCCATCAGAATTCCAACAACTGTACCTGGAGGGATTCGATGGGTGCAGTTCACGAATTATCAATCTAAATATGAACAGTCAAGACCTTGATTTTTGTCTTTTTTAGGAGTATAATTAAAAGGTGTGAAAAATTTAAAATTGACTTGTGAGAAACGACCTTCAAACAGAAATCAACGAAATTAAATCCCGCAATAAGCGCGTGGAAGGGGACAAAGCCTGGGAAACCAGCTGGGTCAGAATAATACTAGTAGCCATTTTAACTTACTTGGTAGTGTGTTTATTTTTATACATTATAAAAGCGGAACAACCTTTTGTTACCGCCATTATTCCCACTATCGGTTTTGTGTTATCAACCGCTTCGCTATCTTTTGCTAAGAAAATTTGGCTGAAATATCGAAGCAAGAATTAATATGCTATAATAAGTATATTATTAATAAGACAAAACTATGGCAAAAGACATAACCGAGAAAGACGTAGAAGAATGGTTTAGGAAAAAATTTAGCGAGGAATGGGGAAAAGGATGCAAGAAATCTAAAAAAGAAACAGTTTATAAAAACGCCGGTGCTGGAGGTTTATATTGCGTTGGGTTCATCGGCGCCGCGGTGTATTATATCCAAACCGCCACTTCGTTTTGGGATGGCGTACTGGGGTTTTTAAAAGCCTGCGTGTGGCCGGCTTTTTTGGTACATGGCTTGCTGAAATATTTAGGCTTATAATTTCCCATGTGGACATGCCCCAAGTGCCAAAGGATTTTTCAAAAAGCCAAGCAGCCTCATTCTTGTCATAAGATGGCTTTGGCCGAGCATTTTGAAAATAAAGCTTTGGCCAAAGAGCTGTTTGATTTTTTATATAAAAAAATTAATAGTAAAATTGGCAAGTGCAAGATTATTTCTCTGCCTTGTTGTATCCATTTATTCGGCCGCTATGATTTTTTCGCGGCCTTGCCGAAAAAGGACAGGCTGGAAATTAGGTTTGGCTTGAATAGGAAGCTCACAAAAAAAAGAGTAAAAATGAGCGTTCCGGTTTCATTAAAAAGTTTTAAAATTTGTATTGATATAAAAACAAAAAAAGAAATAGATAAAGAATTGTTGAAATGGATAGATGAAGCGTATTTTTTAAAAGATAAATAATAATTAAAAAAAATTATGTCAAAAAAAATTATCAGTCATTTTAATGAGAAGCCTAAAACTAAAATTTGCTGGATATCTATGATTTTAGGTTTAATATCTATTAGCAGCGGGCCGATTTTAGGAATTTCCGCAGCGGTTCTTATGCCTTTTTTATCTTCTATGAACGAAAACATCGCCGGAACTATTGGCATTGTCAGCGTGATAATGGTATTTGTCATGACTATCGTGGCTTTGGTAGTGGCGATTCTGGCGTACAGAAAAGGGGAACGCTCTTGGGCCATGTGGGTGGGCTTGGTGCCAGCTGTTTTAGGCGCCGCGTTTTGGGTGTTTATGCTGGTTGGCGAATTTTTATTTCCTCATTAATTTTTCTCTATAAATGCGAAGACCCACGTTGAATGTGACTTGTGGTCTTCGCCGTGGGTCTTGAGCCGGGCTCAGTTCGAGCGCGGCGTTCCTCCTCCTAGGTTTTTGGGTTGAGCGGGCATTGACTATCCTCGCACACCAAGCAGTTCGGGTGCTGCCTAATGGCGAGACGATTTCCTTGCTTGATGGCGATGATGAGCCCTGCCCATCCACGGAAGAGCTGATTGTCTCTGATAGCGACACCGGTATCGGTGAGCACGAATTCGGTATCGTACTTCGTGAACACGCCCGCGAGAGCGAATCCGACGATTCCGGAGAACGCTTTCTCTCCGTCGTCGAGTGCCTTGAAGTCGAGCTCCGACAGAGCGAGGCTCTGCGGAACTTCTCCGAGGCCTGGTATTAGCACAAATGCTCTTGGTGCCACGTTATTCCTCCTGGTTGTGAATCAATCTTAATGTGATTATTAAATATGGTCAAATATTAATAGTATTGTCTTTATTTATAAAAATGTTTATGATAAATTAATAAAATATGGAAAGAACAAGAGACAAATTAAGGCGCAGCATTGCGAATGCATTAAATCGCGCCATATTTGGTAATATGGATAGATTAACCGGACGAGGACCGGATAATCAGCCTATTATAGCTGCGGATGAAATATCAACGGAAGCGACTGACGAAGTGCCTTTGGCTTTGGAAGTTATAAAAAATGGGGAACGCTCAGGCGAGGTGATTCGCGGAATTATTTCCGACCAAATATTAATCGGCCAAGAAATGAGAGTGGGGGAAGAAAATTTGGGATTAGTTAAAAAGATAGAACAACAAGGTCGAGCTTATTATGTTACGGTGGAAAAAGATGACGAATTAATAACTTATTATATTGATCCAATAAGATAAATATGTCTAAAAAAAATTTTATTATTTTATTCAGCGGTCTTGTGTTTCTGGCTATAATTTTTATTGTTTTTTCCGTATCGGGCGATAAAAGCAAAGCGGATGAAAAAAATATGAATACCAATTTATCAATTAAAAATAATTACATGCCAGTTGTAAAAATTACTACCAATAAAGGGGACATTACTTTAGAATTATATGGGGATGACGCGCCCAATACTGTGCGCAATTTTGTGGATTTGGCCAAGAAAGGTTTTTACGATGGCGTGATTTTCCATCGCGTAATAAGCGGATTCATGATCCAAGGAGGAGACCCCACAGGTACAGGCACGGGCGGGCCGGGATACCAATTCGAAGACGAATTGATAGAAAGCACGGATTCCTATCAGCGCGGTTATGTAAGAGGAACGGTGGCCATGGCCAATGCCGGGCCAAATACCAACGGCAGCCAATTTTTTATTATGCATCAAGATTACGCTTTGCCGCACAGCTACACCATTTTCGGGCAGGTAACCGCGGGTATGGAAGTTGTTGATGCCATTGCGGCTTTAGAAGTGGACGCCAATGACAAGCCCTTAACCGAGGTGGTGATGGAAAAAGTGGAAGTAATTAGCGAATAATTTTTATGAAGAAAGTAGCCATTTTTGATATCGACGGTTCCATCTTTCGTTCCAGCTTGGTTATAGAAATAACCAACGCCTTGGTGGACGAAGGCTATTTTCCCAAAAGTACGAAAAAGTTCTACCATCAAGCGCTGGAAAAATGGCTGAACCGCCAGGATTCATATGAAAAATACATCAATGCCGTGGTGCAAGCGTTTGGCAAAAATATTAAAGGCGTGCGACAGAAAGATTTTAGTGATTTGGCGCGCCGGATAATCAGCCGGGATAAAAACCGCGTTTATCGATTTAGCCGCGATCTGGTGAAACAGCTTAAGAAAAAGAATTATTATCTTTTAGCCATATCCCATTCTCCTAAAGAAATCGTGCAGGAATTTGCCCATTCTTTTGGTTTTGATAAAGCGTACGGCAGAATTTTAGAAACAAATAAGCAAGGAATTTTTACCGGGCGAGTGCTATACGCCGATTTGATAGACGATAAAGCTAAAATTCTTAAAAGAGCGGTCAGCCATAATAATTTAACTTTACGCGGATCCGTGGGCGTGGGGGACACGGAAAGCGACATTCCTTTCTTGCGTTTGGTTTCAAAGCCCATTTGTTTTAACCCCAATAAAAAGCTGTATACCCGCGCTAAAAAAGCGGGGTGGGAAATAGTGCTTGAGCGAAAAGACGTAATTTATAAAATATAATATTCGGCAGGGAATAAAACGGCGTAAATGCGCAAACAAATAAAAATTCAGGATAAAGAAATAAATTACACTTTAAAGACGAGCTACAAAGCCCGCGTCATGCGCTTGGCTATTTATCATGACGGTAATTTTGTGGTCACCAAGCCGTGGGGCTTGCCGGTATTTGCGGTGGAAAGATTTATTAAAAAGAAAGCCGATTGGATTTTGGAAAAGCTGGAATATTTTAAAAAGGCCGATATTATAATTATTAAAAACAGCCGAGCGGAATATTTTACGCAAAAAGAAGTAGCTTTAAATTTTATAGAAAATAAGCTTAAAGAGTTTAATAAAATATATAACTTTTCATATAATCGCATAAGCATCAGAAACCAAAGATCGCGCTGGGGCAGTTGTTCCAGAAAAGGTAACTTGAATTTTAATTATAGAATATTATCGTTGCCGGAATATTTGGCCGATTATATTATAGTGCACGAGCTGTGCCACTTACGGGAATTTAATCATTCCCAAAAATTTTGGCATTTAGTAAGTCTGGCTATTCCGGAGTATAAAAAAAGAAGAAAAGAATTACGAAAAATGCAATTTTAATTTAACTTAGAATAAGTTATAATGAAACCATGACATACAGCATTTTTCTATTATTAGCAAGCGCCATTATACTTACCTTTATTTATTATGTAATTGTTTGGTATTTTAAAGGAAATGATCCGGATTTAAAAACAGTTATTCCTTTGTACGAACCTCCTTTGAATTTGCCGCCGGCCGCCATGCGTTTTTTATTAAATAAATATTACGATGATAAATGCTTAGAAGCGGCCATTCTAGAAGCATATCACAAAGGATACATTGATCTTTTAAAAGATAAGGGATATTGCTTTAAAATAAAATTAAAAAACAAGTCTGTCAAAGATCAACTAAGCAGCCCGGAAAATGAAATTTTTGATATGCTTTGGCTTTTGCCGGAAATAAGTTTATTGATCAGCCAAAAAAGCCACGGCGATGCTTGGGACATGAGCGCGCTACTAAATACCGCAATATGGCGAAAATATAAGCCATATTTTTCTAGTAATTCCATTTTTTTAGCTATTGGCGTGGCAATTTCTTTCATTATAGGCGGTTTTTCTTGGATGCAATATTATCCCTCCGGCATAGAAGGGGATCAATTTGTTTATTTTATTTTGGGTTTATGTTTTATTAGTTTTCCCATGACGGTTTCCGCATACTATATATGGAAAAAAAATAAGAAAAACAGCGTTATCGGTTTTTTTATTTTATGCATTGGTTTGCTCGCTGCCATGGGCGCGGGAGGCGAAGAAAATTTCGGCGATATTCTTTTTGCCGCGTTTATATTTACTCCGCTTGTGGTGTTGAATTTATATTTTCATCATGCTTTATCGCGTTACTCGCGCCAAGGCATAGAATTGGTTTCACAAATATTGGGATATAAACTATTTTTGGAAAAAACTTATAAAAGCAAATTTGAGAGTTTGGATCATTTTAAAGATGCTCTGGCTGTACCTGATTCCGTATTATCTTATTTGGTGGCGTTAGATTTGATAAATTCTACGGATATCCTAAATAATCCCAGCCTTTTTTCTCTGGAAGAATTGAAATTAATAAAAGCAATTAAATAATAAAATTATTATTTAATATTAATAATTTTGAAATTCGTCTTTTTTCCGGCAATAATCAACTCGGCTACATCATTTACTTTTTTACCCAGCAGCGCGGCGCCAAGAGGGGATTTATAAGAAATAATGCCAGCCAGTGGTTTGGTTTCCGAGGGGCCTAAAATTTGAAAGGTTTGTTCTTTGCCATTGGCTAAAATGGTAACGGTATGGCCGATTTGCACGGTGTCGATATTTTTCGGAGATTGAATAATCTGCGCGTGATTGATTTGATATTCAAGCTCCTCAATTGTTTTATTTATGCCGCGCAAACGACCCTTGGAAATTTGATACTCCGCGTTTTCTGAAAAGTCGCCATTGGCTGCGTGTTCCATTACCAGCTTGGCCGCTTGCGGGCGCGAATAATTTTTTAAGCGATCTAATTTATTTTTAAGCGCCTCAAATTTTTCCTCGGTGATATTGGGGTCGAAGGTAGCAAAAGTATATTTTCCGGGTTTTCTGTTTGGTAAACGCATTGGCTTAGTATAGAAATTAAATAATTAATTGGCAAGCTAATCTGGCTTGCCAAAAAAGCATTTTTTTTCTATAATCTTTAGCATATGCAAAAAAAACACAAGCTGGTCAGCCAAGAAGAAACTACATTAAAATTTTGGCAAGATAATAATATATTTGAAAAAAGCGTAAAAAAAGAAGCGCCGAAAGGGGATTATGTTTTTTACGATGGCCCGCCGTTTGCCACGGGTACTCCGCATTACGGCCATATCGTAGCTTCTTTAATGAAAGACGCGGTGCCTCGATTCTGGACCATGAACGGTTATCGCGTAGAACGTAAATGGGGCTGGGATTGCCATGGTCTGCCCATTGAAAATATCGTGGAAAAAGAAATGAAAGTTTCAAGCAAGCGTGACATTGAAGAAAAAATGGGCGTGAAAAAATTCAACGAAGCTTGCCGCGGCAAGGTTTTAATGTACGAAGATGTTTGGAAAAAATTCATCCCCAGAATGGGCCGATGGGTGGATATGGAACATCCCTACAGCACCATGGATTTATCGTACATGGAAAGCATCTGGTGGGTATTCAAACAGCTTTGGGACAAAGGCCTGATTTACGAAGGCCACAAAGCCATGCACATCTGCCCGAGATGCGAAACTACGCTTTCACAATCCGAAGTGGCGCAAGGCTATAAAGAAGTAAAAGATATTTCTTTAATCGCAAAATTTAAATTAGTTGATGAAAATACTTATGTATTGGCCTGGACCACCACGCCGTGGACTTTGCCGGGAAATATCGCTTTGGCCGTGGGCGAAAAAATGGAGTATCTCTTGGTAGAGGAGGGGAATGAGAAATTTATCGTAGCCAAGGAATTAGTGGAAAAAGTTTTCGCGGAGAAAAAATATAAAGTTTTAAAAAAGTTTAAAGGGAAAGATCTGGTAGGGAAGCCGTACGAACCGCTATTCCCCTACTTTGATAATAAAGAAAATAGGGGACGCGGTTTTAAAATCTACGCAGCCGATTTCGTAAGCACGGAAGATGGCACGGGCGTGGTGCATATCGCGCCGGCTTTTGGTGAGGACGATTTAAATCTTGGAAAAAAAGAAAATTTGCCTTGGATCCAGCATGTAAATTTAACAGGCCGCTTTACCAAAGAGGTAAGCGATTTTGCGGGCGAACAAGTAAAGCCGGCGGAGGATCCGCAAAAGACGGATATTGAAGTATTAAAATGGCTGGCCAAAGAGGGCAAGCTGTTTAGCAAAGAAAAATACACGCATACCTACCCCCATTGCTGGAGATGCGACTCCCCGCTTTTAAATTACGCCACTTCCTCTTGGTTCGTTAATGTCACCAAAATAAAAGCCGGCATGATTTCCAAAGCCAAGAAAATTAATTGGACGCCGGAACATATCAAGGACGGCCGCTTTGGCAAATGGCTCGAAGGCGCCGCGGATTGGTCCATTTCCCGCCAGCGCTTTTGGGGGTCCGTGATGCCTATTTGGAAATGTGATGAATGCAAAGCCACGCATGTTTTTGGCTCCATTAAAGAATTGGAAGAGCATGCCAATAAAAAAATTAGCGACCTGCATAAAGAAAATATGGATGTTATTGAGTTTAAATGTTCCGAATGCGATAAAGGCATAATGCGGCGCATTCCCGATGTTCTTGATTGCTGGTTTGAATCCGGCTCCATGCCCTACGCGCAAATGCATTACCCATTTGAGAACGAAAAAAAGTTTAAAGATACTTTTCCCGCGGAATTTATTGCCGAGGGCGTGGATCAAACGCGCTGCTGGTTTTATTATTTGCTTGTGCTCTCCATCGGTGTTGTGGATAACATCCCTTTTAAAAATGTCATTACCAACGGCATAGTGCTGGCCGAAGACGGACAGAAAATGTCCAAGCGCTTAAAAAATTATCCGGATCCCAATTTGGTGATAGATAAATACGGGGCTGATGCTTTGCGCTATTATTTGCTTACTTCGCCGGTAATGAAAGCGGATACGCTATTGTTTTCCGAAAAAGGCGTGGATGAAGTATTTAAAAAAGTAATAATAATTTTAGATAACGTGGTTTCTTTTTATAAAATGTACGAAACGAAGAATGATCAGACTAAACTTGATTCTAAAAATATTCTCGATCAATGGATCATCGCCAAATTGCATGTTCTGCTTTCCGAAGTGACAAACAGCATGAAAGCGTATGATTTAGTTTTGGCTTCCCGCCCCATTGCCCTCTTCGTTAATGAACTTTCCACTTGGTATTTAAGAAGAAGCCGCAACCGCTTTAAGGGCGAGAACGAGCAAGATAAGCGGCAAGCTCTTTCTACCATGAAATATATTCTAAGCACTTTAAGCAAAATTTTAGCGCCTTTCACGCCTTTTACAGCCGAGGCCATTTATAAAGAAACTGATGGAAATAAAGAATCCGTGCACTTGGAAGAATGGCCGAAAGCCGATAAAAAGCTAATAAACGAAGCATTGCTTAGCAACATGGAAAAGGTGCGCGAAGCCGTAGAAAAAGGCTTGAGTTTGCGCGAAGAAGCGAAGATTAAAGTCCGCCAGCCTCTCGCCTCCTTAGAAATTGATTTTAAACTGCCTAAAGAATATTTAAGTTTAATAGCCGAAGAAGTAAACGTCTTAAGCGTATCATGCGGAAAAATTTATAAGTTAAGTACGGATATCACGCCGGAATTAAAAGAAGCGGGTTTAACGCGCGAAATAATCCGCGGCATTAACGCCTTGCGCAAAAAGCAAGGATTAACCATAAATGACCAAGTAAAAGTTTCCTACCAAACCGAAGATAAAGGATTGAAAGCGACCATTGAAAAAAACTTAGCCGAAATTAAAAAAAATACTATCAGCATTGATTGGCAAGAAAAAGAAGCTGACCAAGAAATAAAGATCAACTCAATTTCGTTATTCGTTTCATTAGATAAAATATAGTTCTAATGTCCGTTACTCTAAAAACAGAGGGCATTGTATTAAAGTCTGTTGATTATCGTGAAGCTGATCGCCTTTATACTATTTTTACCAAAGATTACGGTAAATTGGTTTTGCGCGCCATGGGAGTTAAAAAAATAAACTCTAAATTGGCCGGGCATTTGGAACCTTTAACTCGTTCTTCTTTATTTATCGCTCAAGCGCGCGGTTATTCCAAAATCGGCGGCGCGCAAATTTTATGCAGTTACTCTCGTTTAAAAAAAGATTACGCCAAATTGCAGGGGGTGAATTATTGCTTGCTGGTTTTTAACGATTTAGTGTTGGAGCAAAATAAAGACGCGGCTATTTACGTTTTGCTTAAAGATTTTTTAAGTTTTTGCGATAGAAATAAAATCAATGCTTTAATTTTACAATCTTTCATTTTAAAATTACTGCATGAGCTGGGTTTAAAGCCGGATTATTCACAGGCGCAGGGGGATTTAGCCAAAGTTTTGCACTTTCTCTCAAGCGATACTTGGGAAAAAATCCTGAAATTAAGAATAAGCCCTAAGCTCTGGCCTCAGCTTAACTTGGTTTTTAGCAATGTTTTAAAGAATAATGTATCCATTGGTTTACAGCAGAGGAATTTTCTATTATAATATGGGCATGGGTAAAAAGAAAAAAAATCACAAAAAAATAGAGGAGGAAGAAGAAAAGGAGAACGAAGAAATTGAAGAAATTCAAGAGGAAGAAGATGAAGAGCCGGAAGAATTAAAAGCCGATGACGCGGCCAAAATCGCTTTTGATAAAGCCGCGGCTAGAAATAAGAAAAGAAAATCAGAAAAGATTTTAGATATTTACCGTGAGGCTTCCAAGAAAGATGTCGACATGACCAAATTGGAAAGAAAACCCATTAAACGCAAAGGCAAGATAGTATTCGGCATTATTGTTGCTTTGTTTATTTTAGCCGGCGCTTCCTTAGCTGGGTTTTTCGTGTTCAATAAAGATTTTGATAACAGAAGCGAAAGCAAAGCCGAATTGACCATTAACTCGGTGGATGCCATGGCCTCGGGAGACCAGCTTACCTTGGAAGTGCAATATGAAAATAAAGAATCCGTGGCCATATCCGAAGGCACGGTGACAGTCCATTATCCGGAAGGTTTTTATTTTAAAAAATCCGAACCCGAAGCTTCGTCTTCGGATAATACATGGAATATCAGCAATGTGGCGGCCGGTGCCGCGGGTAAAATTAAAATCACGGGCCAGCTGGTGGGTGAATTAAACGAAGATAAAGAATTTACCGGCATTCTTACTTACAAACCGGCAAATTTTAATTCCGAATTTCAAGACACAGTCAATAAAAAAATAAAAATCAACGATACCATTGTTACGCTTACCACCTCTCTTCCTGAATTGGCTTTTTCCGGCCAAGAAATTGAGTATAAAGTTACCTTTAAAAATACTTCCTCCCTCCCTCTGCCCAATGCCAAAGTGGAGCTTAAATATCCGGAAACATTCACTCCAAGCACAGCTGATCCCGAAGCGGATATCAACGATAACATTTGGAAATTTGATGAATTAAAATCCAACGAGGAAAAAACCATTACGATTAAAGGCGCGATAGAAGGAAAAAGCAAAGAAAATAAAGAGTTCAAATTTTCCTTAGGGTTAGAAGAACCGGATGGCAGCGTGAATATGCAAGTGGAAAAAACCAATTTGGTTTTAATGGTCAATCCGAAATTAAATTTAACCATATCGGGGCCGCAGTATGTAAAAGCCAAAGACAGTTTGGAATATAAAATTACCGTGGAAAATCCTTCGGACACGACTATCGATGAACTGGAATTGAATTTAAAATTTACCGACGGGTTTTTAGAAAAAAACGAAGTGGCCCTGGATAAAATAACCGATTTAAAATCCAAAGAAAGCAAAGAGATAAGTTATAAAGCCGTGGTAAATTCTAATTTAGCTCCTACAGCCACGTCTTTGAAAGCTGTATTGGCCGTACGCGCGGCTAAAGTGGAGGGGCAGTCTTTTTCCTTTGATACCACGGCCGAATGTGAGAGTAAAGTGAAAGGCGAGCTAAAGTTCGAAGGCGAAGCCAGATACTACGACGACGACCTGACAAAATTGGGCACCGGCCCGATTCCGCCGCAAGTGGGTGAAACCACCAGCTATGTGATTTGGTGGACGGTTTCAACTTTGGGCGGTGAAGCCACCAATGTAGAAATAACAACTACTTTGCCCGCTTATATCGATGGCGTGGAAACAAGCGATTCATCAATAAAATACGATAAAGATACCGACCAAGTAAAATGGACAATCAATAAACTGTCCGCGGAAGAAACAAAGAAAGTGGCTTTTACCATTTTTGTCACCCCAACATCTGATCAGCTGAATAAAGTGCTGGTGCTTACTCAAGAAACAGTGCTTAACGCAACAGACAGCAATACTAAAGAAAATATTTCGCAAAATCAAGAACGCCTAACTTCGGATCTGCCGAACGATCCCGTGGCTTCGGGCCAGGGAGTGGTGGAAAAGAACGAATAAATGGAAAAAGAGGATTTTAAAATAAAATTTAAGCATAAAAAGGATCAGTTTATTCATCCTATTATCCTCGCCTTGGATAAAATGGGTTTTACCGCGGATCGCGCCACTTTGCTTTCGGTAATTTTTGGTTTAGCCGCGGTGTATTTTTTATTCAAAAACGATTATTTATTCATCGGTTTAATTTTTGGACATTTTTTATTTGATAGTCTCGACGGTAGTCTGGCCAGATACCAAAAAAAACCGTACGAACCTAAAGGAATTTGGTTCGATTTTATGGCCGACCGCATAGTTATATTTGCGCTTTTAATAAAGGCCTCGACTTTTGACCATTTTTATCTTTGGAGTCTGGGACTTTATTTTATTTTGCAACTGATTTTTATTGTTTTCTTTTTACGAAAAAAAGCGGAATATATCAAAGAAGTTTATATAATTGATGCCTTAATCATCGGCGCTTTTATTATAAAAGTATCCTGGTTAGTACCCGTTCTTATTGTTATTACATATCTAATGAACGTAGTGGCTTTATTAAGTGTAAAAAACCACAGGCCAATTACGCGCTAACGCTTCTTTTTTTAAATGCCAGGAGGGATTGACGGCAATGGGATGATCAGCGCATTCCAAAAAGGGCAGATCCGCTATACTGTTGGCATAACAATATATTTCTTGTTTTTCTAAGTGATGCTTTTTAATATACTCTTTAAGTAGAGTTCTCTTTGCTTCTTTATAAGCATGCAAACCAATGATTTTCCCGGTAAATAAATTTTCTTTGGTTTCAAGTTGCGTGCAAACGATATCGTCGGCGCCAACATAATCCTTTATTAATTCCGCCAGAAAAAATAAATTGCCGCTTAATAAAATAATTTTATCACCTTTCTTTTTATGCGCGGTAACGGCTAGGAGGGCGCTTTTTGGCATTTTCTTTTTTATTTCTGCGTAAAAACATTCTTTGCCCCATTTTATAACTTCGTCTTTATTTTGATTAGCTAAATATTGTTTGTTTTGCAGCGTCGCTTTATATGGATTGAATAAAATATTTTCTAAAAAAAACGTTGCCACGCGAAAATAATTAATTAACGGAATTCTTCTTTTTTTGGTCAGATAAGAAAAAAATATTTTTTCCGCGGAAATGGAAGAAACAATGGTGTGATCGATATCAAAAAAAGCAATAGCCATTATTTTTTTCGTTTAAATAAATAATAAGCATCCCAAAGCACAGGGATACCGCGTAATATACAGTATGCTACCGTAAGCCATACCAAAATTTGTCCTGTAATAATAAACCAATCCGGCGCCGTGGATAAAAGCATTTGCAAAATCAGCCAAGGGAAAACCACGGCCTTCAAAAAAGCATAAAAAAAGCGATTAAATTTAGATGCCACCAGCCAAGTAGTAAATTTTCCGTGCATCATTTTAAAAGGCTCGATATTTTTTTTCATGGCGAAACTTCGAATGATATCCGTGGCCAAGCCGCGCGTGATAATAATTATTGGCACCCAAATAACAACCAGACCAAAACTGGCAAAGGCCACCCAAAATAGGAATTCTACAAGGCGATCACTAAAAATATCCAATAAAGCGCCGATTCTAGTTTCTTGTTTTAGCTTTCTGGCTAAATAACCGTCTAAAGCATCTAAGGGAATAATAATAATCGCTAAAATAAAGGCAGTAACCTTGAAATTAAAATTGTCTATAAAAAGCAGAGAAATTATTAATAATACCAATAAAACTCGAATAACACTGATGGTATTAGGCCAATTAAAACTTTTTTTTATGGAAAATTGCATTTTTACGGGTTTTAATATAAATTTACAGCAGGTTAGATTATAGTATAAAATGAATAATTTTAAAATAGCAAAAACTAAAAAAGGTTTTCGCAGCGGAATACTGCGCACCAGCCATGGAAAAATCCATACGCCTTTTTTCATGCCCATAGCAACAAGAGGCTCGGTTAAGTATTTGCACAACGATGATTTTGCTCAATTAAAAAATGAAATAATTTTAAGCAATACTTATCATTTGTATTTAAAGCCCGGTTTGGAAATTATAAAAAAAGCTGTCGGTCTGCATAAATTCATGAATTGGGATAAGCCCATCTTAACCGATTCGGGCGGGTATCAAGTTTTTTCCTTGAAAAAAATGCGGAAGATAAAAGAAGAGGGCGTGGAATTCAAATCCACTTACGATGGTTCCAAACATTTTTTTACTCCGGAAAAAGTAATGCAAATAGAGGAGACACTCGGTTCCGACATTATGATGGTGCTAGATGAATGCGCGCCGTATCCGTGTGATTACGCGTACGCTGAAGCCTCCAGTGCTATGACAACCAGATGGGCTGTGCGTTGCAAAAAAGCCAAGAAGAAAAATAAGCAATTATTATTCGGAATTGTGCAAGGGTCTATTTATAAAGATCTGCGGGAAAAAAGCGCCAAAGAACTAACAGCTCTTAATTTGGACGGTTACGCCATTGGCGGTCTAGCCGTGGGCGAACCCGCGCAAGAAATGTATAAGACGCTAGATGTAGTGTGCCCCCTTCTACCAGAAAAGAAGCCGCGCTATTTAATGGGTGTGGGCCAGCCGGAACAAATTTTAGAAGCCGTGCGCCGCGGAGTAGATATGTTTGACTGCGTTCTGCCCACTAGAAACGCGCGCCACGGGTTTTTATACACGAAATTAAAACTGGCTAAAGATTTAAGCAAAGTTAAGTATAATATATTAAGAATAAAAAGCGCAAAGTTCGCTAAAGATTTAAAGCCGCTTGATAACACATGTTCTTGCGCCACATGCAAAAGCGGGTACACCCGCGCTTATATTCGCCATTTACTAAGCGTAAACGAGCCGTTAGCCATGCGCTTATGCACCGTTCATAATGTGCATTTTTATTTGCAATTGATGCGAGAAATAAGGTATAATATTAATAGATAATTATATTTAAGATAAATAAATATGAAAAAAAGTTTATTAGCGCTTACTGTGGCAGTTAGCGTATTTTTTGTTGGCGTTGGCTGCAGCCAAGCGGCTGTGGGCAAAGTTAATAATCTGCATGTGGTTGAGCGTTATAAGCATAAAATAGATTTAGCCTGGAAAAAGATCACCGGCGCGGATGATTATCAGGTAAAAGTGCTCACTAAAACCGATGGCCAATATTCCACCGTAAGAAAGGTTCGATCGCTAAATAGAACGAGAACCGTAAAATCGCTGGATGCGGACACCACTTATTATTTTAAAGTACGCGCCAGAAAAGGGGATAATTACGGCCAGTACTCCGATAAAATTCAAACCACAACCAAGATGGAAGGCACGATTTACGATCCGACTGTTATGAATGCCAATATAATTTTTTTGCATCACAGCACCGGCGGAGTTATCTGGGATGGCGGGGTGGAATCTTGGTTCTCCGATTATAACGGCGCCAACAGCACTGATTACCAAATTACTCAGCAGAATTTTCCGGAAAGCGATCCATACGGCTGGAATAATTATCCTTATGACTATTGGAACATCTGGGTGAATCATGCCGGCAATAATGAGTATTTAAACGAACCGACTTTAGAAATATTAACCAACTCTTATGACGTGGTGGTATTCAAGCATTGTTTTCCGGTTAGCGGTATAGAAGCGGACACTGGCAACGCGGATATATCTTCGGACACTAAAACCGTAGAAAATTATAAATTGCAGTATAATGCCCTGAAAGAAAAGATGCTCGAATTTCCTGATACCAAATTCATAGTCTGGACAGGCGCGGCTTTAACCCAAGGAAGTACTGATGAAGATCAAGCCGAGCGGGCGCAAACGTTCTTTAACTGGGTGAAAGACGAGTGGGATGTTTCTAATGATAATATTTTTGTTTGGGATTTTTATTCTTTGGAAACAGATGGCACGCTTTATTTAACCGATGCGCACGCGGCCGACCCTTACGATTCCCATCCCAGCGCGGAATTTGCCGAGGAAGTGGCCCCATATTTCAGCCAGCGCGTAGTTGATGTGATCAACGGCTATGGCGATACCAATAGTATAACCGGCGAATAATTATTATGTCCGATTTAACATTAATACTTCTTGGCATTATCGCGGTTCTGGCAATTATTCTTGCTTTGGTTGTGGCTAAAAAAATGGCAAAGCTAATTTTTATAGCGGCTATTTTTGCTGGCTTAGCCTTCTTGGCGTATTACTTGTACATGAAATATAATGTGCAACTAGAATTTATTCCTTAATTATTAATTTATCAATATGCCTCAAGCAGAAAGAAGATTCAACAGTCCAAAACCAGTGCCGACAAAACCGGGTTTAAGAGTAATAGAGGGTGGTAAAAAAAGACCGCCAAGGCCTGGAGAAGCCGGGCATCGCAGTCCATTAGTTGATGCTAATCTTCCCGATGAACCAATAGGGCCCATGAGAAGACCAGATGAGCTTGTTAATGATACCGAGGCAGCTATAGATGAAATTTTTAATGAAGCCGCCAAAGAAGCTACGCCACCGATTATTTCCGCGAAAGAAGCAGATAAAAAAAGAGCCGATAGAAGAAATAGTGATGCAGTAAAAGCAGCTAACAGTCATATGTTTCAGCCGCGTGATACAGATAGAAGGCTGACAAATTGATTAGAAAGATATTTGGATTTGTGTTATAATCTATAAATGGAAATATTCTTCAATTCCATAAAATTCATTTTCAAAGACATAATCTGGAGTATTATTTATTTTCCCGTTTGGTGGTACACCAAGGGCGCATTTAGCATATTGCAGAAAATAGGCGGCGATATTAAGAATTTCGCGCACGATTTAAATTTGGGCATTCTTTTTAAATACCTGTTCAAGCCCATGTACGGCATGACAGACATCTGGAGCCGAATCATCAGTTTCATGGTGCGTATCGTACAGTTTTTTATTTTAAGCTTTATTACCGCTATTTGGATTGTATTACTCGTTTGTCTATTTATAATTTGGCTTTTGCTGCCTTTATTCGTGCTTTATAACATAATCGCTCAAATCGGGCTTTTACCTTATGTCCAGTGAAAAAGAACAATTGAATACTTTCCAATTCAGCGTTTGCCCGCAATGCAACGGCTATGGCCATGTTTTAACTCCAGCGCGCAAGCATATTTTATGCCCGCTTTGCCAAAATAAAGATAGCATTTTTGGTTATGTGGATAATCAAGCTCTTTATTGGAATAAAAAAGTTAATAAAGCTTTAATCGCGGAAGAAAAGACTCTAGATTTGATTAAACGAATTATTAATTTTGTTTTAGTTTTTCTGGGCGTTTTAGGAATAATTTCTTTGGGGTATTATATTTTCCGTAATTTCAACAATCCGGACGATATAATAAGCCTCATTTTCAAGAAAGATAAATTCTTATTATTTTTTTGGCTTTCCATATTGGTTGATATGTTTGTGTATTATCGCAATGTTACGGAAGCGGCAAAAAAAGTATATATAAAAACCAGAGCGTTTGGCGCGGACATTTCCCCGATAATTTTTACCCCGGCTTGGAAAAAATTGCACGACACGGAAAAGAATAAAATCAATATAGCGCCTTTTTTTAATAAAGAAGCCATGGACGCGGTAGCCTCTTCATACTTGATCGCGGAAAAAGGCAATCAGCATGAAGCGAACAATATCGATTTGCTGGCCGCTATATCCACCACGACTACAATCAGATTAATTTTAGCCAGGCTCGGGGTAGATTATACGGAGTATTTAAACAAAATAAAAAGGGTGCTTACCAGTATGGCGGAAAAAGGAATCGGCCTTGATTTTGACATCGCCTTTAAGAAAGTTTTAATAGTGGCATATTACGAAGCTTATAATAATCGGCGGGATGAAGTAACGGTTTCGGAAATATTAACCGCGCTTCTTAAAGTAGACGAACTGGTAAAAGAAATATTTGATGACATCGCCATCACCGGCGAAAAAATCGATAACGTGGTTTCTTGGATTCATTTGGAAAAAGAATTGGTTAACTGGTCCCGCCATTATCACGGCCGCGCCAAGAGCAAGCCGAAGAATCACATGAACAAGGCTATGACCGCGCGCCCCACAAAATTATTAGACAGCGTTTCCCAAGATTACACTTTAAAAGCCAAGATGGGGCATTTCTTTCCCTTGGTTGGCCGGGAAAAAGAAGTGGCGGAAGCTTTCCGTATCCTTAAAGAAGGAAAAGGTAATATCATATTATTAGGAGATGCCGGCGTGGGTAAAACCACCATATTAGAAGGCGTGGCCCAATTAATGGTAGCGGAAGATGTGCCGGCCAATTTGCAAGATAAGCGTTTAGTTGTGCTAGACCCGGGAGTATTAATCGCGGGAGCGGCTGGCGTGGGCGGAGTTGAACAAAGAATCGTTACCATTATTAATGAAATAATGATCGCGGGCAACGTGATTTTAGCCATAGAAGATATCCATAATTTATTGGGCGCAAGATCCACGGGTTCAGGCAGCGACGCCGGAGAAATATTAATGAACTTTTTGTCTCAAGGATATTTAAAAGTGATCGGTACATCCACGAAAACGGAATACCAAAAAATTGTGGAGAATAAAGAAACATTTGTGCGCCGTTTTCAAGTAGTAAAAATTGAAGAAATGACCGAAGAAGACGCCCTAAAAGTATTAGAAGCTCGCTGCGGCATGGCGGAATATAAAAGCAAAGTATATTTTTCATACGATGCGCTGGAATCCTGCGTAAAATTGACTAATCGTTATATTAAGGACAGGTACTTGCCGGCTAAAGCTCTAGATGTGATGGAAGAGTCCGCCATTTACGCGCGAGAAAAGAAAGGCGAGAAAAAAGTAGTTTCCAAAGAAGATGTAGCCGCCGTGCTTTCGGAAAAAACCAATGTGCAAGTTTCCAATATCACGGAAAAAGAAGCGGATAAGCTTTTACATTTGGAAGAAGTGATGCATGAACGCATCGTGGGGCAAGATGAAGCTATAACAGCTATTGCCAAAGCCCTGCGCCGCAGCCGCGAAGAACTGCGCGACACGAAAAGGCCCATTGCCAACTTTTTATTTTTGGGCCCCACTGGCGTGGGTAAAACCGAAACCGCCAAAACCATGGCCGAAGTATATTTTGGCAATGAAGAAAACATGATTCGCGTGGATATGTCGGAATATCGCGAGCAAAGAAGCATCGTGAAGATGATCGGCGATCAATATAACCCGGGCTATCTTACCGAAGCTATGCGCCATAAGCCTTTTTCTTTGATACTGCTAGATGAAATGGAAAAAGCGCATCCGGATATTTTGAATTTATTCTTGCAAGTGATGGACGATGGCCGCTTAACCGATGGCCGCGGCCGTACAATTGATTTTACCAACGCCATTATCATTGCCACTTCCAACGCCGCCACGGAACTCATTCAAATGGGCAATCAGCAAGGATTAACCAGCCAAGAAATATACGATGGCCTGATGAACGGATATTTAGATAAATTCTTTAGGCCGGAATTCATCAATCGTTTTGATCGTGTGGTGGTTTTCTCTTCTTTAAAGAAAGAAGAAGTAGTGGAGATAACCAGAAAAATGCTAGCCAAGCTCGCGCAAAATTTAGCTGGCAAAGGCATGATCTTCGAAGCTTCGGAAGAAGCCATCTTGGAACTGGCCAATGCCGGATACAGTCCGCAATACGGCGCCCGTCCCATGCGCCGCTTGCTGCAAGACACGGTAGACGACGCCTTAGCCAAGCTAATGCTCCAGCAAAAAATCGGGCGCAGAGATAAAATTATTCTGTTGCCCAAAGGAGAGTTAAGAATTCAAAAAGCGCAACCATTATAATTAATATAAATTATGAAAGACATCCAAGAAGCATTTGCTTATCAATTTAAAGATCCGAACATCGTTAGTAAATTTATCATCGGCAGCTTGATAGCATTATCAAGCATGTTTTTAATACCCATGCCTTTCATGGTGGGTTATTTGGTGCGCAACATTCGCAATATTATAAATAAAGAAAAAAGTCCGCTGCCCGAATGGAGTGATTGGGGAAAAATGTATGTGGAAGGCTTGAAATTTATTTTAGCTTCTTTGGTTTATGCTTTACCCGCGGTTATCGTGATTATTTTGGGAGCTACAATTATGATGATAGGTCTCCTAGTTTTTGAAAATGAGGATGCCGCCATAATTTTTGTTATTCCATATTTGTTGGCTCAAGTTTTTACGATGCTATACACTTTAGTGTTAAGTTTAGTTACCCCGGTTTTGTATATCAAAGTGGCCCAGGGTGCTAAAGCCAAAGAACTTTATAATGTGAAGGAGATCTTTAAATTCGTGAAATTAAATTTCGTAAATATTTTAATATCCTTTTTAGTGCTGATGGCCTGCGGATTTGTGATGAATGTGGGCATGTTATTTCTCTTCATCGGTATTTTTCCCGCCATGTATTATTGCAGCACGGTGACCGGATATGTTTACGCGCAAATAAAATTGCAAGAAAAAAAGTAATTATTGCTTTTTTTTAATAAATTACGTATAATAAGGCAATACTTAACAGTATTTATCTTTATAAATGTCGGAAAACAGCCAATTAATGGATAAAATCGTTTCCTTATGCAAACGCCGCGGTTTTGTTTTGCCGGGGAGCGAAATATACGGCGGACTAGCCAATTCTTGGGATTACGGCCCCATTGGCATAGAGCTACGCAACAACATCAAACGCACTTGGTGGAAAATGTTCGTGCACCAGCGAGACGACATTGTGGGCTTGGAATCCGCGATTATTATGAATGCCAAAGTTTGGCACGCATCCGGCCACCTAAAGCATTTTACCGATCCTTTAGTCGATTGCAAAAAATGTAAGAATCGTTTTCGCGAGGATCAGCTTACAGACAAGAAAAAATGCCTAACTTGCGGCGGTGCTTTAACCCCGGCCAGGCAATTTAACATGATGCTAAAAACGCATTTAGGCCCGGTAGAGGATGAAGCCAGCGAGGCATACTTAAGGCCGGAGACGGCGCAAGGCATGTTTGTGGATTTTAAAACCATTGCTAATTTAACCAGAAAAAAATTGCCTTTTGGCATAGCGCAAATCGGAAAAGCGTTCCGCAATGAAATTACCCCGGGAAATTTTATTTTTAGAACTCGGGAATTCGAACAAATGGAAATTGAATATTTTGTGGAAGATAAAAATTGGGAAGAACAATTTGAAAAATGGCTCGCGCTCATGAAAGAATGGTTAAAGTTATTGGGCGTAAAAGAAAAAGAAGTTTACTTTCACGAGATAGAAGAAAAAGAACGCGCACATTATTCTAAGCGCACCGTGGACATTGAATATCATTATCCCTTCGGCACCAAAGAATTATACGGCTTGGCGTATCGCGGAGATTACGATTTGCAAAATCACGCCAAAGCTTCTAAGCAAGATTTATCCTATAACGGCGTTACTCCGCATGTTATCGAACCCACTTGGGGCGTAGACCGCTCTTTCTTGGTTACGATATTATCAGCGTACACCGAAGAACAAGCCAAGACAGCCAAAGAAGGAGAAACGGATACACGCGTGGTATTAAAATTGCCCGTTCACCTGGCACCATTTAAAATTGCCGTTCTGCCTCTTTCCAAGAAAGAAGAATTAAGCATTCCCGCGAAAAAAATCGCCGCTGATTTACGAAAATATTGGATAACCGAATACGATGAAACTCAATCAATAGGAAAAAGATACCGTAGGCAAGACGAAATAGGCACCCCGTATTGCGTTACCATGGATTTTGAATCGTTAAAAGATAATGCCGTGACCGTGCGCGACAGAGATACTATGAAACAAGAAAGAATAAAGATAACCGAATTGACAACATTTTTTAAAAAGAAATTAGAATCATAATATTTATTTCGCATGATTAAAGTAAAGACGCTCAAGAACGGCTTAAAATTTTTAAAAGTGCCTCATCAAGGAACAGAAGCGGTAGCTGTTTTGGTTATGGTAAAAGTAGGCTCGAGGCAGGAAATCGCCCAAAATAACGGTGTCTCCCATTTTGTTGAACATCTTATGTTTAAAGGCACTAAAAAAAGGCCGAATACGCAAATTTTATCGCAAGAGCTGGATAAAATCGGCGCGGAATTCAACGCTTTTACTTCTAAAGATCATACCGGTTATTACATTAAAGCCGAAGCCGCAAAAATAGATATTGCCCTGGATGTGCTTTCGGATATTTTATTTAATTCCGTATTTGATAAACAAGAAATTGAAAAAGAAAGAGGCGTGATCACGGAAGAAATAAATATGTATGAAGACACGCCTATGATCTACTGCGGAGAGATGCTGGAAGAACTCCTTTTCGGAGCCAAGCATCCCCTGGGCCGTTTGATTTCCGGGCCAAAAACCGTTATTAAAAATATCAGCCGCGAGGAAATAATCAACTATAAAGAAAAATTTTATTTGCCTAGCAACATGATAATAGCCGTAGCCGGTAAAATGGATAAAAATATTGAAAAAAAAGTACAGCAATATTTTTTCTATAAAATTCAGCAAAAAAAAGTTCCGGTTTTTATAAAATTTCATGATCAGCAAAAAAAGAAGCGCATCCTTATTAAATTCAAAGAAACCGAACAAGTGCATCTGGCTTTGGGAGTGGCGGGTTTATCTTTTTTCAGTAAAGATCTTCCGGCAATTAATTTGCTTTCTATTATTTTAGGCGGCAACATGAGTTCTCGATTGTTTATTAACATCAGAGAAAGAATGGGGCTGTGCTATTACATTAAAGCCGGCCATGATATGTACGAAGACACGGGCATTTTCAGCATTCAAGCCGGGCTCGATAAAAACAGAGTATACGAAGCGCTTGCTGCTATTTTAATAGAATTAGATAAAATTGTTAAAAACGGCGTTGATAAAGACGAGCTAATAAAAGCGCAAGATTACTTGGCGGGAAAGATCGCTTTGGATTTAGAAGAATCTCTGGCCATTGGCTCGTGGTATGCTAAAGAAAAAATGTTTTTAAACGATTTAAAAACCCCGGAACAAAAATTACAAGAATACAAGCAGGTGCGTACAGCCGATATACTGCGGGTGGCAAAAAAAATATTTAAAACCGATAAACTGAATTTAAGCATTATCGGCCCATATAAAAATGAAAAGAAATTTTTAAACATATTAAAATTATATGCCTAACTTGAATCAATCATTGCAAATAAACATTTCTACCAAAACGGTTCTTAAAATTTTAGTTATTGTGCTGGCTATATTATTTCTTTACATGATTAAAAGCGTGCTGGCAATAATTTTTGTTTCCTGGGTATTGGCTTCGGCGATTGATCCGCTGGTGGATAAAATGCAAAAATATAAATTTCCTCGCTGGCTGTCTATTCTATTGGTTTATTTGGTAATGGTTCTTCTAATTGTTTTGGTTATAACTTTATTCGTACCGCCGGTAATAAATGAAATTTCCAATCTAACAAATGATTTGCCCACTTATATAGAAAAATTGCAAGGCATATTGGAAAATGTGCAAAAAGCCGGTGCGCAATACGGCTTAACAGCCGACGCGGATAAAATATTCAACAGTATTTCCAGCGCGGTAACCGGATTATCCAGCGGCATATTCAACGCGGCCACCGGATTCGTAGGCGGACTATTGGCTTTCATCGCCATTATGGTAATAATTTTTTATATGACGGTTCAAGAAGAGGGTATAAAGAATTTTATCCAATCGGTCGTTCCCGCGCATTATCAACCGTATATCATTCAAAAAATAAATCGCATTCAACATAAACTCGGTTCTTGGCTTTGGGGGCAAGTTTTACTCATGTTTATAATCGGCATAATAACAGCCATCGCTTTAAAAATTATCGGCGTACCATATGTTTTAGTGCTGGCTATTTTTGCCGGTTTATGCGAATTTATTCCCATAGTCGGGCCTATAGTTTCCGCTGTTCCGGCCGTGCTTTTTGCCTTGGCTGATGCCGGCTCTTCTCCGGTGAAACCGATTTTGGTAATCATAGTATATATCGTAATCCAGCAAATCGAGAATCAATTTCTCGTGCCCAAAATAATGAATAAAGCCGTGGGATTGAATCCTATTGTTGTTATTATTACCATCTTAATAGGCGCGCAAATCGGAGGAATTTTCGGCGTTATACTGGCTGTCCCAGCCGCTACCATAATCAGCATATTTTTGGAAGATTTTTTACAGAGCAAAAGAGACGAAGCTAATAAATTGGAGGGTGAAGAATATATTAAGGAACAAATAAAAAAATGAAGAAAAAATATTTCATTACCACGGCGATTCCATATGTTAACGCCCGGCCGCATATCGGTTTTGCTTTGGAAATAATTCAGGCCGATGTATTGGCCAGGTATCATCGCATTATCGGCGATGATGTGCGTTTTCTAACGGGCACGGATGAAAATAGCTTGAAGAACGTGCAAGCCGCGGAAAAAGAAGGGATTTCTCCGCAAGAATTGTGCGACAAAAACGCGGAAAACTTCAAGTATTTGAAAGAAGTATTGAATTTATCGTTTGATGATTTTATCAGGACTACGGATAAAAAGCACATCGCGGGCGCGCAAAAATTATGGCAAGCGTGCAAAAAAGAAGATATCTATAAGAAAAAATACTCCGGCTATTATTGTGTGGGCTGCGAATCTTTTTACATGAAAAAAGATTTGGTAGACGGCTTATGCCCGGAACACAAAACAAAGCCGGAAGTGGTGAAAGAAGAAAATTATTTTTTTAAGCTTTCTTTATATCAAAACAAATTAAAGCGCTTAATAGAATCCGGCGAACTGGATATCGTGCCTAAAGAAAGAAAGCACGAAGTATTAAGTTTTATCGAGCAAGGTTTGCAGGATTTTAGCATTTCGCGCTCCGCCAAACGCGCCAAGGGCTGGGGCATTCCCGTGCCCGGAGATGAAAAACAAATTATGTATGTTTGGTTCGACGCGTTAAGCAATTATATTACCGCGCTTGATTACGCCGGAGACCAAAAATTATTCAAGAAATACTGGCCGGCCGATGTTCATGCCATAGGCAAGGGTATTATCCGCTTTCACGCTGTTTACTGGCCTGCCATGCTTCTTTCCGCCGGCTTGCCCTTGCCCAAGCGCATTTTTGTGCACGGCTATGTGAATGTCGGCGGAGAAAAAATGAGCAAGTCTATCGGCAATGTGGTGGACCCCGTGGAAATGGTGGAAGATTACGGCACGGATGCTTTACGCTATTACTTGTTGCGCGAAATTCCTCCTACCGGAGACGGAGATTTTAAAATTGAACATTTTGTCCAGCGCTATAACGCGGATTTAGCCAATGATCTTGGTAATCTTGTCAGCCGCGTGGCCAATATGGTAGATAGATTTTTTCACGGCAATCTTCCGGAAGTGGAAGTGGAAACGGATTACGATCTGGAAAGAATTAATTTATTAATCAGCCAGTTCCGTTTCAACGAAGCCTTAGAGCATATCTATAAAATCGTAAAATCGGCTAACCAGTGCGTGGAAGAAGAGAAACCATGGGAGCTTTTTGCCGTGAAGAATATCGATAAGCTGGCAAAAGTTCTAACTAAACTAGTAGTGACAATTAAAGATATTGCCTTAATTCTGGAACCGTTTATGCCGGAAACATCTCAAGAGATAAGTGAACATTTTAATAAGAAAAAAATATCAAAAATAGATCCTTTATTCCCCAGAATCCTCTAAAGGAGGTGGTATAGTGGCCGAAAAATATATCACATGCCCAGAAGGAATGGAACTCAACAGTTATGAAGCGCCGAACCTGTTCGGCACTGCGCACTGTTCACGGGGTTGCGTGGGAAAGTTCAAGTACGAAAAGTGCCCATGCAAGAGTTGTCCATTGACCGTAGCAATGAAAGACAGCAATGCACCATGGAGGCGTGTATGGTGCAATAGCTGCGAAATATGTGTAACAGGAGCGCCGAAATTCGAACAGAATTGAGGCGAAGGAGGGCGGGGTGGTTGCTACGACACGCAGCGCACCCCATAGAAAGAGAATAAGATAATTTGAATAAATTAATAAAAATAAATGCTGTTTGATTCGCACGCGCATGTAAATTTCAAGCCATTTGAAAAAGACCAAAACGCGGTGATAAAACGCGCGCTTGATGCCGGCATCAGCATGATTAATGTCGGTTCGCAATTATCCACCAGCCGGCGCGCCGTGGAAATAGCTGAAGAGTATGAAGAAGGCGTGTACGCGGCCATAGGTTTGCATCCCATTCATTTGGAAGATCAAATATATAAAGATAAAATTGATAGCGAAGAAATAGAATTTCGCACTAGAGCGGAAAAGTTCGATATAACGGCTTATCGCGAATTGGGCAAGAATAAAAAAGTGGTGGCTTTTGGCGAAACCGGCTTTGATTTTTATCATATTCAAGATAAAGATAAAAAAAAGATAATTTCTTTGCAAGAAGAAGCTTTAAACCGGCATTTGGCTTTGGCAAAAGAATTGGATAAACCGGTTATTCTGCATTGCCGAGACGCATACGCGGAATTGCTTGACTTTTTATCTAAAAATGGACAAAAAATAAAGGGAGTATTACATTGTTATAGTGGCACAAAAGAGCAGGCCAAAGAATTTTTAAATTTAGGCTTGTATTTAGGGTTTACCGGTATTATTACTTTTAAAAACAAAAAATTAGACGAGCTAAGAAGCATTGTTAAAGAAACACCGCTGGATAAAATATTAGTGGAAACCGATTGCCCATATTTAACTCCGGAACCGCACCGCGGAACAAGGAATGAACCTTTATATGTACGCTTCGTTGCTCAAAAAGTTGCAGAAATAAAAGGAATTACTTTGGCTCTCGTTGAAGAACAAACCACGAAAAACGTAAAAAAATTATTTAACATATGAAAAAAGTAGGAATTTTATACGACACAAAAGTTGGTTTTAACCGGAAAAAACCATTTATCGGCCGGGTCTATAACGCCGATTATTTATCTTTGTTAAAAGCCGGGCAAAAGCACGATATCATTTTTTATTTAGCTCCGTATACAGCTTATAAAAATAGATCCTTCACTAAATCTTGGATATATACCGATAAATGGGTTAAAATCAACAAGCCGATAAAATTAGACGCGGTTTTTGATAAAATAGACGGTGATGTTGGCATGCCTTTGAAAAAGAAAATAGATAAGGAATTGCCTTTAGTTAATCGGTATGCCTTGGATTTAATTTTTACGGATAAATGGCTGACTTATAAATTATGTCCGCAATTTTCTTCTAAAACCGTTTTGGGTCCGGAAATAAACAAAGCAAAAAAATTTAATTCTGATTTAATAGTCGCTAAGCCGCGTTTTGGTTCATCTGGCGTGGGTATAGAGTTTGTAAAAAGAGACAAACTAAAAAAATTTCCCAAAAGCTATATACTGCAAGAATTCATCGAAGGCGGAAAAATGTTTCATGCCACGGGCCAGCATGATTTTCGGGTTTATATGTGCGATGGCCAAATAGTTTTTTCCACATTGCGCACGCCATTCAAGAAAAAATATTTATGCAATGTCGGCCAAGGCGGCAGAGAACGTTTTTATTGGCCACCGTTGGATATTCCGCAGTCCATGGTTAATATCATTAAAACCATAGACAAGCTTTTTAAAAAATACGACCATCGTTTTTATTCCATCGATTTCATGATGAGCAAACAAGGAAAACCGATTGTTTTGGAATTAAATTCTCGGCCGGGATTAACTCACTTCTATGATAAAGATGTTAAAAACGTGGTCGATGAATATGTTTGTCGCATGTTTGAAAGATTATTAATAAAATAAATGGAAATAGTATTATTGATTTTGGTAATAATTTTGATAATAGGTTTAACCATATTTTTTTTCGTCTTTAATAAAAAAATTCAAGAAATCAAAGAAGCAAAACAAGAAGATAAAAGCATGATGATGCTGAACCAGAATGTGCAAGGCATGCAAGAAAGGCTGGATAAAGTTTCGCTAGGCATTAATGATAGGCTGGATAACGCTGCGCGCGTCATTGGCGCCGTGAATAAAGAACTGGGCCAAGTGCAGGAGATAGGCCGGCAAATGAAAGATCTGCAGGATTTTTTACGCTCTCCGAAACTGCGCGGCAATATTGGCGAGCAGATTTTGAAAGATCTTCTTAATCAATATTTTCCCCAAAATTATTTCGCTTTGCAATACAAATTTAAAACCGGCCAAGTGGTAGACGCGGTTTTAAAAACCGATAACGGCATTATCGGCATAGATTCCAAATTTCCTTTGGAAAATTTCACCAAAATGGCCAAAGCCGAAGGGGAAAGCGAAAAAAAATTATTCTTGCACGAATTCAACAAGGATGTGCGCAAGCATATTAAAGATATTTCTCGAAAATATATTCTTCCGGAAGAAAACACCGTTGATTTTGCCATCATGTATGTGCCTTCCGAAGCCATATATTACGAAATAATACGTAGCGAAGAAGCGCTATCCGCTTATGGGCAGGAAAATAAAGTGCTTTTAGTTTCACCCAACAGTTTTTTCTACTTTTTGAAAGTCATTCTCATGGGCATGCAGGGGAAGAAAATTGAAGAAGCGTCTAAAAAAATATTCATGGCTTTGCAGTCAATAACCAAAGATAGTGCTAAAATAGGAGATGACCTTGGCGTGCTCAATACGCACTTAAACAATGCCGTAGGCGCCATGCACCGCGTTAATGATAATTACATCAAATTAAACGGCAAAATAGACCAAGTTCAATTGTTAAAATAAAAAATATGTTCAAACCAAGCACTTTATTCGATCTAAAACATACCGCGCATCGCCTGATATTTTTTGGAGTGGCCAATTCCTGGGAAGTTTTGCCAAAAATTCAAGAATATTGCGAAAAGCATCTGCATCCAGAAAACGCGGGCACCATGATTGGCGATCCTTATATAGAATGGAATGTGCAAATCGGGGAGGGAACCGTTATTGAGCCGAATGTCATGATTAAAGGGCCCACTATCATTGGGAAAGATTGCCATATTCGCAGCGGCGCCTATATAAGAGGTAATACCATAATCGGCGATAGAGTAGTCGTGGGCAACAGCACAGAAATAAAAAATTCTTTACTATTTAATGATGTGGCCGTGCCGCATTATAATTACATAGGAGACAGCATTCTCGGTTATAAAGTGCATTTGGGCGCGGGCGTGATTCTTTCTAATGTCACTATCCCGGCCAAAGAAATAAAAATTGCCACCATGGAAAAAAAGCACGCCACTGGTTTGAAAAAATTCGGCGCCTTGATCGGCGATAATACGGAAGTAGGCTGCAATGCCGTATTAAATCCCGGCACTGTTTTAGGCAAGGGTTGTTTGGTTTACCCCGGCATAATGTTTCGCGGCATGGCTCCGGCTAATGCCATTATTAAATTACGCCAAGAGCAAGAAGTGGTCATTAAACAAAAAATACGCTAAACCATGAGTTTATTAGCGGATCTTAATAAGGAGCAAAAAAAGGCCATCACTCACGAGAATGGCCCTTTGCTTATTGTTGCCGGCGCGGGCACGGGAAAAACTACGGTAATTACGCGAAAAATCGCGCATCTTATTGTTGATAAAAAAGTGCCTCCGGAAAATATTCTAGCCTTAACTTTCACGGAAAAAGCGGCCGAAGAAATGGAAGAAAGAATTGAGGCTTTGCTTCCTTTTGGTTATTTTGATTTATGGGTATCTACTTTTCACTCTTTTGCCGAAAAAATACTAAAAGAGCACGCCTTAGACATCGGTTTGCCTAATAATTTTAAATTGCTTTCCGAATCCGAGCAGTGGCTGCTTATCCGTCATAATTTGGATGAATTTAATTTGGATTATTACCAGCCAAAAGGTAATCCCACCAGATTCATAGAAGCGCTGGTTAAGCATTTTTCTCGTTTAAAAGATGAAGACATAACTCCGCAGGATTACTTGGCTTACGCTAAAAAAATTAAATTGGATAAAGACGCGAATGAGCAGGAAATAGAAAGCGAAACCAAAAGAATAAACGAATTGGCGTCTGCTTATCACACCTATCAAAAAATATTATTGCGCAATAACAGCATGGATTTTGGCGATCTTATCACCTATACCATTAAAATTTTTAAGGAAAGGCCGCGTGTTTTAAAAAAATACAGCGAACAGTTCAAATATATTTTAGTGGATGAATTTCAAGATACCAATTACGCGCAATACGATCTTATTAAAATGCTTTCTAAAAAGCATAATAATTTAACCGTAGTGGGAGACGACGATCAGTCCATCTATAAATTTCGCGGGGCTTCAGTTTCCAATATTTTAGCCTTTAAAAAAGATTATCCGAAATGCCAGGAAGTGGTATTAGTGGATAACTTTCGTTCAGGCCAGAATATTCTAGATTTGGCGCATAATTTCATTAAATTAAACAATCCAGACCGTTTGGAAGCAAAATTAAAAATTAAAAAATCATTAATCAGCCATAGCAAGAAAGACTCCGAATTAAAACACTTGCATTTTACCGCGCAAGAAGAAGAAGCTTCCGGCGTGATAAAAAAAATTCTGGAAATAAAAAAACCCGATAATTCTTGGAATGATTTTGCCATTCTGATTCGGGCGAATAATCAAGCTAATTTGTTTATCCCTTATTTAGAGCGCGCGGACATACCGTATCAATTTTTAGCTTCCGCCGGTTTATTCAGCAAGCCACTGGTGTTGGATTTGCTGGCCTACATGCGGCTGCTGGATAATTACCACGAATCTCGCGCCATGTATCGTGTTTTGAATATTCCGGTTTTTAATATAGGGCCGGAAGAAATTTTTTCTTTGTTAAATTACGCGAAAAAGAAAACCGTTTCCTTGTTTGAAGCCATGCGCGAAAATCCTTCCGCGAAAAATAATGTTATCTTGGCTTTGGCGGAAAAGCATACCAATATGGCCAAAACAAAAAGTACGGGCGAAGTACTACTAAAATTTCTGGAAGAATCCGGCTATTTGAAATATTTAACAAAAAACGATGATCAAAAAGCCAGAGAAAATTCCTTATACTTGAATCAATTTTATAAATATATCAGTAAATTCGAGGAAGCGGTAACGGATAAATCCGTAAGAAATTTTATTGAACAAATGAATATGCTGCACGAAGCCGGAGAACAGGGGAGCCTAAAACCGGATTTTCAAGAAGGTCCGGAAACTTTAAAAGTACTCACCATACATAGTGCTAAAGGGCTGGAATTTAAATATGTTTTTATAGTAAATATGGTGGATAAGCGTTTTCCTTCCATTGAGCGGCCCGATGCCATACCCCTTCCCGAAGCTCTAATTAAAGAGGCTTTACCCGAAGGCGATGCGCACTTGCAAGAAGAAAGAAGGCTTTTTTATGTAGCTATAACCCGCGCCAAAGACGGCTTGTATTTAACTTCGGCCGAAGATTACGGCGGAGCGCGCAAGAAAAAGCTATCCAGATTTTTAATAGAAGCGGGACTTGCCAAAGAAAAAAAAGCCAAGCCCACGGGACAAGTTAAATTCGAACCTGTAAAAAAATCAACATCAAAAGAAAAATCCGGTAAAAATATCATAGATTGGACAAACCATAAATTTTCTTTTACCCAGCTAACAGCATTTGAAACATGCCCTTGGCAATACCGTTTTGCCCATCTATTAAAAATACCTGTTCCGGGTAAATCCAGCTTTTCATTTGGAAAAACCATCCATAGCACGCTTTATGAATTTTTTCGCCGCATGAGGGAAAAAAACGAAAGCGTCCAAGCCGATCTTTTTGGAAAAAAGAAAAACGAAAAACCAAAAGAATCAATAGCGCCTTCGTTGAAAGAGCTATTGGAAATTTACGAAGAGCACTGGATAGATGAATGGTATTTTTCTAAAAAGAATAAAGACGAGTATTATAAAAAAGGCAAAGAAATTCTTAAGAATTTTTACGAATTGCATAAAAATAGCTGGCCAAAAACCGAGTTTCTTGAGCAGCCTTTTATATTGAAAATAAACGATTATAGCATCAAAGGCGCTATTGATCGCATAGACGCGGTAGAACAAAGCTTGGAAATAATCGATTATAAAACCGGCCAGTTCCCCAAAACCAAAAAAGAACCGAAACAGCTGATATTATACGCCTTGGCCGTGAAAGAAACTTTAAAGCAAGAAGCAAAAAAGATAACCTATTATTATATTGAAGAAAACAAGCAAACTAGCTATGAAATAAAAAAAGATGATTATGAGAAGGTAAAAGATTGGATTATTAAGATAATTAACGATATTTTAAAGGGCGATTTTAAAGCCAAACCCGGCCATAATTGCCAATATTGCGATTATTCCTCCATCTGTGAATATCGCAAGTAAAAACACTAGGCAAACACGGATAAATTTGCTATAATTTGGAGCGTTATGTCTTTAAGAAGATATCTAATTTTAATGAGCTTAGCCACGCTCATTTGTTGGCTTTCGTGGCTGACGGTTGTTTATTTTATTAATCCGAATATTTCCGGCACAATCGGGTTTATTTGCTTTTTTAGCAGCCTATTTTTTTCATTATTGGGTACTTTTTCCATGCTGGGCTTGGTGGCCAGGCTGATATTTAATAAAAATGAAATGCCTTATCAACATATCGGGATTTCTCTGCGCCAAGCTTTATGGTTTGCCATTCTATTCACCATTTCTTTGGCTTTGCTCGGGCAAAATTTATTTACTTGGTGGTCCATTTCTTTGTTGCTGATTGGCTTGGCTATATTGGAAGCATTCTTTTTAATCGCTACATTTAACAATAATCCCAGACCAAAAATTCATGAAAGATAAAATATTGCAAATAAAACAAGAAATTCAACAAGCTTTGGCTCAAGTTAACGATGCCAAGAGTTTAGAAGAGTTGAAAATAAAATATGTCGGGAGAAAAGACGGAAAATTAACAAATCTTTTAAAAAAAATCAAAGATTTACCCGTTGAGCAAAAAAAAGAAGTGGGATCCGTGGCCAATCAAACTCGGGCGGAAATTTTTTCTATGCTGGAAATCGCGCAAAAAAAGCTTGGTGCAAAAAAAGAAGAGAATACTTTTTTTGATGTAACGCTTCCGGGCCAAGGTGATCCTTCAGGGCATGTGCATCCGATTACGCAGGTTCGTTTGCAAGCGGAAGAAATTTTTAAAACAATGGGGTTTGCCATTCATGAAGGCAATGAATTAGTTTCAGATTTTTATAATTTCGAATCCTTGAATATTCCCAAGGATCATCCAGCCAGAGATACGCAAGATACTTTTTTCATAAAAAATCAGCCAAACATGGCGATGCGCACGCATACTTCCACCATGCAGGTGAAAATTATGGAAAATCACACGCCGCCCTTGAAAATAATCGTGCCCGGCCGCGTCTTTCGCAACGAAGCCACTGATGCTTCTCACGAATTTACTTTTCATCAGCTGGAAGGTTTTGTGGTTGATGAAAATATATCTATCGCGCATCTGATCTGGACTTTAAAAAAATTATTATCCGCCATATTAAATCGAGATCTAGAAGTTAGATTGCGTCCGGGATATTTTCCATTTGTTGAGCCTGGTTTTGAAATGGATTGCTCTTGCCTAAATTGCGGGGGCAAGGGTTGTGGCGCTTGCAAACAGAGCGGGTGGGTGGAGATGATCGGCTGCGGCATGATTCACCCCAAAGTGTTTGAACACGCGGGATACCCTAAGGGCAAATATACCGGTTTTGCTTTTGGCATTGGTTTAAGCCGTTTGGCCATGATGAAATATAAAATTACTGATATTCGTTCGTTTATGAGCGGGGACTTAAGATTTTTAAAGCAATTTTAATATGAAAATAAGCTATAACTGGTTAAAACAATATGTTGATATTAAAGAAAAACCGCAAGACTTGGCTTTAAAATTAACTATGCATTCTGCTGAAGTTGATACAGTCACTCAGCAAGCGGATTTTTTAGATAATATCGTAGTCGGGCAAATAGCCAGAATTAGAAAACATAGCAACGCAGATAAACTTCAAATAGTTGATACTTTTATCACGCCGAAAAATACCGTGCAAATAGTGTGCGGCGGAAGCAATTTACGCCAAAATATGTGGGTGGCCGTGGCTATGGTGGGCGCCAAAGTGCGCTGGCACGGGCAAGGCGAACCTGTGGTGTTGGAAAGAGCCACCATCCGCGGCGAGCATTCCGAGGGCATGATTTGCGCTTCCTCGGAAATCAACTTGGGGAAAAGCGTTGGCGCCGAAATTGTGGATCTGGAAAAAATAGCGCCAAATAAAAGATACAAACCAGGCATGCCTTTGGCTAAATTGTTAGACATGGATGATTTTGTGATTGAAATAGATAATAAATCATTAACTAACCGCTCTGATTTATTTTGTCATATTGGCATTGCTCGCGAATACTCGGCTTTTTCCAAAAAGAAATTGAAACTGCCGAAAATTAAAACACATAAAGCGAAAAATAATCTTCCCTTAAAAGTGGAAGTCAAAGAAAAACATTTATGTCCGCGCTATTTGGCCGTGGTCATGGAAAATATTGTGATTAAAGAATCGCCGTCATGGATGCAAGCCAGGCTGACAGCCGCGGGCATGAGACCGATTAACAATGTCGTGGATATTGCCAATTATGTAATGCTGGAATACGGAAATCCGCTTCATACTTTCGATTATAATAAAATCGCGGATAAAAAAATTATCGTGCGTTTGGCCAGAAAAGGAGAAACCATTCAATCATTGGACGGAGAAAAAAGAAAACTGTACGAAACCAATTTGGTGATTGCCGATACCGAAAAATCCATAGCCATTGCGGGCGTAATGGGAGGTGCCAACAGCGAAGTTGCTAAGCAAACAAAAACCATAGTAATTGAAAGCGCCAATTTTAATAAAGTAAGCGTTAGAAAAACCGCGGCCAAGCTTGGGTTGCGTACGGAAGCGGTCATTCGTTTTGAAAAAGGCTTAGGGGTAAGTTTGCCGTATGATGCCATGCAACGGGCGATTGATCTTTTTTCCGAACACGCTAATGGCGTTGTGGCTTCAAAAATAATCGATCAATGCTCCGCGTCTTTGAAAGAAAAAACCATTAAACTCAATTTGGCTTATTTAAACAAATTGATTGGCCTTAATATAAATAAAAAGCAAGTCATTAATATTTTAAAAAGCCTGCAGCTTAAAATAAAAGAGAAAAAAGAAACCATCGAAGCGACCATTCCATTATTTCGCACGGATCTTAATATTCAAGAAGATCTCATTGAAGAAGTGGCCAGAATTTACGGGTATAAGAATATTCCGCTTGCCCCTTTGCATGGCGCTCTAGAGCCAGTATTTCCGCTGCTTGATTTAAAATGGGCGAATACTATAAATAATAAATTGGCAGATTTTGGTTTTGCTGAAGTCATGAATTATTCTTTTTACGGAGATACCGAGCTTAATAACTGTTTGTTAAAAGCGGAAGACCATATTCAAATAGAAAATCCGCTGAGCGCGGAACAAAAATATTTGCGCACCACTTTATTACCCAATTTGTTGAAAAACGTGCAAAAAAATTTAAATAATAATTATACGGATTTTAAATTATTCGAAACCGGCCATGTGTATTACCCCAAGGCGGAACTACGGATAATAGCCGGCTTAATGGTGGGCGATAAGAAAGATATTTATTATCAAGCCAAAGGTTTTGTGGAAAAAATGCTTAATCAATTGAACATAGCGCACAAATTCTTTCCCATTAATAATGCGGAAGAAAAAATCAACCATTATTTGCAAATGTTTGTGCGGGAGAGCGATGCTAAAATAATGGTTAATAATAAGATCATTGGTACGCTCAGTTTGGTGAATAAAAACATTCTTGATAATTTCGGTATCGACCAAGAAGTAGCTTTTTTTAATTTTGATTTAGCCTCTTTGGCGCATCTGGCGAATAACAATATCATTTGCCAGCCAATAGCCAAATTTCCGCCGGTGAGCATCGACCTTTCTATTATTGTGCCGCACGATTATTCTTTTATGGAAATACAGGAAGAAATATTAAAAATCGATGATTCCATAACCAATTTGCAATTATTTGATGTGTATCAAGGTGGAAAAATCGGCGCCAATAAAAAAAGCTTGGCCATGCATTTGGTGTTTCAGGCTATTGATAGAACCCTTTCCATGAAAGAAGTGGAAAAACGAAGGGAAGCCATCATGAAAGTATTAAGCAACAAATTTAACGCAATAATTAGAGACAAATAAATTATGGTAAAAGAAAAAAAGAAAGCCGTTTCAGAATACGGTGCCAAACAAATTACGGTATTGGAAGGTTTAGATCCGGTTAGAAAGCGTCCTGGTATGTATATCGGCAATACCGCGCACGCCGGTTTGCATCACATGATTTGGGAAGTGGTGGATAACGCTATTGATGAAGCCATGGGCGGGTTTTGCGATTTATGCGTTGTGAAGCTATTACCCGATGGCATGTGCTCGGTGGAAGACAACGGCCGCGGCATTCCCGTGGAAAAGCATCCGGTCACTAAAACATCATCTTTGGAAACGGTATTAACCAAATTGCATGCCGGCGGTAAATTCGGGCAAGGCGGGTATAAAGTATCCGGCGGTTTGCACGGCGTGGGCGTTTCTGTGGTAAACGCGCTTTCCGAATATATGCGCGCGGAAGTAAAAAGAGACGGCAAGTTATGGGTGCAGGAATATAAAAAAGGAAAGCCGCAAAAGAAAGTGCACGCCATTGGCAAAGCTTCTGGTACGGGCACAACGATTATTTTTAAACCGGATAAAGAAATTTTCACGGAACTTGTTTTTGAATGGAAATATATTTTAGACCATTTGCGCCAGCAAGCTTATTTAACCAAAGGTTTAAAAATAATATTGACTGACGAACGAGATAAAGCCAAAAGAGATTCCTATGTGTTTTATTTTGAAGGCGGTATTGCTTCCTACGCTAGGCACTTAAACCATAACAAAGAAACCAAACAGGAAAAGGTTTTTTACGTGGAAAAAGAAGTGGAAAAAACCAAAGTGGAAGTGGCTGTGCAGTATAACACTGATTACACGGAAACTGTTTTTGGTTTTGCCAATAATATTTATACAGTGGAAGGCGGTATGCATATTCAAGGTTTTAGAACGGCCTTAACCAGAAGTTTAAACAATTACGCGCGCAAGCAGGGGTTTTTAAAAGAAAAGGATGACAATTTATCCGGAGAAGACGTGCGTGAAGGCTTGGTTGCCATAGTCTCGGTGAAATTGCCCGACCCTCAATTTGAAGGGCAAACAAAAGCGAAATTGGGCAACGCGGAAGTGCGTCCGGCCGTGGAAACCGTGTTTAACGATTATTTTTCCGCTTTTTTGGAAGAAAACCCCAGAGACGCCAAAGAAATATTAGCTAAATGCGTACTCGCGCAGCAAGCCAGAGTGGCCGCTAGAGCCGCGCGCGATACGGTATTAAGAAAAGGCGCTTTGGAAGGCATAACGCTTCCCGGAAAATTGGCTGATTGTTCATCGCGCAACGCGCAAGCTAGCGAAATATACATAGTAGAGGGAGACTCCGCCGGCGGTTCCGCCAAACAAGGAAGAGATAGAGGCTTCCAAGCCATATTGCCTTTGCGCGGAAAGATTTTAAACGTGGAAAAAGCGCGCCTTGATAAAATGTTTGCCAATAATGAAATTAAAAATCTTATCGTGGCGCTTGGCGCCAATATCGGCGAACAATTTGATATTACCAAACTCCGCTACAACAAAATAATAATCATGACCGATGCCGACGTAGACGGCGCGCATATCAGAACTTTATTGCTCACTTTCTTTTTTAGGCATTTTCCGGAATTGATCAAGCAGGGCCATTTATACATTGCCCAGCCGCCGCTTTATAGATTATCCAAAGGCGCTAAAGCGGAATATGTTTATTCCGACGAAGAAAAAGATAAGCTGGTTAAAAAATTAACCAACGAAAGTTTAGAAAAAGCCATAGCCAAAGGAAAAGTAAAAAAGAAAAAAGAAGAGCCCGCTCCCGTAGCAATTGCAACGGGCGAAGAAAACGCGGGCGAAGTGGGCGTGGGAGAAAAAGTGGGTGGCATTAATATCCAGCGCTACAAAGGTTTAGGTGAAATGAATCCTACCCAGCTTTGGGAAACAACCATGGACCCAGCCAGAAGAATATTAAAGAAAGTAGATATAGAAAACGCTGTAAAAGCCGATGAAACATTTGATATTTTAATGGGTTCGGAAGTCGGCCCCAGAAAAAGATTTATTCAAACGCACGCTAAAACGGTAAAGAATTTGGATATTTAGTTTTTTAAAATAAAGATGAAAAAAATATTACTATTTCTGCTATTGGTTTTCCCCTTAGCCACCTTTTCTCAAGAAGAATATAGTTTGTCTATGTTTGAAGAGTTTACCGGTGAAGCGGCTGGCGACCAAGCTAGCAGTGTTTTTCTTTGCGATATTAACAACGATGGCTATGATGATATTTTAATAGGCGCGTATCATAATGATGCAGCAGGGTTTATGGCTGGCGCCGTTTATATTATTTATGGTCAAAGCACGCCATTTGCCGGCACTATAAACTTATCCACTGCGAATGCGCAATTCACAGGCGAAGCGGCTGGTGATGGCGCTGGTACTTCACTTTCTTCAGCCGGCGACATTAACAATGATGGTTATAATGATATTTTAGTAGGGGCAAGGTATAATGATGACGGCGGCTCTAACGCCGGCGCGGTTTATCTTATTTACGGTCAAAGCACGCCATATACCGGTACTATAAGCCTAGCGGATGCGGACGCTGAATTGACCGGAGAGGCAGCTGGTGATTATATTGGGTGGTCCGTTTCTTCCGCTGGAGATGTAAATAACGATGGTTATGATGATATTTTAATAGGTGCAACAAATGACGATGGCGGCGGCTCTAACGCCGGCGCCGCTTACTTTATTTATGGTCAAAGCACGCCATATACCGGTACTATCAGCCTAGCTGATGCAGACGCTAAATTTACCGGCGAAGCCGCAAGCGATGGTGCTGGGTGGTCCGTTTCTTCTGTTGGAGACTTGAATAATGACAGCTATGATGATTTTTTAATAGGAGCATTTGGTAATAATTCAGGTGCCGGCGCCGCTTACCTTATCTACGGCCAAAGCACGCCATATACCGGTACTATCAGCCTAGCAGACGCCGATGCCGAGTTTACGGGTGAAGCAGTCGCTGATAACGTGGGCGACGTCTCTTCCGCCGGGGATGTTAACCAAGATGGTTATGATGATATTCTTATAGCGGGGGACGGGGTTGATAGTTACGCCGGCGCTGCTTATCTTATCTACGGCCAAAGCACGCCATATACCGGTACTATCAGTTTATCAGATGCGGATGTGAAATTTACCGGTGAAGCAATTTGGGATTATGCTGGTTATGTCTCTTCCGCCGGAGATGTAAATAATGATGGTCATGATGATATATTAATAGGTGCCTATGGAGCTAATAGCGCAGAAGTGGGCTCTTATGCCGGTACAGCCTACCTCGGTTACCTCTATATAGACGCAGACCACGACGGTCTTCTTGGTCCTTCCATCCTTTCCTCTGGTACAGACACCAATGACAATGATCATGATAATGATGGAATAGAAACAGACATAGACTGTAATGATGATGATATTAATGTTTTAGGTAAAGTAAACTATTACCAAGATTTAGATAATGATGGTTTAGGTAATAATGAAGTAGATTTATTAAGTTGTACTGCAATAACTGGGTATGTAACTAATAATACGGATATTAACGATAATGATCATGATAATGACGGGGTAAACACATTAAATGATTGCAATGATGATGATAATACCATTTCAGAAGAAGAAACATACTATAAAGACGGTGATAATGATAATAGAGGCAATCCAGATAAAACCATAGATGTTTGCTCCTATACAGTTCCAACAGGATATGTAGCCAATGATTATGAAAAGTATAATGAAGACGTGTCTTATGCTTTAGGCACAAAAAAAGGAAGAGGCATAGTTAAGCTATATGATATTAACAATGTTCTTCTTAAACATTGGAGCGCTTTTTACAAAGGAGGAGTCATTCCAAGGTTAATAACCTTAGATAA